>JACQTO010000263.1 GCA_016210745.1 Betaproteobacteria bacterium
ACCGACTGGCTAAGGAGATTGGCGTCCCACAGCGCCGCATCGGCGAGATCGTCGCCGGGCGTCGCGCTATCACTGCTGACACCGCTCTCCGTCTAGCTGCTTTCTTCGGCACCGATGCGCAAAGTTGGCTCAACCTGCAAACCCATTACGACACCGAGACAGCGCGCGAGAATATGCAGCCTGTCCTCGCCGGTATTCGACGCTGGAAGGCGGCCGCCTAATCACCCGGAATTTACGTCGGCGCGCGGGGGGCGCCCAACGTGTTCCCCACCCGGACCACTACCGAGGTCCCCACATGTCCAATGTGCTCGATCGTTGCCTCAATGCGTTGATGCGCGCCCTTGTAGCCGTACGGGACGCCTTTATCGGCGACCGACGTTCGTCGTGCGGAGTATCCTTTTAGCTGGCCACTGGTCCCAAGGCCTCGACCGCCGCCTGCAGTTCTTTGGTCACGGCAATGAGTTCTTCGATCAGCGGCTCGTCATCGAAGTATTCGCCCTCTACAGCGCAACGTTGCGTTTCTGGTGGCAGTCATCCAGGAAGCGCCACCTGGCTGCTGGGAAGGACACGGTGTACCCCAGGACCTGGAAAACGATGTAGCGAGCCTCCGAGCGGAAGCCATGCCAGCGAAGTGCAGCAAGCGCAAGTGAATGAGCCGCATCGTAGGCGAGAATGAAGCGGCTGTCGGGGGACAGCGCCGGATTCTCGGCGTCGGGCAACTTGCGCTTCGCTGACCTCACCAGTCCGTCGAACTCGACCTGGCTGGGAGGCTCAGCCTTGAGCTTGCCGATCTTCTGCAGGTTCCGGAGCTGATCCTGAGACGTTGGCATCCTCGTTACCTAAGAGAACAATTCTTGGCTGATCGAGAACGCGAGCGACGAAATGATTGTCGCCCGCGATTTTCTTGCGGAAATCCTCCGGTGAGTAAAGAGTGGGGCTCACCTTGCGGCCCAGCGTTTCCTCGGCTTTCGTTAGCGCCTCAAAAAGTTGGCTATAGCTCAGCCCTTCGGCAATGACCATCACGTCGATATCGCTCGTCGCGGTGTCGGTGCCCTTGGCTACCGACCCATAAATGAAGGCAAAGCGAATTGCCTCTGCGAAACTCGACAGCGCGACACGCAAAACATCGGACAGGCCGAACGTCTTGAGAGTGATTCCCCTGAGTTCCTGGAAGATGGGCGAATTCCGGTTCGCCTGATAGTGTTTCTGTCGGCCTATGACGGTCATGGTGATCAGGCCGGAGGCGGTCATTCGCTTCAGTTCCCGCTCCAGCGCTCCCCGCCCGGTCATCCCCAGCCGTTCGATTTCGTTGGCGTAAAACGAGCGGTCAGGCTGGCCGAACAGCAATCCAAGCACGCGCTGCTGAACTCCCGAAAACAGGACATCCGCAATTGAGACTGGCTTATCGTTCCCCATATTGGGGATTATCGTCCCTAATTTGGGGAATATCAAGGACAGGGCTTATCTTCGCCATATTGGGGACTGTCGAGCTGAGTTTACTACGGTTGCAAGCACCCTTTCGAATGCGCGGTCCACTCAGCTTTGTTGTCGGTTCTCTGCCCACGCTTTGAATTCCGACGGTCGCAAACGATAGCGAGCGAAATTCCCTTCGTGCAACGCCTGGAATTCGACCACCGCTAAGCGCACGAAGTGTTCAAGATGTTCCGCTGGAATTCCGACTTCATTGGATGCAGCGCTCACCACATTGGCGTCCGCCTTCAGGCCCTTTTTGACGATGGTCCTTACGACCTGCATCAACTGTTCGCGATAACGAAGGCGAAACGGATCGGGCTCGCCGAGCGACTGGCGCACCGCTACATAGCGCTGCGATGAGCGTTCGTATGCCCAGACGTAGACATCACGCAACAGCTCGATGCGGTTGAGTTCATAGACCCCCATCACGCCGTCGATGTAGGCCTTCTCGGGCACGTCCATGAACGAGAGCGGACATAGGTTCTGCTTGATCAGCGGAATGTTCGCCGACAAACGTGAGACGCGCTTATTCACGTCTTCGAATGGCTGCAGATACCGCAACTGCACCATTAAGAAGAAGGATTGTTCGAACGGGTCTGTAATGGCTCGCGCTGAGGCGAGGATCTGCTCGAAGCATTCCTGGATCAGCATTCCGACCTCGAGCGGCGTGTAGACCGAACCGGCGATACCTACGCCGGTCGTGCGCAAGCGGCCGCAAGCGGCAGGATCGGGCAAAAGGTTGTCCGACAGCAGAGCGTGAAGGTTGCGCAGCGTGACCGGCGTCAGTTCCATATCTTCGGCCGATTCGGCGAGGAACTCGATTGCCGCCTTATGGTTCAAGATCATCTGGGTTTCGGTCGCATCTTTCCCCTCGGCCGCCTGCCCCGAGAGCACGAGCTGTTCCGTTTCTAGAAGCGAGTAAGTATTTCCTTCGAGGCGGGACGAGGCCCAGGAGAGATCGATCAGCAGCCGTTGCAACATGTTGCGTGTGTAAGTGCCAGCGGGCTGGGCAGCCTCGGGCGTCTTGCCGATCCGATGCAAATGCGCGCGGATTTCCGGGGTCAGATATGCCGACTCGTTCGGCCGGTATCCATCGAGGAACTCGCGCTTATAGCCGACGGGAATGCGTTCGGTATTGGGCCTGCGGACGAGAGCGCGAATTTGTGCGCCAGCGGGGGAAAGTGGGACATAGCTCTCACCCTCGGCAGAGACTCGTATAGCCGGCAAGGTCACCTCGGCTTTGCCGACGATAGGTGCGAGCTTGTAACGCAGCGCCCTGGCCTCTCCGGCAGACACGACTCGCTTCACTGCCATCAGGTCGGTGAGCCGACGCTGAATCGTCCGCTTGCTGGCGACGTCCCGAAAGCGATCGACGATGGCCTCGATTCCGAGCCCATCGGGATGGGAGCCCAGGATCTCGAGCAACTGGTCGTTCAGGTTTTCTGGGATCTGTTTTGGCACGATACGGCTCGCGTTTGGCACGATATGGCACGATACCATAACATCGTGCCAATAGGCGACTTTTTGGCACGATAAAACGCCATATAAGCTGATGCCCTCGACGCGTCCAGCATGACATGTCTAGATTCAGCGAAAAATTCGACACGCACCGATGGTCGAAGACCTTACGGAACCAACGTGGCGCGGCGCCCATCGTCACCGCCTTGTCGGAATGGAAGCGTGCCAGGGCCTTGCGCCCCTTTTCCGATCTTGGATCGATGCGCACCCAATAGCCGTACGGCGCGCGCGAATCCCAGTCGTGCAACACCCAGTAGTACTCGTGGCGCTCGTTCCTGCGCCGAAACGTGCGAGACATGACGTAACTCCGTTTGATTGGATAGTTACGTCATTGCGGTCTCCATTCGGCTGTTGAAATTGTTGACAGCAAATTAACGCGCAACGACGCGATCGGCTGACGACGACGCAAAGCGCCAAGCACGCGCGGCGCCAGCGGTGCGGCCGCGACTGATGGCGATCGCATCAAAGTTCGTTCGTACACTTTCCTACTGAGAAGGCTACGGTTGGTGCGACGACTGTCGTCGCAGGACGCTGAGCGAAGTTTCCGAAACTCTAAGGAACTTGCTCTGCTTGGATTTGGTGAACATGCTAGAGCGAAAGCCAGCATGCTCTAGCAAGCTACAACAAGCTAGAACAAGTGGTGGTGGAGTGGAAGGGGATCGAACCCTCGACCTCCGCATTGCGAACGCGGCGCTCTCCCAGCTGAGCTACCACCCCGTGGGGGACCGATTATAGTCAAAAGTGGCCCCCGCCCACAAATGCGATTCGACGCGGCCGGTTTCAAGCCCTTGGACAACCGCGGCAATTGGCCGCGGCCGCCTTGCCGCGCGGCAAGGAGGAACTCGTACGCTTGCCCCTGCGCGACGCCGGGCGCTATGATCGTCGCACCCCGCGCCTCAAGGAGCTCACGTGCAGATCAACCCGCCCTTCGGTTACCGCGAGATCGTGCCCTTCTACAAGAACAATCGCGTTCGGCTGCCGGCCCCCGGTGCGCTGCCCGATTTCGCGCGCGATACGAACGCGATTCCGGTGAGTTACACCGAATTCGCCGTCGCCTGCCGCGACTATCCGCTGGTGTTCACCTCGACCGACGGCGGCAAGACCTTCGCCGCCATCGCCGTGGTCGGCGTAGCTGCAGGCGAGAACCTGTTCCTCACCAAGGACGGATGGCAGGCGGGCGTCTATATCCCCGCGTACGTTCGGCGCTACCCGTTTTGCATGGCGCGGGTCACGCTGGACAAGGTCGAGCAGGCCGATCGGCTGGTCTGCGTCGAGCGCGCCTTCGTTGCCGACGATGGCGAGCGCATGTTCGATGACGCGGGAGCCCCGCTCGAGCGCTGGACCCATATCAACAAGCTGCTCAACGAGTTCGAGTCCGACCTCGAACGCAGCCGCGAGATGTGCGGGATCCTGGCCGATTACGCGCTGCTCGCCCCGTTCACCATGCAGGCGACGGGCAAAGACGGCGCGCCGCTGAACCTCGCCGGAATGTACCGCGTGGAGGAGAAAAAGCTCGAGGTGTTGAACGCGGCACAGCACAAGAACCTGTTCAAGAAAGGCATCGTGGGGAGGATCTACGCGCACCTGCTTTCGCTGGATAACTTCGCGAGACTGCTGGCGAGGAAGGGCGCCGGCATTCAGGCTCCACCGGCAGCCGCGCCTGCGGCGGGACAGCCGAAGGGCTGAATCAAGCGCTGCCTGGATGCCCGCTTTCCGCGGGCATGACGTAGAGTTTGGAAATTCCTGAGGGGTGATGCCCAGAATGCCCGCATTCGCGGGCATGACGACGTAAATCGGCGGATGCTCAGCCCGCGGCGCGTTTAAGACGATCGCGCACGCCTTCCCATCGGGGTCCGGGTGGCGGCGCTTCGGCGAGGATCACTTCGCAGCCGCTGGCGTCGAGTTCGCGCAGGTTGGCGTACAGATCGTGCGCGCAGGCTTGCGGATCCAGGGCCATGCATATCCATTTGATGCTCGGGTCGCCCGGAGGCGGGGCGCGAAAGGCCATCACCGAGCGCCGGCGGGATTCCGCGGCGAGCGCTGCGTCCCAGTGCTCAGGCCTCACCAGGCGCAGCGGGCACTGCGGGGCGTAATGCGATTCGAGCGTCCCCGGAGCGCGCGGCGCTTCCCCACCGGGCGCCTCGGGCGCAGTGCCGATGACGCGCGCGATGTCCTGCGCGCCGATCCTCCCCGGGCGAAGCAACGCCGGCCGCGCTCCCGAGAGATCGACGATGGTCGATTCGATCCCGACTTCGCAGGGCCCGCCATCCAGAATCATGTCGATCCGATCGCCCAGCTCCGAGCGCACGTGCGCCGCCGTGGTGGGGCTGATGCGCCCGAAACGGTTTGCCGAGGGCGCGGCCACGCCGATCAGGCGCCGCCCGTCGTCCCCGCTTGCCAAAGCCGAGAGCAGCGCCAGGGCAACCGGGTGCGAAGGAACGCGCAGGCCGACCGTGTCCTGGCCGCCGGTGAGCGCATCGGAGACGCCGCTTGCGCGCTTCAAGACCAGCGTCAGGGGACCGGGCCAGAAAGCCTTCGCCAAGCGCCGCGCCGCCTCGGGCACCTCGCGCGCCCAGCGCGCCAGATGCGCGATCGAGGGCAGATGCACGATCACCGGGTGCGTCGCCGGCCGGCCCTTCACCGCGAATATCCGCGCCACCGCCGCCGGGTTCGATGCATCGGCGCCCAGGCCGTAAACGGTTTCGGTGGGGAAAGCGACCAGGCCGCCTGAGCGCAGCACCCGGGCGGCCTCTTCTATGGTCTGTTGTGGAATCGAGAGGTGCACGCGGATTCGCCCTCAAATCGGACCCGCAGCGCGCGATTCGCTTCGCCGCCGGCCCAGCGCCTGCGCCAGGCTAATCGGGAAGCTTCGCGGCGAGCACCGCCTGCGCCTGCTTTTCGCGAAAAGCCTCCAGCGCCTTGGCGAGAGAAGCGTCGCCCAAGGCGAGCATGGCCACGGCAAAGAGCGCCGAATTGACCGCGCCCGCCTCGCCGATGGCAAAGGTGGCCACGGGCACGCCCTTGGGCATCTGCACGATGGAAAGCAGCGAATCCAGGCCTTGGAGATGCTTGGACGGAATCGGCACGCCGAGCACCGGCAGAGTCGTTTTCGCCGCCACCACGCCGGCCAGATGCGCCGCCCCTCCGGCCCCGGCGATGAAGCAGCGCACGCCGCGCTTTTCCAGGCCGGCCATCCAGTCTTCGAGCGCCTCGGGGGTGCGGTGCGCCGACAGCGCGCGCGCCTCGCAGGGGATGCCGAAGTCCTTCAGCTGCCGCACGGCGTGCTGCATGATTTCCCAGTCGCCGGTGCTTCCCATGACGACGCCTACCAGCGCTTTCTTGTTAGCAGTGGCCATTCCCTCTGTCCGTCTAGTCCGCGAGATCCTTTCCCGTGAGGCGCTTGAGCGCTTCGCGGTATTTCGCGGAAGTCTTCGCGATCACCTCCGCGGGGAGCCTGGGCGCGGGCGGCTTCTTGCCCCAGTCGAGCGTCTCCAGATAATCGCGCACGTACTGCTTGTCGAACGAAGGGGGGCTGGTCCCCGGCCGGTATTGCTCGGCCGGCCAGAAGCGGGAGGAATCGGCGGTGAGCGCCTCGTCGATCAGGTGGAGGGCTCCTGCCTCGTCCAGCCCGAACTCGAACTTGGTATCGGCGATGATGATGCCGCGCTCGCGCGCGTATTCGGCGGCTTCGGTGTAAAGGCGGATCGCGGTCTCGCGCACCTGCTCGGCAAGCGCCGCACCGAGCAGTTTCACCGTCTGGTCAAAGGAGATGTTCTCGTCGTGTGTGCCGGCTTCGGCCTTGGTGGCGGGGGTGAATGCGACCTGCGGCAAGCGCTCGGCCTGGCGCAACCCGGGCGGCAGCGCGATGCCGCACAGGGCCCCGGTGCTCTGGTAATCCTTCCAGCCCGAGCCGATCAGGTAGCCGCGCACCACCGCCTCGATCGGCAGGGGTTTGAGCTTGCGCGCCACCACCGAGCGCCCGCGCACCTGCGCGATCTCGGCTTCGCCCTTGACCACGCTCTCGGGGGCGATGCCCGAGAGGTGGTTCGGGACGATATGCGCGAGCTTGGCGAACCAGAAGTCCGAGAGCCCCTGGAGCACGCGCCCCTTGTCGGGGATGGGATCGGGCAGCACCACGTCGAAGGCCGACAGGCGATCGCTGGTGACCATCAGGATGTGCGCTGCGTCGACCCGATAGATGTCGCGAACCTTGCCGCGCGAGATGAACGGCAGGCTCTTGATGCTCGACTCGAATAGGGCGGACATCTAGGCCGCCTTGCCCCGTTCTTTCTCCAGCTCGGCGCTGTAGCGGCCTGCGGTCGCCAGTCCGTTCATGCGCGCGCGGTGGGCGAGCGCGATTTGCGCCGCCGCCAGGTTCGTCTCCCTGCCCTTCCAGGCGGTAAGAGAAGGATGCTGCAGCGCGCGGCCGTACGAGAAGGTCAGGCGCCAGGGCGCGCCGCCGATCTTGTTCATGGCATCCAGGTGCGCGGTGGCGAGCTCGTCGCTCTGGCCGCCCGAGAGGAAGGCGATGCCGGGAACCGCCGCCGGGACGGTGCGCTTGAGGCAGCGCAGCGTGCGCTCGGCGACTTCCTGGACGCCGGCCTGCTTGGCGCAGTCCTTGCCCGAAATCACCATCGAGGGTTTGAGAACCATGTCCTCGTAGACCACCCGCTGATTGGCAAGCGCGGCGAATACCGCGCGCAGGGTCCACTCGGTGACCTGCTCGCAGCGGTCGATATCGTGGTCGCCGTCCATCAGCACTTCGGGCTCGACGATGGGCACCAGCCCCGCTGCTTGGCAGATGGCCGCGTAGCGCGCCAGTGCATGCGCGTTGGCGTTTATGCACGCTGCGGAGGGAGCGTCCTTGCCGATGGTGATGACCGCACGCCACTTGGCGAACTTCGCGCCCAGCTTCACGTATTCGGCGCAGCGTTTGGCCAAGCCGTCGAGCCCTTCGGTGATTTTCTCGCCGGGGCAAAACGCCATGTCCTTGGCGCCGGCGTCGACCTTGATGCCGGGGAGGATGCCGTTTTTCGCCAGCAGCTCGGCAAACGGGGTGCCGTCGGCCGATTTCTGGCGCAGCGTTTCGTCGTACAGGATCACGCCGGAGATATGCTGGGAAAGCCCCCGGGTGGAAAACAGCATGTCGCGGTAGGCACGGCGGTTTTCTTCCAGATTCTCAACGCTGATGCTCTTGAAGCGCTTCTCGATGGTTCCGGTCGATTCGTCGGCAGCCAGGATGCCCTTGCCGGGCGCGACCATAGCCAAAGCGACCCGTGACAGTTCGTTGGTGCTCATGATTCCCTCCTGAAGGAAAGCAGGGTTGGAGGTTGCGTGGAAAGCGGCAATTTTAACGCGGGAGCGGCCCCGGATGCCACCATTCGCTACGAGCGCCAATCCTTGGTAACAACCGGCGGTTTTCGGTGGCCGATCTTACCCGGACCGAACGAACCGGAAGCAGCGAAGTTGCTCTTGCCTTTATCAATCTCCCCCTTTTGTGCCGGTGCGACGTCGCAACGGCACAAAAGGGGGAGACCTAGCAAACGCAAATTCTCGCCAACACTACGCCCGGCGATTCTCCCCGACCTTCACGATCTTCATCGTGTTGGTGCCGCCGGGTTTGCCGATCGGCTCGCCGATGGTGACCACGATCAGGTCGCCCTCCTGCACCGCGCCGCTGCCGACGAGCACATGCTCGGCCTCGAGCAGCAGCTCTTCGCGGTCGTGGCCCTTGTACCCGATGATGAGCGGATAGGTATCGCGGAACAGCGTGCAGCGATTCCGGGTAGAAGTCTGCGAAGTGAGGGCGTAGATCGGCACGCCGCAGTTCAGGCGCGACATCCACAGGGGCGTGGAGCCGGACTCGGTGAGCGCCGCGATGGCCTTCACTTTCAGATGGTAGGCGGTAAAGAGCGCCGCCATCGCGATCGACTGGTCGACGCGGGTGAACACCCGGTCCAGGAAATCGCGGTCGAGCGCGAGCGCCTGGCTTTGCTCGGCCTCGATGCAGATGCGCACCATCGACTCGACCGTCTCGACCGGATAGGCGCCTCTGGCGGTCTCGGCCGAGAGCATTACCGCGTCGGTGCCGTCGAGCACGGCATAGGCGACATCGGATACCTCGGCGCGGGTGGGAATGGGGCTGGAGATCATCGACTCCATCATCTGCGTAGCGGTGATGGTGAGCTTGTTGAGTTCCCGGGCCTGCCGGATCATGCGCTTTTGCAGGGCCGGCACCGAGGCGTCGCCGATCTCCACCGCGAGGTCCCCGCGCGCGACCATGATGCCGTCGGAGGCCGACATGATTTCGCCCAGCGCCTTCTCTTGGACCGCCTCGGCGCGCTCGATCTTGGCGATAAGCAGGGGGTCCCCGCCCGCCGTGCGCATCAGTTGGCGCGCCATGTACATGTCGGCGCTCGACTTGGGAAAGGAAACGGCAAGGTAATCGCACTTGATTTGCGACGCGACCTTGATGTCCTCCATGTCCTTGGCCGAGAGCGCCGGCGCCGACAGGCCGCCGCCTTTCCTGTTGATGCCCTTGTTGTCGGAGAGCTCGCCCCCGTGCGTGATCACGCTGGTGATGCGGCTGCCGGCAACGTCGACGACATCGAACTCGATACGGCCGTCATCGAGCAGCAGTTTGTCGCCCGGGGCCACGTCGCGCGGAAGATCGGGGTAGTCCAGACCCACATGCCCCTGGTCGCCCAGCTTGCACTCGGCATCGAGGATGAACCGATCGCCGCTCGCGAGCATCACCTTGCCCTCGCGAAACTTCCCGACGCGGATCTTGGGTCCTTGCAGGTCGGCCATGATGCCGACGATGCGGCCCGTCTTGTTCGAGACCTCGCGCACCAGCTCGGCCCTGCGGATGTGGTCCTCGGCGGTTCCGTGGGAAAAATTGAGCCGCACGACGTCCACGCCGGCGAGAATCATCCGCTCCAGCATCTGCGGGTCGCTCGAGGCCGGACCGAGCGTGGCGACGATCTTGGTGCTGCGGATCATCGAATCTCCTATCCCACCCTCACTTGCAGTGCGCGCGGGCAGCATGCTGCCCGAAACCCTCGCCTCGCTCCCATCCTTCTCCCGCCCCGGCGGGAGAAGGAGCGTTCCCACGCGCAGCGCGGCGGGGAAACCGGCGCAGCCATCATCTTATCGGCGGAGTACGGGGAACCCGCTCCGATTTGGGCGGCAGGAAGCTCGCATTGAAGATCTGGTCCGCCTTGGGCACGGTCTTCAGGGCGAAGGCCGCCGCGACCTCTTTCACTTGATTTTCCAGATCGCCCTTGTTGATCGCGCCGAGCCCGTTGGCGTGCGCGAACTCGGTGTTGATCACGCGCAGCAGGATCTTCATCTTCGCCAAACCTGTTTTCGGGTCGGTGAGAGGGTCGAACTGTTTGGTGTAGGAGACCGACTCCTCGGGGTTGGCGATGGCCTCGATCAGCGCGCGGTTGGTCGCGCGCACGAACGCCGCAACCGCTTTGGGGTTCTCTTCGATCAGCTTCGCGCTGGCGAGGAGCACGTTGCTGTAGAGCTTAAGGCCGGCATCGGCATAACCGAAGGTGACGATGTCCTCCTCCTTGACCCCGCGCGCCATCAGCGTGAGCTTGTCCAGCTCGAACCCCGGGGTGGCATCGACGTCGCCTCGGGCCAGCAGCGTTTCGCGCAGCGCCGGATCGACATTGACCCAGGTGACCGAGGCCGGATCGATGCCGATGGCGCGCGCATAGATCGGGAAGGCCTTGCGCGCCGAATCGAAAATCGGCCCCGCCATTTTCTTCCCGGCCAGGTCCTGGGGCTTTCTGATCCCCGATTTCTTCAGCGCCTGGATCATCATCGGCGAACGATTGTAGAGAAGGTACACCGCCTGGAAGCGCCCGCTCATGTTGGGGTTGTTGCCCAGAAACTCGATCACCGAGCAAAGGTCGGCAGAACCTATGTCATGCGAGCCGCCGACGATCCGGTTCATGGTGGCGACCGAGCCCGCGCCGGAATCCACGCTCACGTCCAGGCCTTCTTTTTCGTAATAGCCCTTGGCCTTGGCCATCATGAAAAACGACAGATGCCCCTCGTAGCGCCAGTCGAGCGTGAAGCGAATCTTGGTCAGTTGCTGGGAATGGGCCGTGCCGGCCAGGGCGAATACGGCGGTGAGCACCGCCAGAAGGAATCTGCAGCCGCTGCTTTTCATCACACCTCCCGAGTCAGGGCCAGGCAGCAAGGCCGTGGAAAAAGGCCGTGCCGCCTGGGGCATCGAAACACGCAAGATCGGCGCAAACGCACGCGAGAACCGGCGTTCGACTGCCTTGCCGGTCCCTCCGATTGCGTTTCAGACTATCATAAAGTTTTCCGACTTGCGCCGTGTTCCAGACCACACTATCCGAGCGAGCAAACCCATGATCCTTCCCTCCCACGAGCGCTTCGATTTCAGCCCTCTGCCCAAGCGGCCGGACTACGCCTGGCCGGGCGGCAAGCGGCTCGCCATGTACCTCGCCTTGAATGTTGAGACATTCGGTTTCGGGATGGAGTTCGGCCCGGTATTCGGCAGCGCCATGCCGATGCCCGACCACCGCAATTGGTCCTGGCGCGAGTACGGAAACCGGGTCGGCATCTGGCGGCTGCTGGAACTCCTGGACGAGCTCGAGCTGCCCGCGGCCCACCTCGCCAACTCCTATCTCTACGACACGCACCCTGCCGTGATCGAGGCGATCAGGAAGCGCAAAGACGAATTCGTCGGGCACGGCCGCACCAATTCGGAGAAGCCCGCGGGGCGCCCGGAGGATGACGAAAGGACGCTGATCGCCGAGGCCACCGAGGCGATCGCGAACAACGAGGGCCGCGCGCCCGGCGGATGGATGACCCCGCTCATGATGCCGAGCAAAGTGACGCTCGATCTGCTCAAGGAGGCGGGATATCGCTACGTGCTGGACTGGCCCTGCGACGATCAGCCGTTTTGGATGCGCACGCGTTCCGGACCGTTGCTGAATATTCCCTATCCCCTGGAGACGAACGACTACGGCGTGACATTGACTTTCCACCACGACGCGGTGCAGTTCATGGATACGGCGGTGCGCCAGTTCGAGGAAATGATCGAGCAGAGCGAGCGAGCGCCGCTCGTGTTCGCGATCTCGCTGCACACCATGATATTCGGGCAGCCGCACCGGATCCGCGCGCTGCGCAACGGCCTGCGCCGCATCCTCGGCCATCCGAAGTTCGACCGCGTGTGGCTCACGCGGCCCGGCGATATCGCGGCCTATTGCGAATCGCTGCCGGCGGGAATCATTCCGGGAAGTTGAAAATCGCTTGCCGGCCGGCCGCGGATAGTCCCGCTGGTCTAGGAAGCTCCGTCCATTCCCCGGGTGGCCCAGCCGGTCAGGCGGCGCTCCAGGAGCGCGAAGAATTCGTACATCAGCATCGCCATGACGCTAATCACGATGAGGCCGGCGAACACCAGCGGCATGCGCATCTGCGAGCCGGCCGACATCATGAGGTAGCCGATTCCCCGGTTGGCCGCAACCGTCTCCGATAGCACCGAGCCGACAAAGGCGAGCGTGATTGAAACCTTGAGCGAGGCGAAAAAGTACGGCAGGGAACGGGGCAGCCCGACTTTGATCAGCACGTCCCATCGGCTCGCGCCCAGCACCCGCAGCACGTCTTCCATCTCGGGCTCCACGGTCGCCAGGCCGGTGGCCACGTTCACCACGATCGGAAAAAAGCAGATCAGGAAGGCGGTCAGGATAGCCGGAATGGTGCCGATGCCGAACCAGACGACCAGGATCGGCACGAAAGCCGCCTTCGGAATCGCGTTGAAGCCCACCATCAGCGGGGAGAGGGCGCTGTAGAACAGGCGCGAGGAACCGACCAGGGTGCCAAGGGCCACGCCGACCACGATGCCCAAGCCGAATCCGGTCATGGTGGTCCAGAAGGTCTGGATCGCGTGGCTCTGGATCGGCCCCCAGAATTCGAACAGCGCCTTCAGGATCGCCCAGGGACCGGGGAAGATGAACTCGGAGACCTCGAACACGGTGCAGATAAGCTGCCACACGAGGAGGATCGCTCCCAACATCGCCCAGGGCGCGTAGCGGTGGTATCGGGGAACGCGGATTGCCATGGCACTAAGTCCTGCGCAAACGGGTGACAAGCCGTTTGCGCCTCGAACCTTCCTTCTCCCTCTGGGAGAAGGAGCAGAGGATGAGGGACAGAGCGTCAGACATTTGTGCAAGGCCCATTAGATCGTCCGGATGCGCCCGATATGCTCGCGCAGCTCGTGCACTATGCCGGTGAACTTGTCCGTGTACAGGGTCTCGAGATCGCGCGGCCGCGCGATGTCTATGCTCCTGCGCACCAGGATCCGGCCCGGACGCTTGCTCATCACGTACACGGTGTCGGCAAGGAACGCCGCTTCGCGCAGGTCGTGCGTCACCAGCACCACCGTGAACCGGTTTTGCGCCCATAGGTCGCGCAGCACGCACCACAGTTCCTCCCGCGTGAACGCGTCCAGCGAAGCAAACGGCTCATCGAGCAGCAGCAGCTTGGGCTCATGCACGAGCGCGCGGCAGATCGAGGCACGCTGCTGCATGCCTCCGGAGAGCTGCCAAGGGAACCTGTCCTCCTGCCCTTGCAGGCCGACCGCCTCGAGCAGCTTGCGCACGCGCTGGCAGAACTGCTCCCGGTCGCGCTTGAAGTTCGAGCGGTAGGGCTGGACGATCTCGAGCGGCAGCAGCACGTTGCGCAGCGTCGTGCGCCAGGGCAGCAGCGTCGCATTCTGGAACGCCATGCCGCAGATCTTGAGCGGTCCGGAGACCGGCTTGCCTTCGACGCTAACCGATCCCCGGGTCGGCAAGCGCAGGCCCGAGGCGAGCTTCATGAACGTCGATTTGCCGCAGCCCGAGGGGCCGACGATGGCGATGAACTCGTGCTCGCGCACCGACAGGGTGACTTCCTCGATCGCGTTGCCGCTGTCCGTGTCGTAGGCGAGATCGACCTTGTCGAAAGCTACGAAGGCGTCGGCCATGGTCCGGCTTTTCGATGCAATAGACTCTCCGCCAAATCGGCCCGTATGGCCGCTGCTTGCCGAACGCGAAATCTAGCATTAAATGCCCGGATGGTGGGCCCTGCGCGCACCCGGCGATCGGGCGGGCATCCGAGGCGCAGCGACGAGGCTCGCCCTGCCGCGATTCCCGAGGTAATCTTGCTTTTTTTGACTATTTTTATACGGGTTCCCCGGAGTGGGATATAGTTCCGGTTGAGCCGGTGGGGCGGCTCAAACTACAAGGAGGCAACCTGTGCTCGCGACGCAGATTCGTCAAAAAGACAGCATCTTCTATTTCGGCAGCTACCGCGCGCCGGAGCTGCTCGAGCGTGTGCGCTTCATCAGCCGGTTCTACGGCCAGGGCGAGGAGATCGCACCGGATCGCATCGCCAAGGAAGACGACATCGCGCATTTCATTGCGAAAATCGAGCGCACCGACCGCGCCTTTCAGCGCACGCTTTCGCGCGCCAAAGTGCGCGCGCTGAAGAACTTCTACGAAACCGCGATCACCCAGCCGCCGATCCCCGGCACGGTGCTGTTGTTCACCCCGGAGAAGCTGCGTTACCAGTCGCTGCCGAACGCCGAGGGCCACGGGCACCTGTCGGAGCCGCAGGAGAAGTTTCTCATCATCGACGGACAGCACCGTCTCGCGGCGCTGCGCTTTTACCTCGACGAGCGCCCCGACGATGCGGCGAGCATCAACGTGCCC
>JACQTO010000254.1 GCA_016210745.1 Betaproteobacteria bacterium
GCAGTAGTCGTCGTCGGTGCCGCAGTCGTCGTCGTCGGCGCAGCAGTCGTCGTCGTCGGCGCAGCAGTCGTCGTCGTTGGGGCCGCAGTGGTGGTCGTCGGCGCTGCAGTGGTCGTCGTCGGGGCCGCAGTGGTGGTCGTCGGCGCTGCAGTGGTCGTCGTCGGGGCCGCAGTGGTGGTCGTCGGCGCCGCAGTGGTCGTTGTCGGCGCTGCCGTCGTCGTAGTCGGCGCCGCCGTGGTGGTTGTCGCCGCTGCCGTGGTCGTCGTCGAGGCTACGGTGGTCGTCGTCGAGGCTGCCGTAGTCGTCGTTGCCGTGCCGTTCGTGGTCGCCGAGACTTCAGCCGAGTGCGGGCTGCGGCCAGCGCGATTTACCGCCCTGACGGTGTAGTAGTAGGTCGTACCGGCAGCAAGTCCCGTTTGAACGTAGGAGGAACTCCTGACGCGGGGAATCTTCCTCGCCCTTTCGTCCGATGGCTTGGTCGACCAGTAGATGGTATAGGAAATCGCATCGGCGACGGGTTCCCAGGCGATGGTCACTTGGAGGTCGCCTCCGGTGGCGCTCACGCCGGTCGGGGCCGCGGGCTTGGGACCACGCTTGGGCAAGTCGTCTTCGTCTTCGGTGAATTGCCCGTTTTCGATTTCCTTGACGTTGGCCGTGAAAATGACGGCGCCCGTGGCCGCATTCGTGATCGTGAGGGTGCCACCGGAAATGGCAACCTTGACGTTGTCGAGCACGGCGTCAAGACCGGTTTGGTCAGCCGCGAAGTCATCCTTGATCAGGTCATCGAGGTCCACGTCGAAGGCATCGAGCAGGGGTTTGAGTTTAGTCTTGAGCGCCGCCAACGCAGCCGGCAGCCCGGCCTTAATCTTCTCGTTCCTCGCTGAATCCGAATTTCGATAGGCTTCATCGGGGTCATCGACTTCCGCAGCTCTCGCCACCGCGGCGCTGGAGAGCGGATGGATGTTAGCGGTGCCAGATTGATCGGCAAAGGAATACTGGGTGGTTCCGCCGACGGCCCCCGTCGCCTTCAGCATGAAGGGCGCTTTCATGTCGCTCACATCGACGCTAAACGAACCATCGCTGCCGGTGACGACGGTCTTCTCCTTGGGCGTAGACGAGGAGTCCCTGATACTGACTTGTCCGATCATCGGAGCGCCTGTGGCGGCAACGCCGCTTAGCACCAGAGGCGAAACGCCGCTGCTCGCGACGCCATCGACGCCACCGCCGCTGCCGGCGCCGCCGCAGGCGGCGATGATGGCGCTAATCGTGATCAGACTGAGCGCCGCAATCGTGCCACGCGCCCGCTTCAACGGCCGGTCCATAACTCTCTCCTTCAGATGATTTTTTAATTGGCCTCGTCTGGCGAAACCGTTTCCTTTGTGCTCCATTCAAATCTCCATAGGTACTGCATTTGCATCGTTGGCACTCGCGTCACCAAACAGACTGACCGATGACCCTGTTAATTACCGTTGCGCCTCGACTAGCGAACCCTTCCGGTAATTCGAGTGAGAGGGAAACTACTATCGTTTATGACGATGGCATATGGTAATTTCGCACATTTGACGTGATTTTCTTGTCATGGCGTACTAATCCAATCGGATATTCACTTACCCGAGTACTAGACTTGGGTTTCGCGCTGTGTTGTCTAATTTGGCTAGTTATTCTTTGGACGGCGCGCCATCCGTAGAAAGAAGAAGGGCTCCCTTTCGAGAGCCCTTCGATACGCCAATCCCCTGCCGATAAGCCTATTGCATGGCGGCGGCAATCGCCGCTATCTGCGCTTGCGTCAGCGGTATACCTCCGTTGGTTGCAAGGATTGAGTTTCTCATGCTACTGACGCCCGCAATTCCGGCGCTTATCTCCGCTGCTGTCGCCCCACGTTTTTCCGTCGTTGCCAGCGGATTGTGGCAGCCTGCGCAGTTCGTTCCATAGAGCGCCGCACCATTGATTGCCAGCGTGGTGGTCGTGGTCGTCGCCGTCGTCGTGGTGGTGGTCGTCGTCGGCGCCGCGGTCGTCGTCGTCGGCGCTGCGGTGGTCGTCGTTGGTGCTGCGGTGGTCGTCGTCGGCGCTGCGGTGGTCGTCGTCGGCGCTGCGGTCGTCGTCGTCGGCGCTGCGGTGGTCGTCGTCGGCGCTGCCGTGGTCGTCGTTGGCGCTGCGGTGGTCGTCGTCGGCGCTGCCGTGGTGGTCGTTGGCGCTGCGGTCGTCGTCGTCGGCGCTGCCGTCGTCGTCGTCGGTGCTGCGGTAGTCGTCGTCGGCGCTGCCGTGGTCGTCGTCGTCGCCGCAGTAGTCGTCGTCGGCCCTGCGGTAGTCGTCGTCGACGCAGCGGTGGTCGTCGTCGTTGCTGCCGTGGTCGTTGCGGTGCCGTTCGTGGTCGCCGAAGCTTCGGCCGAATGGCGGCTGCGGCCGGCGCGATTTACCGCCCTGACGGTGTAATAGTAGGTCGTACCGGCGGCGAGTCCTGTTTGAACGTAGGGAGGATTCTTGACGTGGCGGATTTTTTTCGCCCCTTCGTCGGACGCGGCGATGTTCTTGGTCGACCAGTAGATGGTATAGGAGATCGCATCGCTGACCGGTTGCCAGTCGATGGTCACTTGGCCGTCGCCCCCGGTGGCGCTCACGCCGGTCGGAGCCGCGGGGCGGGGACCACGCTTGGGCATGTCGTTTTCATCGTCCGTGAATTTCCCGTGTTCGATGTCCTTGACGCTAGCCGTGAAAAGGACGGCGCCGGTGGTCGCGTTGGTGATCGTGAGGGTACCTCCGGAAATCGCAACCTTGACGTTGTCGAGCACGGCGTCAAGACCGGTTTGGTCAGCCGCGAAGTCATCCTTGATCAGGTCATCGAGGTCGACATCGAAGGCATCGAGCAAGGGCTTCAGTTGGGTCTTGAGCGCGGCCATCGCAGCCGGCATCCCGGACCTGATCTTCTCGTGCCTGGCTGAATCCGAATTTTGATAGGCGTCTTCGGGATCATCGACTTCAGCAGCTCTCGCCACGGCAACGCTGGAGAGCGGGTGGATGTTGGCAGTGCCCGGCTGATCGGCGAAGGAATACATGGTGGTTCCACCGACGGCCGAGGTCGCCTTCAGCATGAAGGGGGCTTTCATGTCGCTCACATCGAACGAAAATGAGCCATCGCTGCCGGTGACGGTCGTCTTCTCCTTGGGCGCAGACGAGGAATCCTTGACACTGACCTGCCCGATCATCGGAGCGCCTGTGGCGGCAACACCGCTCAGCACCTGAGGCGTAACGCCAGTGCTCGCGACGTCAGCTACGCTGCCGCCACCGCCGCTGCCGCCGCCGCCGCAGGCGGCGATGATGGCGCTAATGGTGATCAGGCTGAGCGCGGCAATCGCGGTACGCGCTCGTTTCAATGGTCGGTGCATAAGCCCCTCCTTTAGCTGGTCTCGTAAATGGCCTCGTCTGGCGAAACCGTTTCCTATGTGTTCCATTTGAATCTCCATGTGTATTGCTTTTGCATCGCTCGCGTCTCGGTCACCAAACTAACTTACCGATGACCGGGCCGATTGCCGTTGCGCCAATGGCCGCGACTTCTCGCGAGCCCTCGGCGGCAATTCGAGTGGGAGGAAAACTACTACCATGTATGACATTGTCCTAAGTAAATTTCGCACGCTTGCCGTCATTTTTTTCCGGTCCGATGAATCGGTTTCCGGGACATGACGTACTAATCCACTCGGGTATTCGTCTGCCCAAGTGCCGAACTTGCGCTTCATGCTCTGTTGTCTAATTTGGCTAGTTCTTGTTGGATCGATGGACACGCGACCCGCAGACGCGCGAATCGATAACCTTCCTCACAGCGCAGCCCCTATGCAAGCCGTGTGCCAGAATTTGTTTTCTGCTTTCGATCAGCGTGTTGCTTCAAAAGCTTGAACTTGGGCGCACGCTTCATGTCGCCATACTGTCGCCTCAGCCCGACGCCACGATGACCCTGCGCGACTAACGCGCGGATTAGGCGAGACTTGTGTTGTCGCCGGAGAACGACACGCTGCTGCGATGCGAAAACAACGCGCTGCGCGGCGTGCCCCGCCGGCCCGCTAGCGCGCCGGCGCGCACATGCGCTACAATGCGCGCCTTCCCGAGGAGCGTTGCGACGGGCCGGTGCTCGCCAGGCTCGGGGTGTCACCAAGGCAACGGCGCTCGCGAACTTTTTTCTAACGAAAGGAGGGCGTGATGAGCGCCGTACAGCAAGCCAAGAGTTTCACCGACTGCCAAATCGCCGACATCGCCCTGGCTGACTGGGGCCGCAAGGAAATCGCCATCGCCGAGACCGAGATGCCCGGTCTGATGGCAATCCGCGAAGAGTTCTCCGCCGCCAAGCCGCTGCAGGGCGCGCGCATTGCCGGCTCGCTGCACATGACCATCCAGACCGCCGTGCTGATCGAAACGCTGCGTGCGCTGGGCGCCGAGGTGCGCTGGGCCTCGTGCAACATCTACTCGACCCAGGACCACGCCGCCGCGGCGATCGCCGCGGGCGGCATCCCGGTATTCGCTTTCAAGGGCGAATCCCTTGACGATTACTGGGAATTCACGCACCGCATCTTCGAGTGGGCTGACGGCGGCACGCCCAACATGATCCTCGATGACGGCGGCGATGCGACCCTGCTTGTGCATCTGGGCTGCCGCGCCGAGAAGGACGCTTCATTGGTTTCCAAGCCGAGCAATGAAGAGGAAACCGCCCTGTATGCCGCCATCAAAAAGCGCCTCGCCGCCAAACCGGGATGGTATTCGGCGATCGCGAAGAACATCCGCGGCGTCACCGAGGAAACCACCACCGGGGTGCACCGCCTCTACC
>JACQTO010000258.1 GCA_016210745.1 Betaproteobacteria bacterium
GCAGTTGCAAGCAACTGCACGAAAAGAGGGAGACGAATTTAGAAGCAAAATCTTCGCCAGATTTGTCAGCAAGTAGACCTGTAGGTGACTACTGGATCACCCCGCCGCCGAGGCAGAGCTCGCCCTGGTACAGCACGACAGACTGCCCGGGCGTGACCGCCCACTGGGGAACATCGAAATCCACCTTGAGCGGTTCGCCGCCCACGCAAGTCACGCTGCAGTTTGCGTCGGCTTGGCGGTAGCGCGTCTTCGCCCCGTAGCGTAGGTCGGGGCTCGGCGTCTCGCCGCTTACCCAGGCGAGGTCGCGCGCCTCAAGCGAGCGGCGCAGGAGCAATGGGTGCTCGTGTCCTTGCACTACGATGAGTTCGTTTTTTGCCACATCCTTGGCGGCGACATACCAGGGCTCGCCCTCAGCGCCTCTGATGCCGCCCAGGCCGATGCCCTTCCTCTGCCCGATGGTGTAGAAAGAAAGCCCGATATGCTCGCCGACCGCACGCCCCTCCGGGGTTCGCATCGGCCCCGGCTTGCGCGGCAAATAGCGGTTGAGGAACTCGCGAAACGGCCGCTCACCGATGAAGCAGATGCCCGTTGAGTCGCGCTTGGCAAAATTGGGTAACCCCGCCTCCTCGGCCATGCGGCGCACCTCCGTCTTCTTCAATTCCCCGAGCGGAAAGAGCACGCGCGAGAGCTGCGACTGATCGAGACGGTGCAGAAAATAGCTTTGGTCTTTCGAGCGGTCCGCGGCCTTGAGCAGTTCGAATCGCGCCGTCCCGTCGTCCTTCAGCGCCTTCCGCACCTTGGCATAGTGCCCCGTGGCAATGCGCTGCGCGCCCAGCTTCATCGCATGATCGAGGAATGCCCGGAACTTGATCTCTGCGTTGCACAGCACGTCCGGATTCGGCGTGCGGCCGGCCGCGTATTCGGCCAGGAATGCGGAGAACACGCGGTCCTTGTATTCCGCGGCGAAATTCACCACCTCGAGATCGATGCCGATGATGTCGGCCACCGATGCGCAGTCGATCAGGTCCTGGCGCGTGGAGCAGTATTCGTCGTCATCGTCGTCCTCCCAGTTCTTCATGAACAGGCCGAGCACCTCGAACCCCTGGCGTTTCAACAACAGCGCGCTCACCGAGGAGTCGACGCCACCGGACATGCCGACGATGATTTTTTCGCTATGTGTCATTGGCCGGGCGGATTACGGATGCCAATGCGCTCCGCCCGCATTGCTCAGCACCTGTTTCATAATGATCCGCGCACCCATCATGAAACGGGTTCCTATTCGTAGTCGATGATGAGATCGAGCGGATAGCGCCTGCCCGTGAGATAGTCCTCGATACAGCGCATCACCAGCGGGCTGCGATGGCGCGCTTCGAGCGCGCAGATCTCCCCGGGCGCAAGCCATACCGCGCGCACGATATCGCGGTCAAGTCGCCGGCCCTGCTCGAAGCCGACCACCTCGCCACAAAACGCGAAGCGCAGGTAGGTAATCCCGTTGTGCGGGGACCGCCAGCGATAAACTCCCGTCAGATTTCTCGGCTGAAACCGCCAGGCCGATTCCTCCAGGACTTCGCGTGCGCAAGCTTCGATCAGCGTCTCCCCCGCCTCCCAATGCCCGGCAGGCTGGTTGAAAACCCGTTCGCCGTCTGCGTCCTCCTCGACCAGCAGAAATTTGCCATCGCGCTCGATGACCGCTGCCACCGTCACGCTGGGCCGCCAAATCTCTTTTTCCATGTCTTAACCGAATTATCCGGATTCATCGACGCCGCTTTTGGCGTTATATCAATCTCCCCTTTTCGTGCAGTTGCGTGCAACTGCACGAAAAGGGGAGACGTATTTGGAAAAATCTTCATCACAGTCGTGGACACTCAACGGATCAAGCTGCACCGCGCTCATTCTTGCGAATGAAATCGGCCAAGCGCGCGACCCCCGCCTCGATCGCCGGTTTGGAGGCCGCGTAGGAAAATCGGATGTGCTGGCCTTCGCCCGCGGCACGCGCGCCGAAATGGATATCGGCGAGCACCGCCACCCCCGCTTCATCGAGCAAGCGCCGCCTGAATTCCTCCGAATCAGCAGCACCGATCATGCGACAGGCCTCGGTGACATTGGGCCAGGCGTAGAAAGCACCCCCCGGGGTCTTGCAGGCGACTCCCGGCACTTGATTGAGCAGTCGCACGATGAGGTCGCGCCGATCGAGGAACGAGCTGCGCATCTTGTCCACCTCGTCCTGCGGGCCCTGGATTGCCTCGAGCGCGGCCCACTGGCTGATGTGCGAGGCGCAGGATTCCGTGTTGGTGACCCAGCGCACGAACTGCGGCGCAAGCGCCGGATTGGCGGCAAATCCAATGCGCCAGCCCGTCATGGCCCAGGTCTTGGAGGCCCCGTCGCAGATGATCGTGCGCTCATACATTCCCGGGAGCGACGCGACCGAGGCGAATGCTCCCTGGTACACGAGCCTCGAGTAGACCTCATCGGCATAGACCCACACCTCGGGATGGCGGCGCAGGATGGCAGCGATCCCCTCCAGGTCCTTCCTGGCCAGAATTCCGCCCGTCGGGTTCTGCGGCGAATTGAGGATGAGAAGCTTCGTCCGAGGCGTGATGCTCGCCTCGAGTTCGGCCGGATCAAAGCCAAAATCGCGCGTCTCGCGCAGCGCCAGGGGCACCGGCACCGCGCCGTTTGCAAGGATTTGCGACTCGTAGATCGGAAAGCCAGGATTGGGGTAGATCACCTCGTCGCCGACGCCGTAATCGGTCACCGAGAGAATGCTATAGGCGATAAAGGGCTTGGCCCCGGCGCCAATCACCACATCTTCCGGCGGGATTTCGATCCCGCGCATGCGGCCCATATAGAGAGCCGCCGCCTCGCGCAGCTCTGGCAGGCCCGCCGATGGCGTGTAGCCGTGCTTTCCGCTGCGTATGGCGCCGATGGCCGCCTCCTGGATGTTCGCCGGCGTGGAAAAATCCGGCTGTCCAATGCAAAAGGAGATGATGTCGCGGCCTTGTCGAACCAGGTCGTTGACCTCGGCGAGTACGACGAAGGCGTTTTCGGTCCCGAGTTCCGCGCTTCGGCGGCTGATTTTCGGCATGGACTGGATGCTCGAATGGCAAGAATGCCGCCATATTATCGCAAGCGACCCGCAACCGGCCCGCTGTTGTTATCATAATGAAATGAGGGGAAGCCGCTCGTGCTGATCAACTGCGTCGCCTACGAATCAGGCCGCAAACTGGCCGACATTGCCGTTTCCGAAATCCGCAGCTATGTAAGCCGGCCCGAGTGTTTTGTCTGGGTTGCACTCTACGATCCGCCACCCGAAGAACTCGCCGCCATGAAGGACGAATTCGGGCTGCACGAGCTGGCAGTGGAGGACGCACACCATGGCCACCAGCGCCCGAAAATCGAGGAATATGGCGACTCGCTGTTTGTGGTCTTGCACACGGTTGAGATCGAGAGTGAGGAGCTCAAAGTTGGCGAGGTCGCGATTTTTGTAGGCCCGAATTTCGTGCTCACCGTGCGCAGCCACACCGAGCAGGGCTTCGTCAACGTCAGGGCCCGCTGCGAAAGCGAACCGCACCTGCTGCGCTACGGCGCAGGCTTCGTGCTCTACGCGCTGATGGACGCGATCGTCGACCGCTATTTCCCGGCCCTCGACGCCCTGGAAGAAGAGCTGGAACACATCGAGGACCGGATGTTCGCCGGCAGTTCCCCGCGCGGGAACATCGAGGCGCTGTATGAGCACAAGCAGAAGCTGACCATCCTCAAACACGCGGTGGCACCGCTGCTGGAGGCGGTAGGCAAGTTGCACGGCGGTCGCGTGCCCAAAGTCTGCGCCGAGACCCAGGATTACTACCGTGACGTCAACGACCACCTGGTGCGCATCAACCAGTCGATCGATTCATTGCGCGACCTGACCACTACCGCAATCTCGGTGAACCTGTCGCTGATCACGCTGCAGGACAATGAAACCACCAAACGGCTCGCGTCCTACGCCGCGCTGGTCGCAGTGCCCACCATGATCGCAGGCATCTACGGCATGAACTTCAGGCACATGCCCGAGCTCTCCTGGGAACTGGGCTACC
>JACQTO010000262.1 GCA_016210745.1 Betaproteobacteria bacterium
ACGCTCCGGCGCGCTCTACGCGATCGATCCCGGATTGCTTCATCGTCAAGGCCCGCGGCTTCTCGATGCGGCGCAAATGGTGTGCGAAAAACTCGAGCTGGCGCGTAAGGCGGCCGGGATCGGGCCATGATCAGCAATACGGCGTTGAAGCTCGCACTCATCCGCCAGCGCTACAACCCCTACGGCGGCGCCGAGCGTTTCGTGTCGCGCGCGCTGGCCGGGCTCGAGGGCTCGGGCGTGCAGGTGAGCGTGGTCGCCCGCGACTGGGAGCGCGCCGGCGGCGGAGATCTTATACGCTGCGACCCGTTCTACTTCGGCCGCCTGTGGCGCGACTGGAGTTTCGCCCGCGC
Source organism: Betaproteobacteria bacterium (assembly GCA_016210745.1). GTDB lineage: Bacteria > Pseudomonadota > Gammaproteobacteria > Burkholderiales > SG8-39 > JACQTO01. Next base: position 351 of record JACQTO010000262.1, read on the forward strand.
CGCTTGCCGCGCGATCGCCGCGCGGCAATTCGACCTGGTGCAGGCGCACGAGCGCATCGCCTGCTGCGACATCTATCGCGCCGGAGACGGCGTCCATGCGCAGTGGCTGGCCAACCGCGCCCACGCCCGGGGCTCGCTCGCTCGAGTGCTCACGCGTTTCAATCCCTACCATGCCTATACGCTCGCGGCCGAGCGCAGAGTGTTTGCGAGCCCGCGCCTGAAGGCGGTGATCTGCAATTCGCACATGGTGGCGGGCGAGATCCGGCGACGCTTTCGCCTGGCCGAGGACAAGCTGCATGTCATCCACAATGGCGTCGATCTGGAGTACTTCCATCCGCGCGTGCGGGCCGAGCATCGCTCCGCAATGCGCGCAAGACTTCGTATTGCCGAGGACGCTGTCGTTTTCCTTTTCGTCGGCACCGGATTCCAGAGAAAGGGCGTGCCGCAATTGCTCGAGGCGTTTGCGCGGCTCGCCGATCGGAGCGCCCGGCTTGCCATCGTCGGCGCAGACCACACCCAGCGCGCGATGCGCTCGAGCGCTGCCAGGCTCGGCATCGCCCATCGGGTCACCTTCGCCGGCGGCCAAGACGATGTCAGACCGTGGTACGGATTGGCCGACTGCCTGGTGCTGCCCACCCTCTACGATCCGTTTCCGAACGCCGCGCTCGAAGCCATGGCCTGCGCTCTGCCGCTGATTACGAGCACCAGTTGCGGCGCGGCAGAACTCGTCCTCGAAGGACAGAACGGGTATGTCTGCGATGCCTTGGATAGCGATGCGCTTGCCGATCGCATGGGCCGGATATGCCCGCAAGCGGCCGAAGATCTTGGCCGGCGCGCGCGCGAGCGTTCGCTCGAATTCGATCTCGCGACCATGGTCGGCAAGTTGGTCAGACTCTACGAAAGCTTGGTCCCTCGCGTCGCGAGTCGTTAGTTCGAGGAATAAGCCGACGCGTTGCGCTGCTCGGCGCGGCACAAGGGGTCCCTTCGGCGCCGCCGAGCAACACAGGACAAGCGGGAGGGGTCCGCGAGCACTGTCTGAGGGCCGCAGGCCCGAGTGGCGCAGCGGCCCGCTTGGCCGAGTAGCGCAGGGGACCCCGTTGCGAAGCAACGGGGCGGCGACGGGGGAAGGTGCCGCGCCGAGCAGCGCAGCGCGACGACGCGGTACGCCCTGACACGTCGGTTCGAGGGTGCGAAGCAGTTATAATTCAACGTTTTCCGAATGGGCAGGGTCTTGGCGAGACATCCATCTTCCCGCGAGCTGTACCTGCGCCTGCTCGGCTACGTCCGTCCGCACGCGCGGGTATTCGCAGTGGCCATCCTGGGGATGGTTCTCACTGCCGCCACCGAGCCCCTGTTCCCGGCATTGATGAAGCCCCTGCTCGACGGCAGCTTCGTCAATCGCGACAATACTCAGACTTACGTCATTCCCCTCGCCCTGGTCGGCATCTTCCTACTGCGCGGGGTGCTGAGCTACGTCACTTCCTATGCCCTCGCATGGGTGTCGAACAAAGTGGTGCTCGACATTCGCAACGCCATGTTTTCGCGCCTCCTCGCACTGCCGACGCGTTACTACGACAACGAGTCCTCCGGGGTGCTGATTTCCAAGATCGCCTACGACGTGAACGGGGTCAGCAGCGCGGCCACCAACGTGCTCACGGTGCTGGTGCGCGACTCGCTCGCGGTCGTGGGACTGCTCGGATGGCTGCTGTACCTCAACTGGAAGCTCACACTGGTCGCTATCGTCGTCGCCCCCGGCATCGCACTGGCGGTGAAGCTTTTTTCCAAGCGGCTGCGCCGTATGAGCCAAAACTCGATGCGCGCCATGGCCGATATCACACACGTGCTCGAGGAATCGATCGAGTGCCAGAAAGTGGTGAAGATTTTCGGCGGACAGGAGTACGAGGCGCGCCGCTTTGATCGGGCCAACCAGCAATTGCGCGGCTTCAACATGCGCCAGACCATAGCAGCGGCGGCCACGGTGCCGATCGTGCAGTTGTTCGCTGCCATCGCGGTGGCGATCATCATCAGCATGGCCGTGCAGCAGGCCGCGGTGCAAGAGCTTACCGTCGGCGGCTTCGTGTCGTTCATCACCGCGATGCTCATGCTGCTGACGCCCTTGAAGCATCTCACCGAGATCAACGCACCGCTCCAGCGCGGCCTGGCCTCCGCCGAGCGCGTATTCGAGCTGCTCGACGAGACCGTCGAAGAGGACAGCGGAAAAATCAGCCTGAATCGCGCGCGCGGACGGATCGAGTTCGAAAGCGTATCGCTATCCTATGCCGGCAGCAGTCGCGAGGCCCTCGACGGCGTGAGCATCCGCATCGAGCCGGGGGAGACCGTGGCGCTTGTCGGTCCATCGGGCGGAGGCAAGACCTCGTTCGTGAACCTGCTCGCGCGCTTCTACCCGCCGAGCAGCGGGCGGATACTGCTCGATGGCATCGATCTGCGCGAGGTAAGCCTGGGGTCGCTGCGCGAGAATATTTCGCTCGTGTCGCAGGACGTGGCCCTGTTCAACGACTCCATCGCGGCCAACATCGCCTACGGCCGCATGGGCGGGGTCTCGCGCGAGGCGATCGAAGCGGCGGCGCGGGCTGCGCACGTGCACGAATTCGTGCGCGAGCTCTCCGAGGGATTCGATACGCTGATCGGCGAGAATGGCGCGCGGCTCTCCGGAGGCCAGCGCCAGCGGGTGGCAATCGCCCGGGCGATCCTGAAGAACGCGCCGATCCTGTTGCTCGACGAGGCGACCTCGGCGCTCGATAGCGAGTCCGAACGCCACGTCCAGGCAGCACTTTCCACCCTAATGCAGGACCGCACCACGATCGTTATCGCACACCGCCTGTCCACCATCGAGCGCGCCGATCGCATCGTGGTGCTGCAGCGCGGACGCATCCTCGAGTCGGGCAGCCACGCCGAACTCCTGGCGAAGAACGGCCTCTACGCACAGCTCTACCGGATCCAGTTCGTCCTCGAGGACGTGGGCGTCCAGGCATGAACCCGTCGGCGATCGCGCGCACCGAGCCGTGCCGCCGTTGCGATCGGGGCTCGGCGTGAAAATCCTTCATACCGAGTCCTCCTGCGGCTGGGGCGGGCAGGAGCTGCGCATCATCGAAGAGGCGCGTGGCATGATCGCGCGCGGGCATGAGGTCTGTATCGCTGCTCCGCCGCAGGCGCGCATCTACGCGGAAGCGCAGCGCCGCGGCGTCACCGCGCATGCGTTGCCGATCGCGCGCAAGGGTCTGCGCGGATGGCTCGCGCTGCGGCGGTTTTTGGCGCGCAGGCGGCCCGACATCGTCAACAGCCACAGTTCGACCGACAGTTGGCTCGCCGCGCTTGCCCTATGGACGCTGTCGAGGGCGCCGCGTCTGGTGCGCACGCGCCATATCTCGGCGCCGATTGCGCGCAATATCGCCACGCGCTGGCTCTATGGGTGCGCCACGGCGCGGGTCGTGACCACCGGCGAGCGGCTGCGCGAACAGGTGGTGCGCGAGACCGGACTCGATCCGGAGCGCGTCGTCTCGATTCGCACCGGCATAGATCTCGCGCGCTTCGTCCCCGGCGAGCGCCAGCGCACGCGCGCGCAACTGCAACTGCCGCCGGATGCGTTCATCATCGGCATCGTCGCCACGCTGCGCAGCTGGAAAGGCCATCGCGATCTCCTCGACGCGCTGGCAGGCATCGACGATCCACGCCTTTTTCTTGCCATCGTCGGTGCCGGGCCGGGCGAGGACAATCTGCGCGCCCAGATAAAGGCCCTGGGACTGGAGGCTCGGGTGCGCATGCCGGGCCACCAGGATGATGTCGTTCCTTGGCTGCAGGCATTGGACGCGTTCGTGCTGCCCTCTTACGCCAACGAGGGTGTGCCGCAGGCAATCATGCAGGCGATGGCCTGTCGCATTCCGGTCGTGACTACGCCGGTGGGTGCGATCGGCGAGATCGTGAGAGACGAGCAAACCGGGTTGATGGTTGCCCCAAGGGACATCGCCGCGCTGCGCGCGGCGATCCTGCGCCTGAGGGACGACGCGCCCTTGCGGCAAAGGCTCGCGCGGTCGGGATTCGAATTTGCGCGCGTAAACTTCGCCGCAGCCATCATGCTCGATGACATCGAGCGGGTCTTTATTCGGGTCGCAGGGCGCGCGTGAACATCCCATTCGCCGACAGCCTTCTCTATGCCTGTGTGAGGCATCGCTCGCGCCGTGTCGCGGTCGCCCCGATCGCCGCGCTGCGCCTGGATCAGTGCCGACGGGTGCTCCTCGCCCTCACCACGGGCCTGGGCGACGCGATTCTTTCGACGCCGGTTTTCCCCGCACTGCGGCGGGCCCTGCCGGGTGCCGACATGCGCTTGCTCTGCCGCGCGGCCTGGGCCCCGCTGTTCGCGAGCGATCCTGATCTGAGCGGCGTGATCGTCTATCCGGGCAAGTACCGGCGCTTCTTTCCGCTGGTGAGCGAGCTGCGGCGTTTCGGTCCGGATATCGCGGTGGTGCTCCACGGCAACGATCCCGATATTCTGCCCCTTGCGTATTTGGCCGGCAGCCGCTTCATCGTGCGCATCCCGACCGCGGGCACGCGCTACGGTTTCGTGCTCTCGAACCTCGACCGAACACAGGACAGGGCCACGCTGGCGGACGTGCATTACATCGAGAACCGCTTGCGCATCCTGGACACGCTGGGTATTGCCCCGGTATCGCGCACGCCGCGTATCCATCTGGAGCCGGGGCTGCGCGAGCGCGTCGGCTCTCGCATCGCCACGCGCATCGGTACGCCGAGCGCCCGCTACTGGGTGCTGCACGCGCTGGCGGCTGACGCCTACAAGGTCTGGCCGCTGGAGAAAACGCGCAAACTGATCGAACTCGCGGCGCAACGACACCCGAAAACCCCCGTGATCCTGACCGGCAGCCGCGCCGATCGACCGGCCCTCGAAAGGCTGAGAGCGGGCTTCGGCGCGCGACAAGGCATGGCGCACGTGTTCGCGGGCGAACTCGATATCGCAGAAACCGCCGCCTGTCTGGCAGGCGCAGCCTGCGTGGTTGCTCCCGACACCGGCGTGCTGCATCTGGCGGCGGCGGTGGGCGCGCCGGTGGTGGGACTGTATGCGCCGACTTTTGCGAGCCTGGTCGGACCGCGTGCGGCCGCACGGCTCCCGGCCATCATCCAGAAACCGCAAACCTGCAACCCCTGCCTGGACAAACGCTGTCCCTATACGCCGAAGAATTGCATGGACCAGATCGGCGTGGACGAGGTATTCGCGGCGCTCTCGCCGCTGCTCGCGCCATGAAGCCGGTCGTTGCCCACTTGCTGCCGGACTACAACCCGTTTCCTCCGGTATTCGCGGCCGGCACTGAGCTGCGCGTCGAGCAGGTCTCACGCCGGCAGGTCCGCTACCGGCCCGTGGTGATCTGCGGCTGGTTCGCGGGCCAAGCCGAGATCGAGGAGCAGGGCCCCATGCGCATTCGGCGCATTCGGGTCGGGCGCGTTTATCGGCGCCTGTTGCAGAAAATAACGCGCCTGGATCCGCTGCCCTACGCAGAGCGCATGTGGCGAATCGTCGAAGAGGAGAGGGCGGCCATCGTTCACATCCACAACGAACCGAAATTGCTTGCCGGCCTGTTGCCGCGGCTTGCTCGCTCCGAGCTTCCGCTTGTGGTTCACATCGCCAACGAGAAGCCCTTGCCGGCGCAGGGCCTCGATCGGGTCACGCGCTGGATCGCCTGCAGCCGCTACATCGCGCAGTGGCTCGAGCGCGAGAATGGAATACCGGCGGATCGCATCAGCGTGATCTACACCGGCGTCGATACGCGCTCGCGCCGGCCGGTTTGGGAACTGTCCGAGCAGGCGCGGGCTGCGCTGCGGCTGCGCCTTGGCATCGTCGATCCGGGAACGACCTTGTTGCTGTTCGCGGGGCGGCTGGTCAAGGAAAAGGGCGTGAATGAACTGCTCGATGCATTCGAGCGATTGCGCCGCCGATACGCTGCCGGAATCGAATTGATCCTGGCCGGAAACGTGCGCGACAGCCGCGACCCGCGCAACGAGAAGGCAGTCTACGGCAAGGCGGTCACGGCGCGGATCGCGAACAGCGAAGGCGTGCGCTGGATCGGGAGCCTCAGACCCGAAGCCATGCACGATTTTCTCGCCGCGGGAGACATCTTCGTCATGCCTTCGCTCTGGCATGACCCCTTTCCCACGGTGATGCTCGAAGCGGCTGCCGCCGGACTACCCGTGGTGGCCGCCGCGCGCGGCGGCATCACCGAATTCCTCGAAGACTGCCCGGAATTCTCCTTTGTGGAGGATCCCGCCGATCCGGATTCGCTGGCCCCGGCGATCGCGCGCTATGCCGATTCGCCGCGCGCGCGCGATGCTGCCGGACGCTGGCTGCGTGCCCGGGTCGAGCGCGAATTCGACTGGTCCAGGGTGGCGGGGGAATTCGAGCATCTGTACGACGCTCTGCCGCAGCCGCGCGAGGAGGCGGCGTGAGGCGGATCCTGCTGGCGGCACCGGCGGCGCTGCTCCTCTTTATTCTGCCGTTTCCCGGCACCGTGGCGCTGCGACTGCTGTGCCTGGCCATCGTCTTCGTGATCGCGGTGGTGCAATACGCGTCGCGCGATGGCGCCGTGCCGGCCTTGCCGTGCAAGGTACCGATCGCGCTGTGGGCGGTTATCGCGGCGATTTCCCTTGCTTATGCCGTCGATCCAGGCTACAGCGCGGGCGAAATCAAGAACGAAATCGGCTACACCATGATGGCGTTCGTTTCGTTCTTCGTGCTCACGCGCGACGATACGGTTCTCCGCGATCATCTGTTGGCGCTGGCCGCGGGGGCGGCCCTGTTATGCCTGTGGATTCTCGCCATGCGCTTTGCCACGGGGGCCTGGAACGAGAGTGCGGGTCACGGCGGCAGGGGAATTTTCGCCACCTACGCGGTGACCTTGTTGCCCCTTCTCATCCTGCCGGCGTTCTACTTCGAGCCCCGCTGGCAGCGTATCGGCACGCTTTTGCTGCTGGCCTTGCTGCTGATTACGGCCGTCTACAGTCAGCAGCGGATAATCTGGGCGGCAATGGCCTCACAAGCGGCCATCGCTTTTTGGCTGCTTCGCCGCGGCGGCATTCTTCGCCTGTCGAAGCGCGGCACCGTCGGCGCGATCGTTGCGGTTATCCTGGTCTCAGGCCTCGGATTCCTTACCACCCAGTTGCTGCGTTTCAACGAACATGGGGCACACGCCGTAACCGTTTCAGGCGACATTCGGACCGAACAGCTGGGGGCGATCGTCGATCGCATCCTGGAGCGACCCGTCTCCGGTGCGGGCTTCGGCCGGGAGGCGATGAAGAAGGCGCATGGGGATCTCATTCCGGCGAGTTCTCCGCTGCTCTGGCATGCGCACAATTCCTTTTTGAACTACGGCTTGAGCATGGGTCTGCCCGGCGCAGCGGCGCTCCTCGTCCTGTTTCTGTGCCTGCTGCGCGAGTACTGGAAGTTTGCCAGCCACGGCGAGCGCAAGCTGCAGCTCCTCGGCGTGGCTGGGATGTCGCTGGTTGCCGGTGTATTTGTGCGCAATCAGGTCAACGATTTTTTCGTGCGCGACATGGCCATACTGTTCTGGGCCTTGAACGGCTCCCTGCTCGGGCTGGGGCTGCGCATCCTGCGGCGGCGCCCGGCGTGAGGATTCTTTTCTACAATGTCACCGCGAGTTACATTCCGGGCGGATTGGAAACCTACTGCTGGGAGGCGGGGCGGGCGCTGGCACGCCGCGGCCATGAGGTCGCCATCGCAGCGGGCAACCGCGGACGCGCATGGCACAACGAGGTTGAGTTGGTCCAGTTTCCCTTTCGCATCGAGCAGGATTGGCCGAACTTCGGCACCCGTTTCCGGCGGCTCATGGAGCGGCTTTCGTTCGCGCGCCATTCGCTCGCGTATCTCGCCGGCTCCGGATTCGATGCGGTGATCGTCAATAAGCCGTTCGATTTCCCCATCCTGTGGCAAGCGCGCCGCCGCGGTCTGGCGGCGCAGACGCTGTTTCGCTCCGGCGGCACCGATTTCTTTGCCGGCGATCGCCTCTTTGCCGGGGCGATCCGGCACTGGGTCTCGGCGAGCCGTCACAACGCGCGCCAAGTCGAGCAGCGCTATGGCCGCAGCGTGCAGGTGATACACAACGGCGTGGACACCTCTGTTTTTCGTCCCCGCGGGCGTGATGCAGCGCTGCGCGCAAGCTTCGGCGCCGCGCCCGATGATTGCCTGATCGCAAGCGTCGGCCGCCTGGTCGGCTGGAAAGGTCTGCGCGTGGTGCTCGAGGCACTCGCCGGCCTGCCGCGGCATTTTCGCTGCCTGGTCGTGGGCACAGGCTCCGAGGAGCAGACCTTGAAGCAACAGGCGGGCCAATTGGGAATTGCCGAACGCGTGCACTTTTGCGGCCGCATCGACCACGCCGAGCTTCCCCTGGTGCTCTCGCAATGCGATTTGTTCGTCCAGCCCTCGATCGGCGAGGAGGCCTTTGGCATCAGCGTGGTCGAGGCGATGGCCTGCGGTATTCCGGTGCTGGCATCGAATAACGGCGGACTGCCTGAAATCGTGGTCGAAGGCGAGACCGGGCGCCTTCTGCCGCCCGGCGAGGTCGCCGCGTGGCGTGAAGCGATCGAGCACACGGCGGGCGACGGCGCGCGGCTGAAAAGCTTGGGCGCCAATGCCAGGGCGCGCGCAGAATCGGAATTCACCTGGGCCGCGAACGCACAAAAGCTCGAGGCCATTTTCACGGGAGGCGCGGCGTGTGCGGGATCGTAGGAGCCGTGGTCGCGGGCTCTGGTGCCCCGCGCCTCGAGGAGGCGGTGGCGAGCCTGCACCATCGCGGGCCTGACGACCGAGGCATCTGGCGCGAAGCCGAGGCGCAGCTTGGATTCGCGCGCCTTTCGATTATCGACCTCTCCGCGAGCGGCCATCAGCCCATGGCCTCGCCCGATGGCCGCTACGTCATCGTGTTCAACGGGGAGATCTACAATTTTCCCGAGTTGCGGTCCGAGTTGGATGCCGCGCGCGAGTCGTTTTGCGGGCATTCGGACACCGAAGTGCTGCTGCGCGTATTCGCGCGCGAGGGGCTGGAGCGCACGCTCGCGAAACTGCGCGGCATGTTCGCTTTTGCCGTGTGGGACCGCCAGGAAAGAACACTTTCGTTGGCGCGCGACCGCTTGGGCGTGAAGCCGCTGGTCTATGCCGAGACCGCCGGAGGCTTTATTTTCGCCTCGGAGATCCAAGCGCTGTTCGCGCTGGATCCGGCGCTCTCGCGCGATCCGGACTTCCGCGGTCTGGACCATTTCCTCACCTTCCAGTACATCCCGGCGCCCATGTCGGGGTTCGCCGCGATCCGCAAGCTGCCGCCGGCGCACGCGATGACGGTGAAGAACGGCCGCGTGCTGCGGATTTTCCGCTACTGGGATCTCGATCGGATCGAACGATCATCGCTTGGCTTTGCCGAGGCCTGCGAGGGGCTGCGCGACCAGGTTCTCGAGGCGACGCGGCTGCGCTTGGTGAGCGACGTGCCGCTGGGTGCATTCCTCTCGGGCGGCATCGATTCCAGCATCACCGTCGCCGCCATGGCGAGGCTGGGCGCTTCGCCGCTCAAGACCTTTTCCATCGGCTTCGAGGACGAGCGCTTCAACGAGCTGCCGTTTGCGCGCGAGGTCGCCTTGCATCTGGGCACCGATCATCGGGAAATGATGGTCAAGGCCGATGCGGTTTCGATCATGCCGAAGATGATCGATCATCTGGGCGAACCCCTTGCCGACAACTCGGTGATGCCGACGTTCTACGTGTCGCAGTTCGCGCGCACCGGCGTCACCGTGGCGCTGACCGGCGACGGCGGCGACGAAGTATTCGCGGGATATCGTCGCTTCTACCAGATCCGCCGGCTGGAATGGCTCGCCAAGCGCGGCCTGCTGCCGCTGTGGCGGGGCCTGCGCCGGGTCACCGTGGCCTTGGAGGATCGCGCCCGGCCGGGCAAACGCCGCAGGAGCTTTCCAGCCAGCCGCGCCGATGAAATGCTCACCCTGCAGGGTCTGGCCCGGTACAAGCATCTGCTTGCGTTTTTCACCGATCAGGAGAAGGCCAGCGTGCTCACGCCCGAGCTGCGCGAGCGCATCGGAAGATCAGCCACCACCGATTACCTCGGCGCGCACTTCGGACGAGCCGGCGAGGATGTGCTCAACCGCTACCTGTCCCTGGATCTCACCACCTATCTTCCCGAGGATATCCTGTTCAAGGTCGACATCACCAGCATGGCCAATTCGCTCGAATGCCGCTCGCCTTTTCTCGATCACAAGCTGATCGAATTCGCCGCGAGCCTGCCCGGACGCTACAAGCTCTCTGCAGCCGGCCGCCACAAGCACATCCTCAAGGAAGCATTCGCCGATTGGCTGCCGCGCGGCTTCATGGACCGGCCGAAAAAAGGCTTCTCGGTGCCTCTGTCGCGCTGGCTGAAGGACGATCTCGCCGACGTGCTGCGCGACTCGCTGGTGCAAAAGAGAACGCTCGCGCACTGGTTCCGCCAGGACGTGGTCGAGCGCTATGTCGAGGAGCACGTGTCCGGGCGCGCATCGCACAGCACCAAACTGTGGCCGCTGTTGATCCTGGCGACCTGGGTCGAGCGTTTCCGCGTGAACGTATGACGTGCGAGGCGAAGGCAATGGGCGTTTATCGGAGGAGTGTCGACGAAGGTGGCGAGAATTGGTTTTCCAATCTAAGAGATCGACGGTCAGTCAGCCGACCGCGGCCTTGCGCGCTGCGCGCGCCAACCGGGATTTCAGTACGGATAAAGAGCATCCGTACTGAAATCCCGGTTACGGATAACGGCACGGACGGCTTGGCATTTTCATATGAGATCGGCGATTGTGCACGGATGGTTTTTTCATCCGTGCATAATCGACGATCCGCGCGGACGGCTTTTCGTCCGCGCAACATCGCGGAAGCCAAATTCAGACGGCAAGACCCGCATTTTTCGGTTCCGGCTCGTCCGGCCTAGGACCAGTCGGCAAGGCCATCGACCATAATGAAAGCCCGCGTCTGCTACCAGATCAACCTGCAGGAGAGTTTGGGCGGCGGCGAGATATTCACGCGCTTTCTCACCGCGGCGCTGCACGGGCTGGGCTGGCAATCGAAGCTGTTCGTGAGCCCGCGAGCATCGTTCTGGCGCAAATTGGGCCTTGACGCTGCAGGCCTCGTTGCGGTGCGCACGCTGGGTGAAATCGAAGCGCAGCTCGACGACCCCGAAACGAAAGCCCTTGTCGTTACGCACAGTGTTTTGCCGCCGGAAGAGGCGAAACGCTTCGCGCTTCGTTCGCTGCTCACCGGGTTCATCCACATGCCGCTCTATGAGCGCTTTCCCGAAGGACTGCGGCATTACCGTCTGCTGTTCGGTGTTTCGGAGCACGTGATAGCCAGCGCCCGCTCGCGTGGGCTCGCCAATGTTTACCCCGAACCACTCTACGGCATCGCCGACCTCGCCCCGCGAGGGATGGCTGGCGGCGGCATCTGCGCGGCAAGTCCCTACGATTGGGATCGGCGCAAGCTCCGCGACCGCTTGCTCGGAATATTCGCCCCGCTTGCATCCTCGCTGGCTCCGCAGCACGCGTTCGCCAAAAGGCCAGGGCTGACACTCGGTATCGTCTCGCGCATCACCCCGATCAAACAGTTCCCGGCCCTATTCGCCGTCCTCGCTCCGGTGCTGGCTCGGTTTCCGCGGCTGAACCTGGAGATATTCGGCAGCGGCGGCTATGCCTCGGTGCGCGACCTGAAGGCAGCGCTCGCGCCGATCGAAGGGCAGGTCCGCTTCTGGGGGCAACAGGACGATGTGGCCGCCATCTATCCCCAGCTCGATTACGTGCTATCCGGCTTGCCGGAGAAGGAAGCGCTCGGGCTGAATCTGATCGAAGCGCAGTGCTGCGGAACGCCGGTGCTGGCGGTTAAAGCGCCACCGTTCACCGAGACCGTGATCGAGGGCGAGACCGGCTTTTTCTTCGACGATCCGAGATCTGACCGAGGCGCGGGTTTTGGCGCGCTGATCGAGCGCCTCCTGGCAGGCCGTGCGCGTCCGCGGCCGGCCCTGGCCAGAGCGCACCTGGAAAAATTCTCGGCCAGCGCATTCAGCGCGCGCATAGGACTCGCGATCGAAGCGGCGCTTGCCTGAAGCAGGGACTCATGCGCATCTTCGACCTGCACCCCAATCCGACCACGTGCGAGGGGCTCAACATGGTCACGCTCGAGGCAGCTGCGGTCGGCACGCCGACCGTCACCGGCGATGGCGCCGGCATTGCCGACTGGGTCAAGCGCTACGGCGCTGGCGCGGTGGTGCCCAAAACGGAAGTGGGCGCGCTTGCCGATGCTATAATCCGCGCGCTCAATGACGAACTCTCCTGCTGGGCATCGAACGCGCGGCCCATGGCGGATGAATTCTTGCTCGAGCGCGTCGCGCCGGCGATGCTCGAATTGCCCGCTACCCGGACTCGAGGTTCGGGCGTTCGATGAATTCATCACTAAACCAATTCCAGTGACGCTGATTCTCGGACTGCAGACCGGACACGAATCCTCGGCGGTGCTCTTCGAGGACGCGCAGCTGCTTGCGGCAGTGTCCGACGAACGCCTGTCGCGGGTGAAGAACGACGGCGGCCGGCTATCGGACCTCGGCATCGACGAAGTTCTTCGGCTCGCGGGCCGCAATCGAAACGAGATCGATGCGCTGGCGCTGCTCTATACGTTTTTCCCCGAAGAGTATTTTGTCCGCGAGACCTGGGTGAAGGAACTCGAGCGCAGGCTCTCGCGCCGCAGGCGCGCCCGCTCAGGCGCCGAGCGCCCGCAGATGCTGCTCACGAACTTCATCGAGCGCCTGGAGCGGCGCGGCAAATCGTTCGCGGCGCATTTTCTCGAGAGGAAATTCCTCCGCGGCGAAGGCTTTTCCAGCGCCGCCGCGCGCTTCTACGACCATCACGAATCGCATGCGCTGCCCGCGGCGTATTACTCGGGTTTCGACGAGTGCGCCGTCATCACCATGGACGGCAACGGCGACCGGAACGTGAGCCACACCTCCGGCCTGTGGCGTGGCGGGCGCTATCAGCGCGTTTATGTCACCGATGCGCCCGGCGCTTCGGCGGGGCTCTTCTACAGCCATGTCACGCAACTGCTCGGCTTCCAGCCCCTGCGCCACGAAGGCAAGGTGGTGGGACTTGCCGCGATGGGCGACCACCGGCCGCTCTATGACGTTTTCTCGCGGGCGCTTGGCGTGAGCTCGGACGGCAACTCGCTTTCGTCGGATTTTATCGGCCGGCCCCAGGCCGAGGCGCTTCGCCGCCAATTTCTGGTACAGGCAAGCGCGGGCCACAGCCGCGAGAACGTGTCGGCCGCGGCGCAGAGGCTGCTGGAGGATGTCGTGGTGCGGCTGGTGCGGAATTTTCTCGCCGAAACCGGAATGCGGAAAGTGGCGCTCAACGGCGGTGTGTTCGCCAACGTAAAGCTCAATCAGCGCATCGCGGCGTTGCCAGAAGTGGACAGCGTCTTCGTGTTCCCCGCCATGAGCGACACCGGCAACAGCATCGGCGCGGTGCTGCTCGAGCTGGCGCGGCGAGAGCCTTCGTCGCTGCGGAACGCGCAGCCGCTCGAACATGTCTATTGGGGGCCAGCGTATGACGAGACGGCCATGCAATCCGCGCTCGGCCAGGCCGGGGCCGAAGCGCGCCGGCTCGGCGAGGAGGAGTTGGTGAGCCGCGCCGCGCAGGCGATCCATGCCGGAAAGGTGCTCGGCTGGTTCCAAGGCCGCATGGAGTTCGGCCCCCGAGCGCTGGGAAATCGCTCGATGCTGGCGCGCCCCACCGAAGGCCGAATCAACGACTGGCTGAACCGGCGGCTCGATCGTTCCGAATTCATGCCTTTTGCCCCAAGCGTGCTCGCCGAGCACGCCGAGGAGATTTTTCTCGGCGTCGCAAAGGCGCGTCATACCGCCGAGTTCATGACCATCACCTTCGACGTGAAGCCCGAGTGGCGCTCACGCATCCCGGCGGTCGTCCACGTGGACGGCACCGCGAGGCCGCAGTTGGTGCGGCGCAAAACCAACCCACTCTACCACCGCGTGATCTCTGCCTATCACGCGCTCTCCGGGATACCGCTGGTCCTGAACACCAGTTTCAACGTCCACGAGGAGCCGATCGTTTGCGCGCCGCCCGAAGCGATTCGGGCATTTGCCGAACGGCGGGTCGACTGCCTCGCCTTGGGGCCGTTCTGGCTGGAGCATCCGTGAGCGAGCGCAGCATCGTCGAGGGTGGGAAAGCGGGGTGAAGCTGCTCTACGTGTTCCCCGAACCGCTGCCGCTCGAGCGCGCGCGGGGAATACAGACCGTGTTCACGGTGCGCTCGATTGCGCAGCAGGGAATCGACACCGTGCTCGCGCACGTGCCTTCCGATGGCGACCCGTTTCTCGCCTGCGCGATCGAACGGCCCGCCGGTGTCGAGCTGATGCCCGTTTCGCATCGCCTGCCCTGGCCGCTTGCTCGCATTCACTCCAATCGGATTTTCATGGCACGCCTGGGCGCTCGGGTGCGCTGGGGCGAAATCGGCGTGGTCATGGCGAGGCATCTCAAGGCAGCCCGCTCGCTGCTGGAACGCCATTCCGCGCTGCCGCTCATCTATGAAGCCCATGAGGTGTTCGCAGACACCGTGCCCTCGCATCGCAGCGAGACCATGGCGCATCTGGAGAATTTTGTCGTCGAGCGCGCCGCCGTCCTGATCGCCAATTCGCAGGCCACGGCCAATCGCTTGCGCGAACGTTACCGCGGCGCAGGGAAAATCGAAGTCGTCCCGAACGGGGTCGATGTTCCGGGGAGCATTCCGGACAAGGACTGGGCACACGCAGGCGAGCACATCGTCTACGCCGGGAGCTTTTTCGGCTGGAAAGGCGTGGAGGATCTGGTCATCGCATCGCGCGAACTTGGCCGGATGAGAATTACCCTCATGGGCGGCGACGGCGCGGCGATCGAGCGGCTGTGCGTTATGGCGGACTCGGGCGGGGCCCAGCTCGACTTTACCGGCCGCGTATCGCACGAGCGCGTGGCCGAGGCGCTCAAGCACGCTTGCATCGCGGTGCTGCCCAATCGCGCCGACCCCGACAGCGCCTTCACCTCGCCGATCAAGCTCTTCGAGTACATGGCCGCAGGCTGCGCCCTGGTGGCGAGCGACCTGCCCTCGGTGCGCGAGATCCTGGACGAAGGCGAGGCCGCCTGGGTGCCACCCGGCGATGCGAAGGCGCTCGCGCGCGCGATCCGAGGGCTGGCGGAGGATCCGGCACGCGCGCAGGCGATGGGCGCGCGCCTGCGCGCCAAGGCCGCGCGCTACTCGTGGGATGCGCGCGGCGAGCGACTTGCCGGCCTGCTGCGACCGCTGCTTCTCGAGCGATGAGCGGCGCGCCGCGGTTTCTGGTCATTCGCCGCGATAATATCGGCGACCTGGTATGCACCACGCCGCTCATCGCTGCGTTGCGTGCGCGCTACCCCGAGGCGCTGATCGCCGCGCTGGTCAACACCTACAACGCCGAGGTCATCGCCAACAACCCGCATCTGGACTGCGTGTACGCCTACGGCAAGGCCAAGCATCGCGGCGAAAGCGAATCGCTCTTGCGGACCTATGCCAGCCGGCTTCGTCTCGTGCTTGAAATTCGGCGCCGGCATTTCGACTATGCCATCCTCGCCGCACCCGGATTTCAGCCGCGTTCGCTCCGCTTGGCAAAATGGGTCGGTGCCAAACACGTGGTCGGATTCACCGAAGGCGTGACGCGCGCAGAACGCGCGATCGACCTTGCGGTTCGGTACGGCGATTCCGTGCCGCGCCACGAAGTCGAAGACGTTTATCGCTTGCTCGGTGCCCTTGGAATCGATGGAACGCCCCCGGCGCTGCAAGTTGTACCCGATCCTGCGCTGGAGGCGACCATGCGCTCGAAGCTGGCCGAGCGGCTGCCCGGGGACGGGCCGCTGATCGGGATTCACATCAGCGCGAGAAAACCCAGCCAGCGCTGGCCCGTGGAGCGCTTTGCCGGGCTGATCCGCGCCCTCGACGAACGCCATGGGGCGCGCTTCGTCCTGCTCTGGGCGCCGGGGAGCGGGCGCAATCCACGCCATCCCGGCGACGACGAAAAGGCGAGAAGTCTGGTCGATCTTGTCAGCGGGCAGCGCGTGCTCGCGGTGCCCACTTTCAGGCTTTCCGAGCTGATCGCGGCGCTCTCGACGTGCGATTTTGTCGCCTGTGCCGACGGCGGCGCCATGCACCTCGCCGCGGCGCTTGGCAAGCCCATTTTGTGCTTCTTTGGCGATTCGTCACCGGGCCGCTGGCGCCCCTGGGGCGTGCGCCACGAGCTGCTGCAGCATGAGAGCCGCGACGTCGCGGCGATCGGCGTCGAGACTGCCGCAGCCGCGTTCGAAAGGCTGATGGGGCCCTGGCCTATTGCGTAGCGCCTGCACTCGGCGCAGCCGGTGCGGGCGGCCGGCGAGAATGCTGGCGAGAATCGAGTATGCTGATCGCCCCTCTGCGTTGAATAGCCGAGTAAGTGATGAAGCAGTCGTGACGGCGGCTGCGGATAGAAAGTGGAACAGACAAATGAGCTCTCACGGTGACGGTTCAAGTAAATCCGGGCCCAGGCCGACGCTCCATCTGAAGCCTGCTGCAAAAATACCTGGCACGGGCGCGGAAGTGAGACCGGCTGGCAGGACAGGTGCGAGGCCGGCTGTACGACCGGACGCAAGGTCGAACAGCAGGCCGAACGCGCGGCCGGGCGCCAAGCCTGATACAAGGTCGGCTGCCGGGGCGGCATCGCCGGCCCGGTCGCCGGAGAAACCCGGTCCGACAGAAAAAGTTCGCGTCTCCAAGCTCATGTCGCAGCTTGGCATGACCAAACGGCGGGAGGCCGACGATTTCATCGACCGTGGCTGGGTGTTCGTGGACGGCAAGCCGGTCACCGAACTGGGCACGCGGATTTATCCGCACCAGAAGATCACCCTCAGCAAGCAGGCGCAGGCCGAGCTGAAGGCGCGGGCCGCCAGGGAACTCAACCGACCCAGCCCGGTGAAGGCAAATGATGCAGCCGATAACGCCGGAAGAATTCGCGTCTCCAAACTGATGTCGCAGCAGGGACTGTGTTCGCGGCGCGAAGCCGACGATTACATCGAGCGTGGTTGGGTGCTGGTCGACGACAAGCCGGTCACCGAACTGGGCACGCGCATCTACCCGCACCAGAGGATCACCCTAAAGCGTGCGGCGCAGTCAGAGCAGCAGGCTCGCGTCACCATCATTCTCAACAAGCCGATCGGTTATGTGTCGGGACAGGCCGAGCGCAATTACATACCGGCGGTGACGCTGATCATGGCGCCCTCGCGCTATGCCGAGGACGAATCGCCGCTGCAGTTTTCGCGCGAGCACCTGGTTGGCCTCGCGCCGGCCGGCCGGCTGGATATCGACTCGCAGGGCCTGTTGATCCTCACCCAGGACGGGCGCATCGCCAAGCAGTTGATAGGCGCGGATTCCGAGACCGACAAGGAATACCTGGTGCGCGTCGAAGGCGAGCTGAGCGCGGGCGATCTGGCGCTGCTCAACAACGGCCTCAGCCTGGACGACGAACCGCTCAAACCCGCTGTCGTCGAATGGCAGAATCGCGACCAGTTGCGCTTCGTGCTGCGCGAAGGCAGGAAGCGCCAGATTCGGCGCATGTGCGAGCTGGTCGGTCTGAAAGTCACCGGCCTCAAGCGCATCCGAATCGGGAATATCGTGCTTGGGGACTTGCCGGTCGGCCAGTGGCGTTATCTGGCGCCGGGGGAAACGTTCTAGCGATCAAGGGTGTGCCGGGATTTGTCCGGCGCAGCGCCCCCAGCCAGATGTTCGATGCGCCGATATCTTCTTCAAATATTCCACGCAGACCAATCATGCAAACCGAAAGTTTTATCCCCGGCAAAGACGCCTCACTTGAATCGACCATCCACACCATGCAGCAGAAGCTTGCTGCCCGCGGATTTCATCTGGATGAATCCTCCTGGCTGAACCCGGTGGAGGGGATCTGGTCGGTCCACGTGCGCGAACGTGAGTGCCCGATGCTGTTTGTCAATGGCAAGGGCGCGACGAAGTTGGCTGCGCGCGCCAGTGCATTGGGTGAGTTTTTTGAAAGGCTGAGCACACATTATTTCTGGACGCATTTCTATCTGGGTGCAACCCGAGCCAACCGGTCCTTCGTCCACTATCCGCAGGAGCGCTGGTTTGCCCCGACCGAAGATCGCCGTTGGCCGGTCGAGTTGCTCAATCCCGAACTGCATGCTTTCTACAACCCGGAGAGCGGGATCGATCGCGAGGTGCTGGTGGATCTCAACTCAGGCAATGTCGAGCGCGGCATCTGCGCGCTGCCCTACACCCGCCTGCGCGATGGTGCTGAGACCTGGTTTCCCGTAAATATCATCGGCAACCTGTATGTGAGCAACGGCATGGCCGCCGGTAACACGCTGATGGAGGCGCGTACCCAAGCCTTGTCGGAAATCTTCGAGCGCCATATCAAGTTTCGCATCATCAAAGAGGGTTTGTGCCTGCCCGAGGTGCCCGACCACGTCATCGCCCGTTATCCCCGCATTGCTGCCGGCATCAAGGGCTTGCGTGAAGCAGGTTTCGGCATTCTGGTGCGCGACGCGTCGCTGGGGGGACGCTATCCGGTGATGAACGTGACCCTCCTGCATCCGAAAGACCAGGGCTGTTTTGCCAGCTTTGGTGCGCATCCGCGTTTCGCAATCGCGCTCGAACGCGCCCTTACCGAGCTGCTCCAGGGCCGGGCGCTGGAGTCGCTGGAGGGCTTCCCTGAGCCTGGTTTCGATATGGAAGAAATTGCCCTGGCGTCCAATCTGGAAATTCACTTTGTCGATTCCAGCGGGGTGATCAGCTGGAATTTTCTTGGCGATACCCCTGATTACGCTTTCTCCGACTGGAACTTCAGCACCACCACTGCAGAAGACTACGCCTGGCTGTGCGCCTGCATTCACGCCGAGGGCAAGGACATCTACGTGGCGGACTTTGCCGAACAAGGCGCATACAGTTGCCGCATCCTGGTGCCAGGCATGTCCGAGATTTATCCGATTGAAGATCTGGAGTGGGAAAACAACAGCGTCGGGAATCAGATTCGCCCTGCCTTGGCCAGGCTGCACGCGTTAAGCGATGAGGAATTGAGGACACTGCTCGCTGACTTGCAAACCTTGAACCTGAACGACGAAAGGCCATTGTGGGAAATTCTGGGCCTGGCCATTTCGGCGGATACGGTATGGAAACAATTGCGCGTCGGCGAACTCAAGACCCTGCTGGCACTGGCGATCGGCGACGCGGAAGCGACGCGGGAGGGCTGCGACTGGATCCATCACTATCAGCAAATGGAGCCGACTCGCAGGCTGGTGTATCGCTGCATTGAAAGCATGATGAATCTGGAAGACGTCGACAATCACCGGCGTTCGCTCACCCTTCTTTTTGGGGCGGAGACTGTGCGTCAGGCCCGGGCCCTGCTCGATCGCAGCGAGCGGTTCTTCGGCCTGGACACTCTGGGGGCGGACATGGAAGGCAGTCAAATGCACCAGAGGCTGCTGGTGGCCTACGACAAGTTGTTTGCCGAGGCCGTTGCCTGAGAGAGATGGCGTATTGCGTGCGGCGAAGGCTGGTCAAAGCGCAGCGGCACAGCTGTTCTAAGTGCCCTTGATCGCCGGTCGGTATTCGGGAACAAAGCGGGTGAGCGCGGCGCGCACGTCATCGGCGGGCTCCGCGCCCTCGATCCAGCGCGACAATTCGGCCAGTTTTTCCTTGGGCAGCCCCTGGGCAGCCTTGGCGATACGCAGCTTCGGATGCGGAGTCGGCAGGGTGTGCTCGTCGTCGGCAAGCAGCTCTTCGAAGAGTTTCTCCCCGGGGCGCAGGCCGGTGAATTCGATCCGGATGTCCTGCTCGCCCAGTCCCGAGAGCCGGATCATGTCGCGGGCAAGATCGACGATTTTCACCGGCTGGCCCATCTCGAGCACGAAAATCTCGCCGCCTTTCCCCATCAATCCGGCTTGCAGCACGAGCTGTGCGGCCTCCGGGATCGACATGAAATAGCGTTGAATGTCCGGGTGCGTCACGGTAACCGGCCCACCCCTTGCGATCTGCTCGCGAAACTTCGGGATAACGCTGCCGGTGCTGCCCAGCACGTTGCCGAAGCGCACGGTGATAAAACGCGTGTGGTCCTCGGCCTGCAGCGCCAGGCAAATCTGTTCGGCCAGCCGCTTGGTCGCGCCCATGACGTTGGTCGGGTTCACCGCCTTGTCGGTCGAGATGAGGACGAACTTCTCCACTCCACGGGCCTCGCAAGCGCGCGCGAGCGAAAGCGTGCCCAGGACGTTGTTCTGCACCGCTTCCCATGCGTTGTCCGTCTCCATCAGCGGCACGTGCTTGTAGGCGGCGGCGTGGAACACAACCGACGGGCGGTATCTGGCAAGCGTGGCTTCCACGCGCATCGCACTGCGCACGTCGCCGATGATGCAGGCGATCGGCGTTTCGGGGCGCTCGGAGAGGAATTCCTGCTCCAGGGAGTACAGCGCCAGCTCGTTCAATTCGTACAGCACCAGGAGCTTGGGCTGGTAACGCGCGATCTGGCGGGAAAGCTCCGAGCCGATCGATCCGCCGGCGCCGGTGATCATGACCACCTTGCCGGTGAGAAACTGATGCAGACCGGCGTCGTCCAGAACCACCTGCTCGCGTCCGAGCAGGTCTTCGAGCTCGATCTTCCGCAGTTGCGACACCTGGACCTTGCCCGAGAGCATGTCGTCGAACGAGGGCACTGTGAGCACGGCGAGGCCGGCCGAGCCTGCCAGCTCCGCGGCGCGGCGGCGAACGCTGGCGGCGGCCGAGGGCAAGGCGATGATCGCCGTGCGCGCTCCGAGCCGAAGGGCAAGACGCGGAAGGTCGGCGACCGCGCCGATGACGCGCACGCCGGAGAGTACGCGGCCCTGCCATGCAGGGTCGTCATCGAGAATGCCCACCGCGCGCCACTCCGAGCCGCGCGAGATTTCCTTCAGCAGATTGAAGGTGGTGTCGCCGGCGCCGATGACGAGCACCGGTTCACCGGAGAGCTTGACGCTGCCGTAGAGCACCCGCTCCTTGACCGCACGGTAGAGGATGCGGCTTCCGCCCATGATCATGATGAGCAGGATGGGTGCGAGGAAGAAGGCGGAGCGCGGCACCGGACCGTCGAGTCGGAACACGGCCAGCACCGCCGGTGTAGCGAGCGCACCCAGCAGCACCGCGAAGACGATGCGCTGAAAATCGTGGATGCTGGCGTAACGCCAGGTGCCGCGGTATAGCCCCATGCGCAGAAAAACCAGCGCGTGCACCGGTGCGCTCACCAGCATGGCGTCCAGCATTCCCGCCTGAAACCACTCCGGTGGAACTTCCAGGTTGAAGCGCAGCCAGAATGCGAGCGCCCACACAAGCGCCGACGCGGCGACGTCGTGAATGAAAGCGAGCCCTCTGCGGTAGTCGAATGGTAGTTTTATCAATGGGACTTTTCGGAGAATCGGCGCCAGGCGAGCGCTATGGCCAGTGCAAATGCGCAGTACAAAACCGCCAGGAGCGCTCCCGCGCCGAGCTGCCAGTATACCGGCTGCCTGGCCGCCCACAGGGCCGCGAGGCCGCAGGCGAGCATGAGCGCGTACTCGGCGAACGCCGTTTTGCGGTGGCCCCAGCCCATGAGCACCAGCCGCTGGTAATAGTGATCGCGGTGTGCGATCCAGAGCCGCTCGCGCCGCAGCAGGCGGCGAATGATGGTGAGCGAGGCATCGGCGATGAAGGGGGAAAATACGACCGGGGCGAACCACATCGGCCACAGTCCGTCGCGCCAGCCGATGGCGCCGATCGCTGCGGCAAGAAATCCGAGCGGGATCGAGCCGGTATCGCCCATGAAGACGCGGGCGGGATGGAAGTTGAACACGAGGAAGGCCGCGGCGGCGGCAGCGACGGCGAAACACGTCGAGGCGAGCGTGAGCCCGCCTGCCATCCACGCTGCAATGCCGAGAAAACCGAAGCCGAACAGCGTCATGCCGCCGGCGAGACCATCGGAACCGTCCATGAAATTGTACAGATTGGTCATCCACACCGCGGACAGCACTACCAGGACAAGCAATGCTATCGGCGCGGCGGGAAAAGCGGCGGCAGCGAAGCCGACCGCGGCGAAGCAATGGATGCCAAAGCGCAGCGCCACCGGCAGGCCGCGCACATCGTCGAGGAACGAAACCGCGGCAAGCAGAACGCTCGGCAGCACCAAGGTCGGCGGAATCGCTAGCATCGCGAAGGCGCAGAAGATACCGGCCATGATCGCCATGCCGCCTGAGCGCGGCACCGGTCGTTCGTGCAGCGAGCGTTCGTTGGGATGATCGAGCGGAAGCCGCACATCCCGCGCGAGCATCCAGGCGAGCAAGCCGAAGGCTACGCCGCCGGCGAGGATCGGTGCCAGATAGACGAGCAGCGCCAAGCGTCCTCCTACTCTAAGCCGGACAAGCCGGAACCAAGGAAGTTGGTCTTGCCGTTCATCGATCTCCCCTTTTCGCGCAGTTGCTTGCAACTGCGCGAAAAGGGGAGACGAATTTTGTTGCGGTCATGGCGCATTTCCTTTCTGACGCGAGCGGAACCATGCAGCGGTTTCGGCCAATCCCTGCTGCAGGGTGAAGGGTGGCCGCCAGAGCAGGTCTTTTCGAATCGGCCCGCCATCGAGCACGAGATTGCCGGTCAGGCGCTCGATTTCGGGAAGCTTGCCGGCTCCGCGCGCGGCGAGCCGAAGCAGGGCCAGCGGAAACGGAAACAGACGCGCCTGGCGCCCGAGTGCGGCGGCGATGCGGCTTATGAGTTCCGCGGTCGAAACGTCCTCGCCATCGCAGACGAGATAGGTCTTTCCCGCTGCCGCGGAACGGCAAGCGCAGGCGATGAGCGCATCGGCGAGGTTGCCGACGTGAACCAGACTGCGCCGGTTCTGGAGGCCGGCAAGGGGCAGGGGCAGGCCGCGGTCCACGGCTTCGAGCAGCCTCAGAAAATTCGCTTTGACCCCAGGGCCGTAGACAAGCGGTGGTCGCACGATCACGATCTCCATTCCACACTCTCCCGCGAGGCGGCGAAGTATCGTTTCCGCCGCGAGCTTGGAGCGCCCGTATTCGTCGCGGGGCCCCGGCGTATCGCCGGCGCTGAACGAACCTGTGCCGCTGTCCTCGCCGTTCACCTTGATCGAGCTAGCGTAGACGAAGCGCCGCACTCGGGCCTTCGCCGCAGCGCGCGCGAGCACCTCGGTCGCTTCGACATTGATGCGCCGGATCGAATCGGCGTCCGCGCCGGGATCGCCCTTGAAGCGGTGCGCAAAGCCGGCAAGATGCATCACCGCATCGACGCCTGCCAGCCATTTCGGATCGATGGGCGAGGAGGCGAGGTCCTCGATGGCGAAGGTCTCCAACCCAGTTCGGGGAGCGAGCGCGCCCGGCCGCCGCAGCGGAGCGCGTACAGATGCGCCGCGCGCAAGCAATTCGGCGCAGAGCCGCGCGCCGACGAAGCCGCTCGCGCCGGTTACCAGAACGGGTCCCGGCAACCGATCAGCGTCGTTGTGGGTTAGGATTGGCACTGGAGCAGAAAGCCTTTTCTTATGTCGACCATTATGCAGGAGCTGTTAGCAGTTGGGCTAATTCGCACGTCGAGGGGCCGGACCGCGTGACCAGCGCACAGATCGCGGTGTCGATCGTGAGTCACGGCCAGGGGGCTCTGGTGAGGGAACTGCTGGCCGACCTGAGCCGGTGCACAGGGACGCCGCTCAAAGTAATTCTGACGGTCAACATTCCCGAGACGCTGCCGTTTTCCGCAGCCGGGTACGGATTCGATCTGCAGATAGTCCGCAATTCCGTTCCGCGCGGTTTCGGCGCCAATCATAACGCCGCCTTCCCCATTGCAGATGTGCCCATGTTCTGCGTGGTCAATCCGGACATTCGCTTTCAGGCCGATCCATTCCCGCCGCTGATCTCGGCGCTGGCTGACCGGAGCGTGGCCATCGCGGCGCCGCTGGTGCGCAACCGTGGCGGGACGGTGGAGGACAGCGCACGCGCTTTCCCGACGGTCCGGGGGATTTTGCGCAAGGGACTGGGCGGTCCCCAAGATCTGGACTACGAGGTCGGGGCGGACCCCTTCGAGCCCGATTGGGTCGCAGGGATGTTCATGCTTTTCCGCAGCAGCACCTTTGCGCGATTGGGCGGATTCGATGAGCGCTATTATCTTTATTACGAGGATGTCGATCTCTGCGCCCGCGCCCGGTTGGGCGGCCAGCGGATCGTGCTCGATCCGCGCGCCCAAGTATTGCACGATGCGCGCCGCGACAGCCGCAGGCGGCCGCGTCACGCCTGGTGGCATGCGCGCAGCATGCTGAGATACTTTCTTTCCGAACCGTTTCGGCGCTTGGGCGGATCAGGGTTGCTGCGGCGCACCCCGATTGCGTATGCGCACGCGCAGCAGAACGACAGCGGTGCGAAAGAAGCGGTACCAGATCGTGGGCGCGATATCGAACGGGCGCAGAATGACGAACGCTAGCGCGACCCGTGTGCGGCGCATTCCTGCCGGCACGATCCGGTCGATCAGCCTCAAGGCGCGCCGTCGCGGTCCGATCGCCTTGGAGGCGATGTCCCCGACGCCGGCCCCACCGAAGCCGCGAATAGCCGCAAACTGAAAGCGAAGTGCGAGTCGATCGAGGTAGGCGGGGGTGAACAGCCGCGGCTCGAGTGTCGGCCCTTCACTGCGAAGGCGCCCGATCATCGTCTCTACGGTTTTGGCGTCCGCGAGCGTATTCGATAGGTAACTGCCGGCGTGAATCCGCATCGCCGCGAACGGCTCCGGCGAGAACGCCGCCCCCCGGCGGCTCGCAACGATCAGTGCTGTCAGAAGATCCGATAAGCCTTTGTAGAACGGATCGAACCCTCCGGCTGCGATCAGCGTCTTCCGGTGGTAAATAAGCGTCGAGCCGGTAAACCAGTAGCCGAACCGATACGCCAGCTGCACGCACTCCGCAGGCGGGAAGTGTGCGTCGTGCATCGCAGGGACGGCTGACGGATGCAGGCGGATGGGGACATCGTTTTCGTCCACCAGCCACATCATCGCGGACCAGAGCCCGACGCCCGGATTGCGCGCGAGACAGGATCTGGCGCGCTCGAAGATGCCTGGAAGCACGAAATCGTTCGACGCGAGGAACAGGACGTAGTCGGCACTGGTACGCTTGAGGCCTTCATCGACGGCGCCATAGGTGCCCAGATTGACCGGATTTACGACGAGTTTCGCGCGAGGGTAGTTGTCGATGAGCGAGTGCATTACCGAAACGCTGTCGTCGGTGGAATGATCGTCCACCAGGATCAACTCGTCCGGGGGCACGTCCTGATCCAAGACCGAAGTGATGCAACGCCGAAGATAGCGGGCATCGTTCCAATTCGGCACGATCACCGCAATGCTCGGCGCCTGCGGTGCCGACGGCGGAATCGTAGGCTCGCGAACGCTCATCCCTTTGCCGCCCCGGAAGTGAAGAACGCCTGAATTGCCGTGCGCGCGACTGCGCTCGCAGCGCGGAAACGATAGGCAAACCGGCTGGCGAAACGATCGGAGCGAAGCGAGGTATCGAGTGGGCGCGGCTCAAATACCGGGATGTCTCGCAGCGAGCATTCGACGACGTCGGCCCGCGGTTCGGCGAATCGGCGGTACTCGTCGATGACCTCGCCAAGCAGGGCGCGACGGTTCAGCCGCTCCGGTCCGCCAAGATGGAACAAGCCTTGCGCTCTGTCGCGCACCAGCATTGCGATGGCCTGCGCGGCGTCTGGGGCAGCAACCGGAGTAAAGTACTGATCCGTCGCGCACAGAATCCTGTCTTCTCGGCCGAGCGCTTCGGCCCAGGCTGTGATCATGCAACGGGGATTGTATCCCGGTGCCAGAAGCTTCGGCAGGCGCACGACGAGCCAAGGTGGAGAAAGCGAGGACAGATAACGCTCAACGGCGAGCTTTTGGCGGCCATATTCAAGTATTGGATTTGTCTCATCGTCCTCCGACCAGAGCGCGCGGCTGCCGTCGAAAACGGCATCGCTGGACGCGAACACCGGCATGACCTCGAGGGTGCGAAGTTCCTCGATGACGCGGATCACTCCCCGAACATTGACCTCGGCCGTACCCGAGGGATTGCGCGCACAGTCATCGATACGGGTGATGCCGAATAAGATAATCGCGGCGGCCGGCCGGGACGGAATCCGGGAAACAATATCCGTGATCGGGGTGCTGCGGGCGTCAAAATGCAGGCTCCCTGCGCCGGCGCGGCTGAAGTGGGTCGCCACCGCACCAGATTCGCCGAATGCCTCCAGCAACGCCGGGCCGAAAAACCCGGAGGCGCCGAGCAGCAGCGTTGGCCGGTTGTCTAAGTTCGCTGTCACGGTTTGGCATGGATCAGCGATCGGGTGCGAGCGCTCATCGGGCCTCCCTCATTTCTGCATCGATAGTTGCTTGAGTTTCGCGCGGTTGCCATGAAAGCTCGCCCGCGCCGAGACGCTGCCGGACGCGTACGCTACAATTCGGTCCCCGTAGGCTGACGCAAAGGGCGCATAGTATCGTCGGGTCGCCCGGCCCGTTCCGGCGAAGTGCGCAGTTTGCCGTGCTATCGGTTTGCGGGCAACTGTCTGGTTGCGAATCGAGCAGAGGTTTTCTGCGTGACTTTCCTGCGGCTTGAGGGAAGAGACGAGTACTTGCTCCAAAGAGGATTGCAATGAGCTATGCGCAGCAGCATCTGAAAGACGCGGTAGAAATATTGGGCCGCATCGATGCGGCTGCGATTGAAAAGATCGCGACTTTGCTTGCCGAGGTGAAGCGGCAGGGCGGGCGGCTTTTCTTTCTCGGCGTGGGGGGCAGCGCAGGGAACTGCTCCCACGCCGTCAATGATTTCCGCAAGATCGCCGGTATCGAATCGTACGCGCCGACAGATAACGTCTCCGAACTCACGGCGCGGACCAACGATGAAGGTTGGGCGAGCGTTTTCTGTGAGTGGCTGAAGACAAGCCGGCTGAAACCGGAAGACTGCGTTTTCGTCTTTTCAGTCGGCGGCGGAAATCTGGAAAAGAATATCAGCCCCAATCTGGTGGAGGCTTTGAAACACGCGAAAACGGTGGGCGCCAAGATAACCGGTGTGGTCGGACGCGACGGCGGTTACACAGCACAGGTGGCCGATGTCTGCTGCATTATCCCGACCGTAAATCCGGAAACGATCACGCCACACGCGGAAGCGTTCCAGGCGGTGGTCTGGCATTTGCTGGTGTCTCACCCCAAGCTCAAGGCAAACCAGACCAAGTGGGAGTCGGCGGCAAAAGGATGAAACGATCGCATTGCCTGGGCGCGATCGGGCACGTGATGTCCCCTAAAATGGGGTCAGAGTAACATTTCATCAAAGCGATACCGCGTTGGCTTGATGCGTTTGGGAAATGTTACTCTGACCCCATTTTGCCGCGTACTGAAAACCCGGTTACGGATAACGGCACGGTCTGGCATTTTCATATGAGATCGTCGATTATGCACGGATGGTCTTTTCATCCGCGCAACATCGCACCTCTGGAAGCCAAATTTCAAATATATTTGACTGGGCTTCGTCAGGATTCATTTCGTCGGAATGCGTAGCGCCTTGCAAGCTGCCTGAGTTTGCGGGGTATTCTATGTTTGCGTCTCCACGCGCGCTTGAGTTCCATTGCCACCGGAAAGCCACGCAGCAGGTAGCGCTTTAACGTTCTTGAGAGCGGGTCGCTTTTCTCCCGCGCGGCCAAGCTTTCCAAATCGGCCTGAGTGGCCCTCAGCGCCGCCTTCTCATTCGTCTTGCGTGCCAATCGCTCCTTGAGCCGCAAATACTCGGGAAATTTTGCGCACATGCGCGGGAAATTCGCTTCGATGCGCAAAAGAATCTCCCAAGCCCGGTCCTCCAGGCCCCGGCGCCACGCGAGCCGCGCCTCCTTGACCCGCGGCCACACCAGGAACGCCGTTTCCTTGTCGCTGTAATTATCGTCCGCGAAGAAGCGGCTGGTCGTTGCTCCCGGATGCAACCAGAGCGAACGCTCCCCCTCCCAGCTTCTGACGTCGATCGCCGGATCAACCGAAAGAACAGGACCCCCGCCGCGCGGCGCCCCTGTCCCCAGCCCGCGTTCCAACAGCCGCATGAGCAGTTCTCGGGTTTCGGGTTCGTAGACCAGGATCTGGCGATCGGTCGCGAACGGCAGGCGCTCGGTTCCGGGTTCTATCCGGTAGGCGTTGCAGGACTCCCTGGTCATCTTGGTGATGAAATAAGGGGTCTCGGAAAAATTGGCCATCGCTGCAAAACCGCTCGATGTGCCCATGAAAAGGTCGCTTTTGAGCATCAAGGTCAGTTCGTGGCCCAGTCCCAGTCCAAGGGCACGAAGGCTCAATACGTTGGGCAATCGCAGCAGTTCGATCGGCTTTTCCTGCACGCGCCCCATGAGAACGAATTGCACCTCGGGGTGCTTCTTCTCGGCGTTCCTGAGAAATTCGTACCACTCCAGAAAATCCGAGTCCCGCGAGTAGGTATGTTCTCCGCCGTACCCTGGATCGAGACGGCGATGGCGCATATGAATCGGCACGACCCTCTTTCCGGCGAACCGCTTCTCGAGCAGCCCGGCCACGTCGGGTTCGCACCCCATGCTTGGTCGCAATAGTGGGATTCTCCCGTGCGCCTTTGCAAAGGCGTTGATCCGCTCGTGTAAGTGGATGTACTTGGTGAAATACTCGATCAACGCCGTCTCATCATGACGGTTGGCCAACGCCCGCTCGTAGTCGGCCAGAGTTTCCCGGTTTGCCGCATCGTCGGTTGCGCGCTCGCGAAGCCGCTCCAGCATTTGTTCGCGCTGCCGGTACAGGAAGACATTTCCCAGCTTCGGATGGGTCCCGAACGCGCCGAACAGCTCATTGAAGAACAATGCGCAATTGTCAGCGGTGACCGTATCCTTCTGATAGATGCTTGCGGGGTAGCGCTCGTCCATGCATACGAACACGTCCACGTGTTCACGGTCGGATTCCTCGCATCGGATCGCCGTTTGCACATTCCAGGTAAGAACGTCGCCCAAGGCGTACGGCATCAACTCGAAGTCATACACCGCGCAATAATTGCCCCGCGTCACGGCACGTGCCCCTTTGCTTGGTAGAGGGCTTCGAAGAAGCTCTCCTGCACCCGGCAGGTCCTCGAATAGACCCGGCTCCAATTCCGACTGACGGGATAGTCCTCCTCGGTCAAGGCGAGATGATCGAACGCATTTTGCGAAACCTTCCACTGTTTCATGTAGAAGTGGCCATTGGTGAGCCGCTCCAGTTCTTCCAAGTACGTTCGGATCTGGTCCGGTTGCATTTCGCCAAAGGACGATATGTTCAGGCTCAAATCGAACCTGCGATCCGGCAGCAATTCGAGCTGATGCGGCAACAGGCAAACGACGGAAGCCTGCTCCATCTCCTCGCGCACTTCCTCATAGCGCTGAAAGTCCCGAACGCGGAAAACGGTTCGCTTGGGGAGGACCGATGACAGATACCTTTGCGCCACCCAAAGAGCCGGAGGTATGTCCACCAGGGTGTATTGAATCTGGGGATTGAGCTGCAGGATCACGTAAGCGTCGCGACCGTATCCTCCGCCGATCTCGAGCACTCGCCGGCAGGAATCGAACGTCACGGCCTCGGCCATGGCGTAATACTCGAGAAGCGAATTCGCCAGATCCTGCGAGGCGCGTTGCCCGTCGCAAGGGACCACGAGGGGATTTCCCTCCTCGGGCTCCTCCAGCCGGTCCAGGCAGCGCTTCGTATCGACGCTCTTGGCGTAACTCCACAGCATCAGGACAAAATAACGATATGACTTCTGATCATGCCAATCGAAGTGCAAGTCGTCCGGCAGGTTCACCGCCGCTTGCCAGCAGTTCTTTCGCACGGCGCTGTCGAGATGAGATTCCAGGAACGCGATCTGGGGGTCGCCCGACTGAACCAGAAAATTGAAGTAGTTGCAGCCGATCGTGCGCTTGAAATTGCGGTACCCATCGCTTAGAAGCTGATTGAAATTCTTGAAACCGAGGACTTGCCAGCACGAGGAAAGCTGATTGAGCGATGCCGAGCCGACGGCAAACAGGCGAATCATCTCGAGCAACTCCGGCATGCCGTTTGCCTGCTCGACCGGATTCCTGATTCCAGGCCAATTGAGCAGTCCGGACAGCTCTTCGGCCCACTGCGAGCCTCGTTCCACCTCCAGGCGCGCCCTGGCGTCGACAAGGTTCCGGCGCCCATGCTGCGGCTCTTGCGTCAACTGTCGCCGCGGGGTTTGGCTGCACCTTCTCTTCTCCGCCTCAAGCGCGCTGCGCAGGTTTGCGTTGGTCTGGTTGAGCCGCTGAATTTCGGATTCAAGTCGCCGGAACCGGCTGCCCAAGAGCGGAAGTCTTCCCGCTACGGACCAGGCAAAGCCCAGGCGCAACCGATGGCGGTCGCCTTCGTCGATGATCCGGCCGTAGAACGCATCCAATCGGGACACGTTCCGCTCGATCGACAGCCTGCCTGCAGCGTCCTGTGCGCGCGCTCGAAGTGCCGGGTCTCGCTTCATCGCTAGAAGGTGCTCGCGAAATCCGGGCTGCGATATGCCTTCCAGATCGACCGCCAGGCCATAGCGGTTCAAGATCCAGCGATTGAAGCCAGCCTGGCGACTGACGAGTACGGGCAGCCTGGCATCCAGGTAATACGCAATGCTCTCGCAATAGCTGGTCCGAATATGCTCCGGTCTGATCCCTGCCGACGGTTCCCCGAATCCTGCGCCTTCGGCGACGATTCCAAAATCATACGCCGGCAGCGCGCGCGCCAATTCATCCGATGAGAGGCTGTCATGCATGTGAACGTAATCGGTCTGCACTTGAAGGCGAAAGAAATCGGTCTTCTTCACGTCCGCACCGAGGTCCGAACCGTTGTTCCTGTGGTAAGACCAGTCCGGATAGATGTGCAGATGAATCCGTTGTTCGCTCAACGTCCGCGCCAAGTGTTCCAAGGCGCCGTCGATTCCAGCCGGCGTATCCGGGGTGAATGCGCTTACCAGAACCACGCTCACCTGCTCGGCATCGGCTCTCGGTGGCGCGTCTGACGTTGGCGCGCTCAGGGAGCCGTATTCGGGAAACAGCAGCGTGTGGCGAGGCAGTCGGAACCCTTCCAACTTCTTCGCGCTGCTAGCCTGCAAATCCCGGGCGCACAGCGCATCGGCCTTTTCCAGACACTCGCGTGTCGGTTCAAAGCGCTCGGGGCCATGCGCAAAAAGCGCCGAACAGAAAACGTCCTTCATATCGATTACAACCGGGCCCGGCTTGTCCGCGCAGAATCGATACATCATGGCGTCGACGGCGCTTGAAAAAACGTGACAAATCGTCGGCCCTAGGGCCTTGGCATAGGCGTGCGCCTGGGCTTCGTTTTGGGCGCGAATGACCCCATCGAAATATCGACTTAGGTCGACCGGCGGCGCCCGTAAGTGAATCAGGATGACTTTCCACCCGATTCGGCGCAGGGCCGAGGCAATTTTTATCTCACGCGCCTGCAACCGCGACGCGACGAACAGTACGCTTCGCGCGTTCCCGCTGATCAGCCGGGACGCGCGCATCAGTTTCAGCGCGCTTATCGCGCGTGTCCAATACCTGGAAGTTGGCGCGTTCGACGAATCTTGTGGCACTCTGGGGTATCCGTTGCGCTAGTTGGCCGATGCAAAGGGCGCCGCGAATTCAACCGGCAGATTCGCGAGACGACGGCGGATGGCCTCGGATACTTCCGGCAGGAACGCAAGATAGACTGTTGCGCCCTCAGGGACTTGACCTGGTTTGAAGATCGGTCGGCCAAGATGCATGCGGCCCTCTCGCGCCGGATCCTCGTCGACGAAGAACTTTACCGCATCGCCCAGGCCGCTTGCCAACCAGGTGGCTGCGACCGAGGTGCCGAAGATGCCGAATTCGCCGCCAACTGCGGAGCGACGGGCATTTTCGAGCATGCCGCTGAGCCACGCGACGTTGGCTTGGATCTTCACGATTGTCCGAGCCGGATCGTCGTGGACCGATTCATGACCCTGCGAATGGGCGGGGACGAGCATCGAGATCTCTTTGTTGATCCAGTCGGTTCGCGTGGTTTCGATCCCGAAACCGGCGCGTCCCGCCAGATAAGCAAGCGAGCGTGGCGTAAAGTGACAAAGGTGGTCGGCGACGACCAGATCGAAGGGCGTTCTCTCCGCATTGTTGACTTGAACGAAGAGTTGCCCGCCGGGAGCGATCTTTGCCCTTAGCGCGCGCAGCATCGACAGCGGCTCGGAGAAGTGTTCCAGCGAGTGAATCAGGGTCATGAGATCGAATTGAAGCGATAACACCCCGGGACCCCCGGTAAAAAGCCGTTCGAATCGCGGAATCGCCGCCAGCGCCGGTTCTTTCCGATCATCCAAGTCCAGGGCGTAGAGCTTCCAACCGTGATTCGCCGCCGAAAAAGCTGCCAGCATGGCTCCGCTGCCTGCTCCCACGTCGAGCAAGGTGCCCGAGCGGGGAAGCTTGCCCGATTCCAGCAAGCGCCGGGCGAGCACTTCGCAGCGGCCACTCGGTCGGCCGCTCACCGGGTCGAATACGGCCTGGTCATTGGCTGTGGACTGGTGGTACATCTCATAGTGGCGGTAGATCTCGCCGATCTCGCGCAGCCATTGCGGGTCGGCGATTTTTTGCACTGTACCGCACCGCACGCACACGAACAGCCTGCCACCGCTCCGGTACGGTTTGCTGTCGGATGTCACCCGCGGAAGATCGTGGAACCCTGCAATTTCATGCAGTCGATCTGCATCGCAGGTCTGACAATGGTGTTGAGATGAATGCATCGTTCCTGATCGATTTATCGGTGAGCCGGCGTGCCGATGCGCGCGGCGGGCTTCGAAGAGTCCCTCGTCCCGGCGCAAGCATGTCCGCGCAACGCCAATGGCGGTGCACCGATCACCAGAAATCGCGCGAGCGAAACACCACCATCACCCAAGGTATCATACCCAGCGGCCTCCGCGATGGCTTGGGAACCGCTTGGCAACGCGCGCATGCGCTGCTGTATTCCTATTTTCCTGCCGCAGTGCGCGCTGATTCCCATTTGCTTTTTTCCTTCTGGAATGCGGCGACAAAATCCGGGTTGCGTATCGCCCAGCGCCGGATCGCCTCGCGCCTGCTGGCGACATGGGACGCTGCCTTGTCGGGCGTCATGCGCAGCATGAAGTTCTGCGGAGCATCATCGACCTTCGCTCCGGTCAGAGCCAGTTGCATTGCGCGGCCCATCTCGGCCGAAAAATGGTACGGATCGTACCAGTAACGCATCGAGCTCGTAACTGGCTCGTAGACCCAGTCGTTGGGCTGGGAAAAGCTGTAGACCGTCGCCTCCGCGCTCACGCGGCGCAGCCAATTCTCGACCATTCGCCATGCGCCGACCGACTCCAAGTAATAGTCGTCGTAGGCGTGGTTCGGGGTCAGCACGTACACCAGTTCCACCCCCTGCTCGCGGCAGATCTGGCTGAATTCGCGAATGGCATCGAAGGCAGGTTCGTGGAGTTCCATGCCCTCTGTCCGCGTTGCGTGCAGCTTCCAGATCCCGGCAGGATAGCCGCCAAACGGCCCCTTGGCGTTATGTCCCGGCGGATAATTGAAATTTCCTCCGGGCCCTATCGCCTGATGCGGGGCGTTCCTCAGCAGGTTGTAGCCGAGGGTCTGGATCGAGGCCCACAGGGCGTCGCCGCTGAAAAATAGGGTTCCGGTATTGCGCATGAACTCCGCCAAACTCGCTGGCGACCGCTCCTGGGCTTGCCCCAGAAAGTTATAGAGGAACAATTCCATCACCACCGTTCGGAGTTGCGGGTCGAAACCGACGTACTGGCGCAGATGCGAAACGTTGAGCCCCAGCGAACTGGCCGGTATGGAGGCGTTGTAGGCCGGCGCATAGCGAGTTCCATCGAGAACGGCAGGGTCGACGGACTGATGGATTCGCGAGGTGCCCAGGAATACCGTGCGCGGCTGGTAGCGCCAGACCTCGAACGGTTTTAACAGGCGATCGATATCGAGTCGTTTGGGCTTGAACTGATTGACCCGGCTCCAGGAGACCCGCAGCGGCGACACCCCATAGGGATCGATGATCCCGGTGAAGGCCAGATACAGTCCGCACCACAGGAGGAAACCCAGAGCGAGTGCGGCAAGGTAGCGGCGCCCGATCATACTAAAATTGAAAATACAGGAAAGGCGAAACCCTCGACAACTGCAGGACGGAAAACACGAACATCCCCGACAGGACAAAGGCCGCTTTCCAGTCCAGTTGTTTCAGCGAGGCGCGGGTGCGCAATTGCGCAGCCGATAAACCGAGAACGGGATCGAACTTGGCGAATAGCTGATTGCTGTTCGGCATCAGGAACGTGGCCGCCGCGATTATGGCGAGGACCAGTCCTCCCGGTCGATACGTTGCGAGAAAATCCGGCGGGAGCACGACGGGCCAAAGTTCGCGCGCCCTGAACCAGGTCGCAGGGTCGGTGAATTGGGCGCGCAAGCAATTGCGAAATGACGCCCAGATCGCGGGCGCGTCTGGCCCTGCGGGAAACAGGGCCGCCAGCATCCTGCCGGCATCATCCAGACTCTCCGCTCTGAATGGCACCCAGGCCAAAGTCACCGCGATGAATGTGAGCAGGATGCCGGCGGTTCGAGCCGGTCCCGCCTCCAAGCCGAGGTTCATGTAGGCTCGAAGCCGAGTCCAGGCGTGATTTACGGCCAATAAAGCGCCATGCAATGCACCCCAGAGGACAAAGGTCCAGTTGGCCCCATGCCATAGCCCTCCCAACAACATGACCGCACCGAGGCTCAGGTAGCGCCGGGGCGCCCCGTGACGGTTGCCGCCAAGCGGAATATAGAGATAGTCCCGCAGGAACCGGGAGAGCGTCATGTGCCAGCGTCTCCAGAAATCGATGACTCCGCTGGCCTTGTAAGGGGAATGGAAGTTGACGGGAAGCCGTATCCCGAATATCCGCCCAAGACCGACGGCCATGTCCGAGTACCCGGAGAAGTCGTAATAGAGCTGGAAGCTGTAGGCGAGTACGACAATCCAAGCCGAGGCGGGATCCAGGGCGTGCCCGGCCTTGATCGTTGCGTACCCGGCGTCGGCGTAGATCGCGCAGGTGTCGGCGACCACCACTTTCTTGAACAACCCGACGATGAAGATGCTCAACCCCACCGCGAGATCGGAGGCAAGCGGATCATCGGCCCGCCTATTGACGAACTGGGGGATCATTTCGGCGTGGTGCACGATCGGCCCAGCGATCAGTTGCGGGAAGAACGTCACGAAAAGCGCGTAATTCTGAAGCGAGAAGTTCCGCACCGCGCCTTTGTGGGCGTCGACCAGAAACGCGATCTTCTGGAACGTGATGAACGAGATGCCGATCGGAAGGATGATCTGCGGGACGATAAGTCCGGCGCCGAACCATGTGTTGAGGTTCTCGACGAAAAAGCCCGCGTACTTAAAATAACCGAGCAGTCCCAGGTTGAAGACGATTCCCGCCGTCAGTACGGCTCGCGATACCGGCCGCGACAGTCCTCCCGAGCACAAGGCTTTGCCGAAGAGCGCGTTGACGGATATCGAAACCAGCAGCAGGATCAGGAACTGCGGTTTCCACCAGGCATAGTAGAAGAGCGACGCGAGCACCAGCCAGGCGATCGTCCAGGGCGGGTGCCTTCGGACCAGTGCGTAGACTGCCAGGACAGCGGGCAAGAAGACGAAGATGAAAACGTACGAGTTGAACAGCATCCTCTGCGCCGGCCGACCGGAGAATTAGGCCTGGTCCAAGTAGCGGCACAGCTCGAAATACGCTGCGCGAAAATCATCGACGCCGGCGAGCCAGCGCAATCTAACGGAGAGACGGCAACGCCACGGTGTGCGGAACGCATGCCGCGCCTGGTAATTCAGGCGAGCCAGTGCCGGGGCTGCGAGAACAGCCTTCAAGGCGACCGGCAGCGCTTCACAGATTCGGGCAGCACTCCATCTCTGCGAGTTCGCAGAAACTTGAGCGTCCCGGCGTCGCCGTTTCGCGTCTGTCTCGGGAAGCGACCCCGCGGCCGGCCTCCCCAGGCGGTCGAACAGATCGATATCCCCGACCTTGACGTACGCGTCGTCCGGCCAGTACGGCTGCAGCACGGAATGGAAATATTCCGGCGGGCACGAAGCGGAAAAGTAGACGGCGTGCGCCAGATCGAGGATCTTGAAAAATTTCTCCTTTTCCAGCAACGGCGCGAAAGCATGCGCCTGGTAAAAACTCCAAAGCGCCGCACGGTAGGCGTGGTAGTGTTCAAAGACCTCTGCAGGGTCTTCCGCAAACCAGTAGTAGGTCTGCCATTTGTCCCGTTCCGGCTCGGCCGGGTCGCACGATTGGCGCGCTCCAAAGAGTCTCGGGAACCGGAAGACCTTTCCCTTGATCAGGGCCGCGGCTGATTGGAACAACTCCTGATAGTGGAGTGTCGGCAGTGCCGCGACGGCGGACACGATTTCGCGCAGGTCCGGCGTCCGGAACACGCCGTAGAACAGCGACTCGTACTTCTGCAACAGTCGGTAGATGCGGGCTCCGGCGTGAGCCGCTTCGTTGCTGGGTCCCGCGTATTCGCGCATCAGGTGAACATCATGTCCTTCCCGGCGGAAGTTGATGTAAAGGCCGTGGGCGCTCACGTAGTCGGGATGGTCCTTCAGAAAGGCGACCGCTTCGCGCAGCCCGTTCGGAAGGACAAGGTCGTCATCGGCGCAGAACGAAACATAGGGAGATTGCACCAGCGCCAGGCCTTGTGCGAGCTTCGCGGCCATTGGCGTAGTGCCTGGAAAAATGACGTGACGCACGGATTCGCCCAAGGAAGACAGCATCTTCGCGTTTTCCTCGGCGACACCCGGCCGGCTGGAATCCAGAACCAGCAGGTTCATCGGCCAGGCCCGCGTGTAGTAATAACGAACCAACCGCCGGAGTTCTGCTGGGCGATTGTAGGTGGGGATTACGAGCGTGTGGCCGTTACTCATTCGGGATCATTGCCGCGATCGATTCATCGAAGCCCAGAGCGGGGTGTTCGCTCGAATAGCGTCGGGTGCAGAGGCGGCGATCATTTTGCCGGATCGATGGTCGGCATGAGCCTGCGCATCGCCCAAAGCCGAATTTCGCTTGCAGCGATGACGGCGGCGGCGAGCGTTGCGGCCGATACCAGGATCAGGTTGAACAGGCTTGTTACGATCGTTTCGGGGAAAACAATCAGCCATTTCCACGCGAGGGCGACTGCCAAGCTTGCCAGGAGCGGCCGGCCTATGTCCAGCCGATACCAGCGCCACAATTCTCCGCGCAGCAGCCGCCGGTGCATGAGGTTCTGGATCACCAGCACATACCCCGCATTCAACAGGACCCATACTGCTGCCGCGCCCACCCCGCCGTACCGCAATGACATGAAATAGATGAGCGGCGCAAGCAGCACGACGGCGATGGCATTGATGATCAGCACAAGACGCGTCCAGCCATAGGCGAGCTGGAGCGCGAGCGGCAACCCCACCAGCGCATTGAGAGCGGCGCCGGCGACCAGCAGGCTCAGCATCAAGTGGGTGTTTGCGGCGATCGAGACGTCCCGCGTCCACAAGAGCAAGACTTCCTGAGAATACAGCATCAGCACGACAGCGGGCGGCAATATCAGCACGGACATCACTTGGCAGCCACGATGGTAGATCCGGCCGAGCTCGCGCTCGTCTCCCACGACCACCAGCTGCGAGAGCAGCGGAAAGAAGGCCGCGGTCACGGGACTGATGAGAAAATAAAGCCCGCTTGCCACCCGGCCGGCGAGGGTGTAGTACCCGAACAGCTCCAGCGTGAGCATCTTACTCAGGATCACCTTGTCGAGCTGGGTCAGTATTACCGTCAATGTCGAAATCCCCGTCATGCCGGCCGCGAATCGCCACACGCTCAGCACCAGATGTGGCCTGAACCGAGCCGAGGCAGTTGCCGGCGGCAATGAACGCCAAAGCATCAGCGCATTGATCAGCGTTTCGCCCAGGCTTGCAGCGATCTGCCAAATCAGGAACGCCTCGATGCTCGCCGAGACCTTCCATAGCACCAGCGCCGCACCAATGCTGCGGATAGTACCCGTCGCGGCGGAAATCGCGCTGAGCATGACTTGACGCTGGAGACCCATCAGACCGCCGGTGTAGAGGGCGATCGGCCATTGGCAGGCGATCGCGATTCCCATCAAGAGGACTGCCTGCTCCACCGTGGACCCTGGCAACTGCTGCGCCTTGACCCAGTGCGCGGCTATCGCCGGCGCCGAAGCCACGATCGCCAAACCGATCAGGATCCCGATCAGCCAATAGACAAATTCCAGAGTACGCAGCATGTCGCGCATCTGCTGGCCGGCTCCGGCCTGGGCCGACATCCGCGCCAGTTCGCGATTCAGTGTGGTGCCCAGCCCCAAGTCGAGCAGCGACATGATGGCGTAGAGGGAAAGAAATATTCCGATCAGGCCGTAGGCTTCGATTCCCAGAAAGCGGATGTAGACGGGGACGAGCGCCAGCGAGATTAATACCGACCATCCCTTTCCGGCGGCATTGGCAACGATGTTCCGGCGGACCAGTGACATGCGATCGAGCGCTTCAGCGTAAGCGCCTGATCCAGGCGTCGGGCCAGCCGGTGATCGGCTTGCTGAGCGGGCTTTCGTTGAATCGCCACGCGGGGATCTCGATCGCGAAATCCGGATGCGCGGCGACGAAGTCGCGCGCGGCCTGCGCCGGATTGTCTTCTTTCCAGCCGGGCTCGCCGCGCGGAGCGTCCCAGAGGTCGCGCATGATGCCGTCGGTGGCGACAATATAGGAGCCGGGCGTGACCAGGCGATGGTAGGCTTCGAGCTCATTGCGCACGTGGGCGCGGCTGTGGTTCGAGTCGAGTATGACGAGGACCCTGTCGCCTGGGTGCACGTGGCCGGCGGCCTGCGCCACGATGTTCGGGTCGGTCGAATCGCCCTCGATCAGGCGGATCATCGGAAACAGCTCATGCTGCTCGATCGCCCTGCGATTGTGCGGTCGAATCTCGATGTCGACCCCGACCACGGTGTGTCCGTGGCCCATCGCTTTCATCAGCGAAGCGCTCAGCATCAGCGAACCGCCGTGCGCGATTCCAGTCTCTATGATGACGTCGGGGCGAATGTGGTAGATCACCTCCTGCGCCCGCACGAGGTCTTCCGGGTGCTGAATGATCGGCCGACCCATCCAGGTAAAGGTATAGGAGTACTTCTGCACCCAGCTGGTCTTCAGCCAGATCTCCGAGATTCGCTCGAAGGCTTCCTTGCTGTACAGCGGGAGCGACGCGATGTCGCGGCCTTCGGCGATGGTAACCGTACCGAGATCGGTATCTATCGTGATCTTCATCTGCTGGAGAGGAACCGCGCGTTTTGGACCGCCCCGTCCGGCGGGCCGCCCTGCAGATCTGCAATGTACTGCGCCAAACCCTCCTCCAAAGTGACGCTCGGCCGCCAGTCGGTGTCGCGCGAGATCTTGGCGATATTCGCAACGATGCGCGGTGGGTCGAACTCGGGTGCTTTGCGCGAGCCATATTCCAGCAGTTCCGCGTGTCCCAGGCGGCGCACGATCAGCTCGGCAACCTCCCGCAACGAGACCCCCGATCCAGAAGCGATGTTGTAGGCGCCGGAGGTTTCGGCGTCGAGCAGCGCGACGCACGCTGCCGCCGCATCCGTTACGAACACGAAATCCCTGACTTGCGTTCCCTGGGTGCAGGGGATCGGTTCACCACGCAGGAGCCCGAGAATCACGCTCGGGATGAAGCGCTGCAACGGCTCGCCCAAACCATAGGGAAAGAACAGGCGTCCCCACGCGTAGCTGCCCCGACCCTGGGCCGCAGCCTGAAGAGCGAAGTGCATGGCGGCTTTGGCCTTGCCGTAGACCGTCGCCGGGTCGATCGGAGTCAGGTCTTCGGTACATGCCGAATCGTCGATGGCGTATTCCGCGCAACTGCCGAGCCCCACCGCTCGTTGGCCGCCCTGCGCGTAGAAATCTGCCACGAGGCGGACCCCCGCATTGAGCCAATCGAGATTCTCAGGGCTGGTCCAGTACTCATTCGGCTTGGTGACCCAACCTGCGTGCAACAAGTGGCTGGGACGCACCTGGTCGATCAGCGCCGCGCAGGCGATCGGGTCGAGCAAATTGCAGGAACGCCACTTCACCCCCGGCATGTCATCCGGATTCCCCGTCGACGTTACGGCGATGACCTCGAACTCGCGCCGGACCAGCAGCGGCAGGCATCGCGACCCCAGGAATCCTCGGCCGCCGGTTACCAGGGCCGTGCGCCGGGACCTGGTCATATTTCGATGTCCGGATAGTTCTTGTCGCGCTCCGACAGGAGCGGCTCGCCCTCCGGCCAGTCGATGTTGAGCGCTGGATCATTCCAGCGCACGCCTTGGCCCGCGGCGGGTTCGTAGAAGGCCGACATCTGGTAAAAGATTTCGCTGTGGTCCGTGAGCGTCTTGAAGCCGTGCGCGAATCCCTTCGGCAAGAAAATCGAGCGTCGGTTGTCTTGGCTGAGCTCCGCGGCGAACCACTTCAGGCGCGTCGGCGAGCCCTGACGCATATCGACGATGACATCGTAGATCGCGCCTCGCGTGCAGCGCACCAGCTTGTCTTCCGCGAAGGGCTCGGCCTGAAAGTGCATGCCGCGCACCGTGTTTCGGCGCGCATTGAACGACGTGCTGCACTGGACCATGCGCATGCCGATGCCTCGGTCCCGAAATTCACGCTCGCAGTAGGTGCGCGCGAACAGTCCCCGTCCGTCGACCAAAGGATCGATCTCGATCAGGAATGCGCCGGGCAGGCCGGTTTCGACGAACCTCAAGTCAGGCTCCGGACTTAGACAATGCGCACCTCCGGGACCGGAACGATGAACTTGCCGCCAGTCGAGCGGTAGTCAGCCTGCTGTGAAAGCACTTCATCCAGAAAATTCCACGAAAGCAGCAACAGGTAGTCCGGCCGATCTTCGGCAAGATGCGACGGGGCGAAGATCTCGAGTCTTGTCCCGGGCGTGTATTTTCCCTGCTTCTCCGTGCTGCGATCGACCACATAGTCCAGGATATCCCGCCCTATGCCGAAGAAGTTGAGCAGCGTGCTGCCTTTGGCCGATGCGCCGTAGGCGGCGATCTTCTTGCCTTCGGCCTTGAGCTTTCCGAGCAGCGCAAGGAGCTCCCGGCGGAGGCGTTCGACCCGGTCGGCGAACCCGAAATAATAGGCGCGATCCAGCATGCCGGCGGCGCGCTCTTCCTCCAGGAGCGTCTTGACGATCGGTTCGGGCACGCCGGATCGTCTTGCGAACAATCTGAGTGACCCACCGTGCACCGGAATGCGCTCGATATCCACCAGCGCCAGTTCGTGGCGTGCGAACAGCGGCATGAGCGCGCTGACCGAAAAATAGCAGAGATGCTCATGGTAGATGGTGTCGAACTCGCATTTTTCCACCAGGTCGCGCAGGTACGGCACTTCGATCACCGCTACGCCGCGCGGCTTGAGCACGATGCCGATGCCGCGCGCGAACCCGTTCAAATCGGGCACATGCGCGAGCACGTTGTTGGCATGAAGCACATCGGCGCTCAATCCTTCGTTCACGAGCTGCCGCGCGGATTCGAGTCCGAAGAATTCGTTGCGGGTTCGAATCCCACGCTCATTCGCGACGCGCGCGATATTGGCCGCGGGCTCCACGCCGAGGACCGGCACGCCGGCCGACGCGTAGTGCTCAAGCAGATATCCGTCGTTGCTCGCGAGCTCGATCACCAGGGAATTCCGCCCTAGTCCGCGTTCGTGCACGAGGCGCGCGGCGAGGCTCTTGGCCGCGGCAACCATCGTGTCGGAGAACGAGGAAAAGTA
This sequence comes from Betaproteobacteria bacterium, assembly GCA_016210745.1. GTDB lineage: Bacteria > Pseudomonadota > Gammaproteobacteria > Burkholderiales > SG8-39 > JACQTO01. The sequence goes on from JACQTO010000262.1 coordinate 42,354, forward strand.
CGCGTATTCGCCGAAGATCCGTTCCGGGGCAACGCTTTCGGTGATCTGTACCAGCGAACAGTCTTCGCAAAACACGAGCTCCAGCGGGTAACGCTGCTCCTCAGCCGTGAGCTTGTCCTTGGTAAGCAGGGCGTTTGCCAAAGGGGTCTTGCCGAGCGAAAGTATGGGTGCGAGCCGGGATCCGCCGCAGGAAATGCACCGCTTCATCTTTGTGCTAACGGCTTTCTGACAGAAAATCGCGATACCAGGCAATCGTTTTCGCCAGGCCCGAGTCGAGCGTGAATCGCGGTTTCCATCCCAGAATTCGCCTCGCCTTTTCGGCGCTGAGGTACTGGTGGCGAATTTCATTGCTCGCCTCGTTCAGCACCTGAGGTTCGAGGTCCGATCCCATCATCCGGGTGATCTTCTTGACCAGCTCGATGACCGTGATCTGCGTCTCGTTCGAGAAATTGAACGCTTCGCCGCGGAGTTCCGGAGACTTGGCCAGATGCTCGGCTAGGAACAGGTAGGAATCGACCGCGTCCTCCGCGTAGATGTAGTCGCGAACAAACAGGCCGTCGGATCGGATGACGGGTGCTGTGCCGCGCAGGATGGAGCGAATGGTGCCCGGTACGATCCGGTTCCAATTCAGGTCGCCGCCGCCGTAGAAATTTCCGCAGCGGGTTATCGCCACGGTAGAACCGTACACGCGGGCAAAGCTCTGGGCGACCAGGTCGGCGCACGATTTGCTCACGTCGTAGATATGGCGGCCCTGCAGTGGCATGGCCTCCGTGTAGGGCAAATCGACTTGCTCGCCGTAAGCCTTGTCCGAAGAGGCGAGCACGACCTGCCCCACCGTAGGACAGCGTCTGCACGCCTCAAGGAGACTCCAGGTACCCGCGACATTCGTCTCGAAAGTAGAAACCGGATTTCGGTTCGCGGTCCCAACGATCGTCTGGGCCGCGAGATGGAGAACAGTCGTGATTTCGAATTCATTCAGGGCGCGCTCGAGCGTCTTCTGGTCACGAACGTCGCCGCGCACGACCTTGACGCGTTCGAGGAGATTGGCTCGCACCAGCTCGCTCTGAGGCACCCAGTCGCGGACCAGACATACGATATCGGCGCCCAGTTCATCGAGGGCCTTGACGATCCAGCCGCCGAGCAGCCCTGTCGCGCCGGTGACAAAGACCGGACGATCGCGCCAAAAATCGGGATCAGGAGACATTGCGCGTCACCATGTTTTCCAAGGCGGATTTCCGGTCTGCCAGAGCGACTCCAGTTGTCGCTTGTCGCGCAGCGTATCCATGCATTGCCAAAATCCTTCGTGCCTGAAGGCGGACAGCTGGCCTTCGTTCGCCAGCCGCTCGAGCAGATCGATCTCCAGGATCGATTCGTCGCCTGACAGATATTGGAATACGCCTGGCTCGAGCACCATGAACCCGCCGTTGATCCAACCTTCCTGAATCTGCGACTTCTCGATGAAGCGCTTCACCAGATCTCCGTCGAACATGATGCCGCCGAAGCGGGCAGGGGGCCGCACGGCGGTGACCGTCGCGAGCCGTCCTTGCCGGCGGTGAAACGCAATGAGCGCGTCCAGCGGAATATTCGACACCCCGTCACCGTAGGTAACCATGAAGGGCTCGGTACCGAGCAATGGCTCCAGCCTTTTGATGCGGCCTCCGGTCGAAGTTGTTTCGCCGGTTTCGATCAGGTGCACGTTCCAATCCGCAACTGCGGGCGAGGTCACGGTGACGCGGCCGCTGGCGAGATCGACGGCAATGTCTCCGCTCAGCGTGTGGTGATCGAGGAAAAACCGTTTGATGACATCGCCCCGGTAGCCTAGGGCAACGAAGAATTCCTTGAAGCCGTAGCGCCCATAGTGCTGCATGATGTGCCATAGGATGGGCTTGCCGCCGATCTCGACCATGGGTTTGGGACGAGTCTCGGTTTCCTCGGCCAGCCGAGTCCCGAGTCCGCCCGCAAGAATCGCGACCTTCATATCCGCCTCATATCGCAGACGCCGGACATCGATCCCGGCGGACTAAGCCGGAGGAGCCGGATCCAGGGAAGCTGGTTTTGCCGTTTATCAATCTCCCCCTTTCGTGCGGTTGCTTGCAACCGCGCGAAAGGGGGAGACGAATTTAGAAACCAAATCTTCGCCAAATTTGTCAACGGTAAACCTGCAAGTTACTAACGGCCCAAGGAGGATCGGCGCTGGCTCATGTGCATCCAGACGGCAAAAGCATCGTAGGGGGTCACCCGGCGATTTACCAGGAGATCCTCTCCTCGAAGCGCTTGTACATCCTCTCCCTCGTGCAGCACGAAACGCTTGAACGCGGCGTCAGGCACCTGCACGTCGAAATATATTCTATATACCTTGGGGTGGCCTAGCGGAGCGAAGTCGAAGTCGAACTGCGTAAACCTCGTCGCCCCCTCCACTTCGAACTCCAGTTCTTCGCGCAGTTCGCGTCGGAGGGCGTCGGCGGGCGCTTCGCCCTTGTTCACGGCTCCGCCAAAGCAGCCCCAATGCCCCGGATAGAAAATTCCGGGTATCCGGTCGCGCAGCTGCATGATGTATCGCCCGTCCTCGTGAACAAGGAGCGCGGCCACGGCATCGCAAGGGCGCAGCGCTTGTCCGGGCTTGGGGATGAAATGCTCCGAGCAAAACTCGCGGCCATCGACAAGCGGTGCTTTCTCCTGCAGCTTTGGTGAAGTCCCCATTGGAACGGGCGCTGCCTAGGTTCGGCTCGACTGGAGCATGCGGTCGAGGGAAATGCCATGGACATCGAGAAGCTCTTCGTGCTTGCCGTAAAGGTGAATGAACTCGTCGCGAAGCGCGAAGCACTCGATGCGGCAGCGCGCCTGCCGATCCCAGGCGATTCGCTTTACCGCGTCGCCGAGACCGCCGCGCGGCGCCATTTCCTCTACGACGACGACTCTGCCGTGGCTCTCCAGGATGGCCGCTATGCCGGCCTCGTCGAGCGGCTTGAGGGTATGCACCGAGACCACCGAGGTCGAAACGCCGCGCTCCTCCTCGCTTCGCGCGAGCTGAACGCCGAGCTTGAGCGTTGGACCGTAGCCGAGAACGCACAGATCGCGCCCGCGCTTGAGGAACCGGACCTTGCCGAAGCGAAACGGATCCGGGGCGCCGCTGGTGAGATCGGGCTCGCCCGCTTTGCCGAGCCTGAGATACACGGGGCCTTCCTCCTGAGCGATGCACCACAGCGTCGCCGCGCGCGTTTCCGCCGGGTCGCACGGGGCCAGGACGCGCAGATTCGGTATCGCGCAGGCGATGGCGACATCTTCCTGCGCGTGGTGGGTGCTGCCGAGGGTCGAATAGGTAACCCCGCCGCCGATGCCGACCACCGTGACCGGCAGGTTCTGGTAGCTCAGATCGTCGCGCACGAATTCGAACGGCCGAAACAGCGCGAAGGTCGCAATGGTGTAGGCGAAGGGTTTCAGGCCGCGCAGCGCCATGCCGGCGCACATGCCGATCATTATCTGCTCGGCGACGCCGGTGTTGATGAAGCGCTCGGGGAATTCCTTGCGCAGCTTGTCCATGGCGCCAGCCGGTGAGATGTCGGCGACCACCACGCACAGCCGCGGGTCCTGCTTGGCCGCCTCGTAAAAGGTCTGCGCAAAGGTGTTTCTCACGCCCGTATCTCCGCCAGATCGCGGATCGCGATCGCATACTCTTCCTTGTTGGGCGAGCGGTAATGCCAGATGGGCACGTTCTCCATGAAGGCCACGCCGCGGCCCTTGACTGTCTTTCCGATCAGCGCGAAAGGGCGGCCCCCGCGACGCTCGGCCACCGCCGCGTAGACGGCGGCCGCATCATGCCCATTGACGAGCGCCGCTTCCCAGCCGAAGGCCTCGAATTTCTCGCGCACCGGGTAGAAAGCGGTATGCGTTTCGCTCATGCGCTCGAGTCCCGAGAAGTCGTTCAGGTCGAGGAATGCAAGCAGATTGTCCAGGTGCAGGTTGCTGGCCATCATCGCCGCCTCCCAGCTCGAGCCCTCCTGCAGTTCGCCGTCGGAGAGAACGACGTATACGTTGCTTCCGGATCTTTTCAGCCGCTCCGCGTAGGCCATGCCCACGGCCATGCCAAGTCCGTGTCCGAGCGAGCCGGTCGAGGCCTCGATGCCGGGATTGCCGCGGTCCGGGTGCGCCCCGAGTATCCCCTCGGCCGTGCAATAGCGTTCCATCTCCTCGGTCGGCAGGATGCCGAGGTCCTCGAGTATCGCGTACTGGGTCATGCAGCCGTGGCCTTTGGACATCAGGAACACATCCTGAAAGCCCTGCGGATTCCCGCGCCGCATGAGGCAGTGATAGATGACATCGGTCATCTCCATGCAGGAAAACGCAGGCGCTGCGTGCAGCGCACCGACCTTCTGCGATATGTCCAGGATGCGCCGCCGGTATTTGAGGCAGCGGCGGCGCGAGGCCGCCGGGTCGAACGCGGTTTGCGGCGCTCTCACACTCTTGGTCATGCTCATCCCCGCAACGTGTAGTCCATCGGCCAAGCGCTGAGCTCGTCCCGATAGCGCCGGCCCCAGTCGACCATCTCCCCCAGGCCTTCCTGCCAGCCGATGCTCGGTTCCCAGCCGACGTCGCGCTTGATCGCGCTCGAGTCGAGCCAATAGCGCGAGTCCTGGCCCAGCCGGTCAGGAGCCATTTCGCACAGCTGTTCGAAGGGCATGCCGAGCGCCTCCGCGCACAGTTCCACCACGCGGCGGATGCTGGTGGGCTGCGCCGGACCGGCGTTGTAGATGGTGCCAAGCGGAGCCTTTTCCGCGACCAGGTGGATGGCGCGCGCCAGGTCGCGGGCGTGGATGTAGGACTTCTCGGCGCGCCCGCCGCCCTGCAGCGGGAGTTTCTTGCCCATCAGCCCGGAGACGATGGTCTTCGGAATCACGCGATGCAGCAGTTGGCCCGGACAGTATGCGTTCGAGGGCCGGATGATGTTCATCGGAAACTTGAGGAATTTATGAACCGACACGAGATGCATGTCGAACGCGACCTTGGATGCGGCATAGGGGCTGGTCGGTTTGATCGGCTCGTCCTCTTTGGATGCGTGCTCGACCGAACCGTACATCTCGGAGGTGCCGATCTGGATGAATCGCTCCAGCCAGTCGCGCTTCATCAACTCCTCGCATAGGCGTGCGAGTGCCATCGAATTGGTCTCGAAAAAGCGCCACGAATGTTTCCATGAAACGGCGCCTTCGCCTTGCGCGGCATAGTTGACGATGACCTCGGGCTTGATGCGGTCGAGCAGTTCCAGCAGCAGGTCCAGTTCGTAAGTCACGTGGTAGGCGTGGTACTCGTAGCCCGGTTCGCGCTCGATACCGAGGCTGAAGGGCTCGGGGCGCAGCGGATTGCGGCCTATGCCGACGACTTTGCGCGGATTGGCATGGCGCAGCAGGTAAAAGGCGGTGTGGATGCCGAACGATCCGCCGCCGCCCAGGATGACATAGGTTTTCATGTGTTTATGGCTCGGAAGAAGAGCGAAGCGACCTGCTTGAGCTTAGTCACTTACAAGTCTATTGTTGACAAATTTGGCGAAGATTTGGCCTCTAAATTCGTCCCCCTTTTCGTGCAATTGCTTGCAATTGCACGAAAAGGGGGATTAAACGGCAATTCCCGCTCCTCTGGTTCCAGCTCGTCCGGCCTAGAAGGCTCTTAGTCACTCGATGATAGTCCAGTAATAGTCGCCCGTGTAACCGGCTTCGGCGAAGAGCTTCTCCCACCCTTGCGGGTAGTCGTGGAATTCGGCGGTCAGCACCCAGCTCTCGAAAATCTCCTTCTGCTCGGGCGCATGGTAGCTGTCGACCTGCACAAAAGCGCGTCCTGCGGACAGGCGCTGGATCTCCCGCATCGCGGTGATCGCACGCGCGCGCGGAAAGTTGTGGATGGTGTTGAGCGAGAGCACGCAGTCGAACGATCGATCGGGAAAGGGCAGTTTCTCCGCGCTTCCCAGGTGCAGCCTGCCGATCACTTCGCTCTCGCAGTGCATCAGCGCGTAGAGGGAGATGTCGATGCCGAAGGCTTCCAGCCCCGGGCACTCGAGCACCAGGTCCTTGACCAGGAATCCCTTGCCGCAGCCGACATCGAGCACCCGCATGCCGGGCTTCAGTCCGAAGTGCGCGATGATGTCGCGCGCGACCGGACGCCAGCGGCCATCGTACCGGTAGCCGCCATAACCGTATTCGCGCGGGCCATCCCAGTACATCTCGCCGAACTGTTTGGCGATGGCAATGATCTCCGGATCCTTGGCTTCGGCGCGCTTCTGGATGTTGCGCTTGGTGCGGGGCAGTGCGCGCAGCAGATCGATTTCGGCCATTTCAGAGCTTCTCCATGGTCTGCGCCAGGGCGAGACCGCGATCGACGGGCGTGTAGCGAAAGTCCGGAAAAGCCGCGCGGCACGCAGCGATATCGAAGGGACGATAGCCACCGTGAGGCATGGGCCCGGAGCGCGGGCTGCCCTTGATGGCAACCGGTTTTCCCGCGAGCTTCACGACCGTCTCGGCGATGGCGCGAAACGAGTGCACTTCCCCGGTGGCGATGTTGAGCACGCCGGTGCTGCGGCGAAAAAGGACCCGCGCGACGATTTCGGCCACGTCGTCGATATACACGTGGTCGCGCCGCTCCTCGCCTTCGCCGAAGAGCACGATGTCTTCGCCCCGCGCCGCTTGGCGACGAAACCGGTTGGGCCCGTAGCCGTTGTGCGGGTCGGCTGCGCCGTAGAGCAGACTCGGCCGCAGCAGGGCAAGCGGCGCCTTCTGTTCGCTGGCAAACAGCACTTCGCGCGCCAGGTGCATCGCCCCGTGCAGCGAACCGGGCGATGCGCACGAGGACTCGGTGAGCCGACCGGGGCTGTCGGCGTAAACGGCATCAGAGCTGATATTGACCACATGTGCGGCCGGCACCTGCGCCAGGGCGCTCACCATCGCCCTGGCCATGATCATATTCTCGACCAGCATATCGGCGTTCTTGCACGGCGCGCGTGCCGAGACGGCGACAAAGGCGTCTTCGGGGCGCAGCAGCGAGGCGAGCCGGAGGGATGCGTCGGCCGCGAGCAGGTCGACTTCGGCACGCCCGAGACCGAGCACGGGCACGCCCTCGCGCGCGAGCCGCGCGGCCACTGCGCCGCCGACAAAGCCGCCGGCGCCCATGACGACGACGCGCTTGGGGCTAATCGCGGATTCGAGCTGGTGCACGAGCATGATTCAGCCTCTGTTCCCGCGCAGCGGCGGGCGGCCCAGCGTGTAGAGGTCGAGTCCCGCGGCCAGCGCGGCCTTGAGATCGAGAACGCCGTAGGGATCGAGCACGATGCGACCGCGCAGCGCACGGGCGATCTCCGCAGGCGCGATCGAGCGGTATTGCGGCCAGGGCGTGAGGATCATGAGCGCATCGGCGTCGCGCGCCGCGGCGAGCGGATCCGTGGCCGCTTCGGCGTTGGCGTGATTCACGGCCGAGGCGCTCACCACCGGGTCGTGGAGCTTGAGCCGCGTCCCGGGAAGCTGCGCGATGGTGGCAAGCGAGGGCGAATTCTTCACCGAATGCGTGTTTTCCTTGTAGGCAAGCCCCCATACGGCGACGGTGGCCTCGGGCTTGGCATCGAGCAGCGCCTCGCGAATGGTGTGCGCGGCCCAGTCGCGCCGGTGCGTGCTGTTTTGCACCCAGGCGCGCACCACGCCCGAGTCCGTCCCGTGCTCGTTCGCGAAGCGGATCACGGTGGCGAGATCGCGCTCGAGGTTGCCCCCGGCGATGCCCAAGCCCGGCGCGAGATAGGCGTACTGGCCGATGCGGCGATCGAGCTTCAATGCCGGAACGATTTCGGGCCAGGCGGCGCCGATTCTCTCGCACAGCTCGGCAAGCGTATTGGCGACGCTCACCGAGGCGACCAGGCAGCAGTTGATGGCGATCTTCGATAGTTCGGCGCTTTCGTAGCCCATGCGCAGGACGGGGCAGCCAAACGCCGATAGCAGCGCCTGGTAGGTTGCGGGGAGATCGCGCTCGGGATCGGCGCAACCGACGATGAAGCGCTCGGGGTGGAGCGCCCGTTCGACCGCCTGGCCGAAAACCAGCGTCTCGACTTGATAGAAGCGCCGCTCAAGCGGCACCGCAAGCGTTCGCGTAAAGCCCGGCGGCACTTGGCACAGGACCACGAGCAGTGCCTCGCTGCGAAGCTGCCTCGTGGCGCTTGCGATCAGCGCATTGGTTCTGGTGAGATCGGAACGCCCGCTATCGTCGGTGGCGACGTCGCCTGAAATGAAGACGATGTCCGCCTTCTGAAGCGCTCGTTCGTCAGTGGAGAATTCGACTTTCGCGCCGTGCTCGCGATACAGATCATCGAGTCCGGGTTCCAGCACCGGCAGTTGGCCTGAATTCAGGCGCTCGACCAGCTGCGCGTCGGGATCGAAGGCGACGACGCGAAATCCCTTCGCAAGCGCACTCGCGCCGTATACCAGGCCAAGGTGCGTGAGCCCGGCAAAACCGATCAGCGGGAGAGTCATTTCGCGCCCTCTGCGACGGCTTGGGCCGAGAGCTCGCGCAGCCAGCGGTTGATGTGCAGATCATCGGCGAGGTTCGTCGTCCTGCCTTCGGCGCAGGCCGCTTTGAACCACGCGTATTCGAGCGCCCAGGTGGGATCCTCTTGCACCAAAGTAATCGCCTCCTCGGGCGGGCGGCCGCTCGGCAGGACTCGGCGCCGGTGAACGAACGTCGACGGTCCCCATTTGCACAACGACTGGATGTGCGCCGTGCCGTTCTCTGCCAGCACGTCGCAAGTGAAATGGTTGCGCCAGGAAAGGAGCGTCATTTCGAAGTCGAGTGCCGGGGCGGCGCCGCGCGCGCTGACGATGACGTGATCGGGCGCGCGGTTCTCGAAGCAGGAAGACGACACGATGCGGTAGCTTCCGTTCCAGTCGCCGAACCAGAACCTGGCGGTATCGATCAAATGCGATCCGAGGTCGGGGAGCACGCCGGCGCCCTCGTCGCGCCAGACCGATTCGCGCACCAGCCTTGCAGTGCCGTTGCCGTAGAACATGCGGCAGTGGTAGATCCGGCCCAGCGCGCCGCTTGCGATCAGATCGCGCATGCGAACGAAATGGGGCTCGAAACGGTGGTTGTACGCGGTGTAGAGCAGCACGCCGCGGCGGCGCGCCGTCGTCTGAAGGCGTTCCAGGTCGGCGTCGGCGCCGAGCAGCGGCTTTTCCACCAGCACGTGTTTGCCGTTGCCTACGAGGTACTCGATGAGCGCGAGTTTGGCGCTGTCGGGCACGCACACCAGCGCCGCGTCGTAATCGGCAAGCGGGACGTCCTCGACCCTTCGGTAGCGGGCTTCGGCGTTGGCCGGATCGACTTCGGTGACGAAGTCAGCGCCTGCGAAGCGCCGGCGCTTGTAGCCCTGTGTGCCCAGACCCGCAACGATGACGCGCATATTCTCTGAATACCTAAGTCGGACAAGTCGGAACCATCGGTGCTGGTTTTGCCGTTATCCAATCTCCACGTTTTTGTGCAGTTGCAAGCAACTGCACAAAAACGTGGAGACCCATAAAAAGCCAAATCTTCGCCCGGATCGCCGATAGCCGCGGAAAATTGGGGTCAGAGTAACTTTTCACTATGTATGCTTGGTTCTACGATAGCGGTGACGGAAAAGTTACTCTGACCCCAATTTTGCGATGCGCTCGAGCATGTCGATCTTGCGCAGCACGTCGGCCTTGCCGATCGGGACGTTCCCGTCGCGCTCGCACTCGACCGCGGCGGCGAAGGAGCCCAGGATCGATGCCACGACTTCGGAGCCGTCGCCGACCATGCACAGCGTCGCGTAAGCGAGCAGCGCATCGCCTGCGCCCACTGCATCGACCACCCGCTCGGCGAACGAGTCGACGACGAAGAACGAGCGCGGCTCGATATGGCGCGACGAGCGGCAGGTGAGAATGCCGCGGTCGCCCAGCTTCATGATCACCACGCGGCTGCCGGCCTCGTCGTGCAGCCGCGCGGCAAGCGGGCGCACGCCGGTGTCCTGGTCGGCGGTGGCGAAACGCGCCTCGCGCTCGTTCGGCGCGATCAGGTCGAAACCCTTGAACTCCAGGATGTTGCCCCAGCGGCTGGCGACCTGGCTGTCGGCCACGCGAAAGGCGCCTTCGGGGATGGCCTCGGTCAGAGCCGGAATGGTGCGCCGGTTGAACATGCCGTGGCGGAAATCGCTGAATACCACGGCCTGGGCACCGCTCGAGTTGATCTGGCCGGCAATCCGTCCGGTGATCGCATCCGAGATCGAGCGGTTGTCCAGCGTGTCCACTTTGAGCAGGCGGTAGCCGCCGCACACATAGGCGTTCTTGTTGGTCGTCGGGCGCGTTCTGTCGATCACCGGTTCGCCGCGGATGCCGGCTCGCTTGAGGTTTTCGATGACGTAGTCTTTGAGCGCATCGTCGCCCAGCACGGTCGAAAACGAGACCTGCGCTCCGGCCGCGGCGAGGTGTTCGCAGACGATGGCAGCGCCGCCGATGAAGTCGGTGCGGTTGTCGAAGCGCACCGAGGGCGTGGGCGTCTTGGTCATGCCGCCGATCATGGTGGTGTAGGTCAGGCTGTCGACGATGGTGTCGCCGACCACGTGCACGCGGATGCCGTCGCATTTGTCGAGGCCTTGGCGCAGGCGATCGAAGCTGATGCCCTCGGCTTCCATGAGCAGCAGCAGCTTCTCGATCGCAAGGTTCGGCGGCTTGGTCTCGATGATGACCGAGGACGAATAGATGATGTCACCCGGGGTGAAGAGAATCTCCCCGCCGTAGGCGTCGATGACGTCCTTCTCCTCCTGGGTCTTCGGATGCAGCCCGCCTTCCTGGTACTCGTAGCCCTTGGCAAAATAGTCCGGCTGGATGCGCGCGAGGTTTCCCAGCGGCGTTGCGTTGGGGTCGATCAGCACGTAATCGACCATCTCCAGTGCGGCGAGATTGATGGCGCGCAGGTCTTGGGGCACGAACGGCCGGTATTGCGCCTTTTCGATGTGGGCATCGCTGGTCAGGCTGACGATGAGCACCGCGCCCTTGGTCTTGGCGTAATGCAGATGGCGCAGGTGCCCGGGATGAACCAGGTCGAAAGTGCCGTGGCACATCACCACGGGACTCTTGCGCGGCCGCGGTCCGATCAAGGCAATGATCTCCTCGACCGTCTTGATCTTGCGCCGGTAGGCGCTGACAAAGCCGTCGCTCATGTCGTGCTCCCGCTGCCCAGGTAGCGGAACCAGGTCTCGGTCGCCTTGGCGATCGAATCCGGATCCCACAGCGGCGCATTGCGCCAGTAGTCGATATTGGCCACGATGCGGCCGACCCCGTCTTCGAAACTCACCTGCGGCCGCCAGCCAAGTTCGGTGGTGATACGGGTTACGTCCGCCCAAGTACATTCGGGCTCGCCGGGCCGCCTTGGAATACGCACGACCTCGCCGCCGAGGAGCTCGACCAGCCGGTTGACCGACTGCGGGTTGCCGGCGCCCAGATTGTAAATCCGGCCGGAGCGGGGCGTCTCAGCAGCGGCGAGGAAGGCGCGGGCGACATCGGTCACGTAGAGGAAGTCGCGCCTTTGCGTGCCGTCGCCGACCACGGTATAGGGTTTGCCCGCGAGCTTCTGGCGCAGGAATACGCCGAACACCGCGCCATAGGCCCCCGATGTGCGCGAGCGCGTGCCATAGGCGTTGAAGATGCGCACGGCGTTGACCGGCAGACCGTAGACCAGGTGCCAGTGGAGCACCGCCTGTTCGCCCTGGTACTTGGACAGGGCGTAAGGGTAGCGAGGATCGATCGGGTGATCCTCGCGCGTGGGCACTGACGCCAGCCCGTAGCAGGAGGACGAGGCGGCATAGACGAACTTGGCCGCGCCGGCGGCTCGCGCGCACTCGAGCATGTGTACCGTTCCCTGGACGTTGGCCGACATGTATTCGAGCGGCCGCTCGATGGAGGGGACGATGTCGCCGATGCCGGCGAAATGGAACACGTAGCGCGCGCCGCCGAACAGGGGATCCTCCGCGGCATAACTGCGCACATCGCGCTTTTCCAGCACGAGGTTCGCCTCGGCGCCGTGGTGCGCGAGGTTTTCCTCGCGCCCACCGACCAGATTGTCGATGACCCGAACGGCAAATCCGCGCTCGAGGAGCAGGTCCACCATGTGGCTGCCGATGAATCCGGCGCCGCCGGTGACGACCGCGACGGGCTTGGCGCCTCGGGTCACGCGGCGTTAAGGCGCTTCAGGCGCCGCACGTTGAAGTAGAAGTCGTCATCCATGCTCTTCTGGAGCTTGCCTGCCTTGAAGGCCGCGCAAAGGTCGCGAATCGCGTCCTCGACGCTGCGCTTGGGCTTGAAGCCGAGCACGCGAGCGATTTTGTCCGAGTTGACGTGATAGGAGCGGACATCGTCGGTCGGGGTGGTGACGATCGGAATGTCGCCCTTTTCGGGAAACTCCTCCTGCACCACGCGCTTGGCGATCAGGGCGATGTCCATGATGGACATGTTCTGCACGCCGGCATTGAAGATCTGCCCGGCGATGTTCTCGTCGGGAACGGTGAGCAGCAATTTGTACAGATCGACCATGTCCTGCACGTGCAAATTGGGCCGCTTTTGCGAGCCGCCGAACACCGTGATCTTGTTATTGTTGACGGCATGGTTGGTCAGGATGTTTACCGACAGATCGAGGCGCTGGCGCGGCGCGTACCCGCACAGCGTGGCCGGGCGTATGGTTACGCAGACGAATTCCGGGGACTGGTGCTTGAATAACAGCGGCTCGCACATTCCCTTGTACTTGTTGTAGAGCGTGAGCGGCACCAGCGGATGCTCCTCGGTCACGTCGGGCGACTCCGAAACGCCGTAGACCGAGCTCGAAGAGCAGTACACGAATCGCTTCACGCCGGCTTTTTTCGCCGCCATGACCATGGGCTCGAAGGCATCCAGATTGACCGAGGTGCTGAGCTTCTCATCGAGTTCGAAGCTCGCGTCATTGGAAATGCAAGCGAGCGAGATCACCGCGTCGACCCCTTCCAATGCCTTGGCGAGCTTTGCCGTGTCGCGGATATCGCCCTGGATCACGCTGAGGTTCGGGTTGCCCTTGGGCAGAAACTCGTCGCCGAAATACAGAATGTCGTAGACCCTGACCTGATGGCCCAGATCGAGCAACTGGGGCGTGAGCAGACTGCCGACGTAGCCTGCGCCGCCGGTGACCAGAATCCTGTTGAACTTAGGCATGGGTGATCCTTTGGTTGCTTATCGGATGAGCGTTGACGACATTGATGGGGATTTGGTTTTCTCTGGGTCTCCGCATTTTGTGCAGTTGCTTGCAACTGCACAAAATGCGGAGATCGATAAACGGCAAGAACAACATCAGTAGTTCCGGTTCGTTCGGTTTAGGTCAGATGGGCTCAAATCGAAAATCCCGTCTTCACCGCGTCCTCTCGGAACATGCGCACCGTCTCCAGCGAAAACTGATTTAGGTCTTTGCCCAGTGCGCCAAGCTTGCCCAGCAGGTCGTGCGCCACGGTGATGATGTCGCAGCCGACGCGCTCGGCCTGGAAAATGTTGAGCACTTCGCGCGGGCTGGCCCAGATGAGTTTCACGTCGGGCCGGCCGCGCAGCAGGCCCATCACCGAGGCCATCACCGGCTCGGGATCGACGCCGGTGTCGGCGATGCGGCCGGCGAACACCGACACGAACGCCGGGGCGCCGGCGGCGATGCACCCGAGCACTTGCTCGACCTGAGCCTTGGTCATCATCGCCGTGACGTTCACGGATACGCCGCTCGCCGACAGTTCACGGATGACCTCCCCCATGAATACACCTGCGGTGTCGGTCACGGGAATTTTCACGTTGACGTTTTTTCCCCAGCCGTGAATCTTCTTGCCCTGCCTCACCATCTCGGCCGGCTGGTCCGCGAACACCTCGAGCGAGACGGGGCGGTCCCGGACGATTTCGAGCAGGGCCCGCGCGAAGCGCTCGTAGTTGTCGATACCGGACTTGCGCATCAGCGTCGGATTGGTCGTGAATCCAGAAATAAAGGGGAGGGCGGCCAGGCGGCGGATGCCTTCGAGGTCCGCGCCGTCGGCGAAGATCTTCACTTTCAGCGACGAAAGGGTGTTGGTTTCAGGCATGTTTGCGTTCCCTGCGAATGATATGCGTAACGGCCTGCGCGAGCGTCCGCACCACGGCGTCGGCGTGCACGGGTCGGTCGTTCGAGTAGCCCCTTTCGATCTTCAACGTATAACACCCCGCAGCATTGCCCGCCTCGACGTCGCTCCAGCGATCTCCGACCATGTAGCTTTGCCCCAGGTCGATGCCCAATTCGCCGGCCGCTGCAAGCAGCATCCCCGGACGCGGCTTTCGGCAAGTGCATCCCGCGTCCTGCGCATGTGCGCAAACTTTCACCGCATCGACTGCGAGCTCGGCGATCAGCCGCCGATTCATCCGCTCGAGCTCTTCGGGTTCGATCAGTTTCTTGGCGACGTCGGGCTGGTTGGTTACCACCACGATCCCAAGCCCGGCTTCGCGCAGCCGATTCACGCTCGCGCGTGCGCCGGGCATCAGCCGGAACTCGCCGAATTTTCTCGGCGCGTAGGGCCGTCCGGCGACAACAATGGCGCGGTTGATCACCCCGTCGCGGTCGAGGAATACCGCTTTGTGCGTCACGAACCGGCTGTCGCTCCTTGAAAAACAATTGGGGTCAGACCCCAATTGTTTTGGTGGATCGAGGAAAAGCGTCGGATTTTACTTCGGAAACGCGAACGGACTCAACTGTTGAACGAATACAATGGCCTACGCGATTCAATACCGGCGCATTCGACATGAGGGCACGCTGATTTTCCCTTACGTGCGAATGCGAGCAGGACGTGTCAGCCCGGCTCGGCTCGCAGCGTGAGCGCAGCCTCGCGCAGTCCCGCCTCCCAGCTCGGGAGGCGAATGCCGAATGCCGCCGCCAGCCGACTGTTGTCGAGCAGCGAGTTTGCCGGGCGCTTGGCCGGCAAGGGATATTCCACCGCAGGGATCGCTTCGAGGGGATTGTTCAGCCCGAATTCGGCGAGGATCGCGCGGGCGAATCCATGCCAGGAAGTGCGGCCCGCGGCGCTCGTATGGTAGACGGCCGGCGCAATCGCCTGTCTTCCTTCGATGAAACGGCCAAGCGCCTGGGCCGTGGCGCGGGCGAGCATCGCAGCAGAGGTTGGCGCGCCGAACTGGTCGCTGACCACGCGCAGTGGCTTTCCCTCGCGCGCCAGTCTCAGGATCGTCAACAGGAAATTCTTCCCGCGCGGGGCATAGACCCAGCTCGTGCGGAAGATCCAGTGCGCGGTCCCCGCCCGGCGTATCGCTTCCTCGCCGGCGAGCTTGCTCGCCCCGTAGACATTGACCGGATTGGGCGCGTCATCCTCGCCGTAAGGCCCGGTCTTCGTTCCGTCGAAAACATAGTCGGTGGAATAATGGATGAGCAGCGCTCCGACCCGCTTCGCCTCCGCCGCGAGAACGCCGGGTGCCCGCGCATTGATGGCGAAGGCCGTTTCCGGCTCGCTCTCGGCGCGATCGACCGCGGTATAGGCAGCCGCGTTGACGATGACATCGGGCTTTGCCGCTCGCACCACGGCGATGATTGCCTCCGGTCGGGCCAGATCGAGTTCGTCGCGGCCGAGGACATGCAGCTCGCCGAGCGGAGCGAGCGCGCGCGCGAGCTCGAAGCCGAGCTGGCCGGTCCTGCCGGTCACAAGGATTTTCAAGGAAAAGCTTCCGCCTTCCTGAACGCAGTTCCGGCGGCGTCCTTGGCCGAGAGCACCGGTGCGTCGCCTGCGAGCGGCCAGGCGATGGCCAGATCCGGGTCATTCCAGGAAATCGTGCGCTCGTGCTCCGGGGCCCAGTAGTCCGTGGTCTTGTACAGCACCTCGGCGTGCTCGGACAACACCAGGAAGCCGTGCGCGAATCCGGCTGGGATCCAGATCATGTTGCGGCGTGAGGCCGACAGCACCATCGTGGCTGAGCGGCCGAAGGTGGGCGAGCTGCGGCGAATGTCCACTGCGACGTCGAACACTTCGCCCGCGGTCACGCGCACGAGCTTTCCTTGGGGCTGGCTCACCTGGTAGTGCAGGCCGCGCAGCACCAAGCGCTGCGAGCGCGAATGGTTATCCTGGACGAATCTTGCGCGGATACCGGCTTGTTCGAAGACGCGCTCGTTCCAGCTCTCGAAGAAGAAGCCGCGTTCGTCGCCGAACACCTTGGGCTCGATCAACAGGACCTCTGGTATTTCACTCGGGGTGACACGCATGGGATCTATCGGTTGGATTAGCCGCTTCTCGGAGGAGTGTTGGCGAGAATTTGCTCTTCAACTGCGTCTCCCTGTTTTGTGCAGTTGCAAGCAACTGCACAAAACAGGGAGATTGATTAACGGCAAAAGCAACATCGACTTGTCCGGTTTAGGGTGCATTGATCTGACTGATCATCTCGCTTCGTCTCGAAGCAGCTCGAGCAGGTAGTGCCCATAGCCGCTGTTGTTGAGCGGCCGGGCGAGGGCCTCGAGCTCGGCCGCGGAGATATAGCCCATGCGCCAGGCGATCTCCTCCGGGCAGCAGATCTTCAGGCCTTGGCGTGCCTCCAGCGTCTGGATAAAGGCGCTCGCATCGAGCAGCGAGTCATGGGTGCCGGTATCGAGCCAGGCGTGCCCGCGTCCCAGGATCACCACCTCCAAGGCGCCTGCGGCGAGGTATTGGCGGTTGAGGTCGGTGATCTCCAATTCGCCTCGGGCCGAGGGCTTGAGTTCCCGGGCGATGCGCACCACCTCCTTGTCGTAGAAATACAGCCCGGTGACGGCATAGCGCGATTTGGGTTTGGCAGGCTTTTCTTCCAGGCTCACCGCGCGGTGTGCCGCGTCGAATTCGACCACGCCGTAGCGTTCCGGGTCCTTGACCCGATAAGCGAATATGGTTGCCCCGCTCGCCTTGCGGGCGGCCTTCTGCACATCGTGCTGGAGTTCATGGCCGTAGAAAATGTTGTCCCCGAGCACCAGGGCACAGGGGTCGCCGGCGATAAATCGCTCACCGATCAGGAACGCTTGGGCGATGCCCTCCGGATTGGGCTGCACCGCGTAGCTGAGCGACAGTCCCCATTGGCTCCCGCTGCCCAGCAGCTGCTCGAAGCGCGGCGTGTCCTGCGGGGTGGAGATCACCAGGATGTCGCGAATCCCGGCGAGCATCAGGGTGGCAAGCGGATAGTAGATCATCGGCTTGTCGTAGATCGGCAGCAGCTGCTTGGAAACCGCGTGAGTGACCGGGTAGAGTCGGGTACCGGAGCCCCCGGCGAGGATGATCCCCTTCATTGCTTTCTTGCTCCATAGTTCAGATCGACCCAGCGCTGATAGTCGCCCGATTGCACGCCCTGCACCCAGTCGGCATGGTCGAGGTACCACTGCACCGTGCGGCGCAGGCCGCTCGCGAAAGACTCCTGCGGGGCCCAGCCCAGTTCGCGGCGGATCTTGGCCGCGTCGATGGCGTAGCGTCGGTCGTGCCCCGGCCGGTCGGTGACGAAACGGATCAGCGAGGCGTAGGGGCCCTGTGCGTCACCGCGCGGCCGCAGTTCGTCGAGCACGGCGCAGATTTCCCGCACCACTTCGATGTTTCGCTTCTCGCTTGATCCGCCTACGTTATAGACCTCGCCGGGCCGGCCGCGCTCGAGCACGGCGCGCACGGCGCGGCAGTGGTCCGCCACGTACAGCCAGTCGCGCACGTTGGCCCCGTCGCCGTAGACCGGGAGCGCTTTGCCTGCCAGGGCGTTGAGGATCACCAGCGGAATCAGCTTCTCGGGAAACTGGTACGGCCCGTAGTTGTTCGAGCAGTTGGTGGTCAGGCTCGGCAGTCCATAGGTGTGGTGGTAGGCGCGCACCAAGTGGTCCGAACTCGCCTTCGATGCGGCGTAGGGGCTGTTGGGCGCGTAGGGCGTCGTCTCCGCAAACGCGGGGTCTGCGCGGCCAAGCGAACCGTACACCTCGTCGGTGGATACGTGCAGAAAGCGAAATGCACCCTTTTCGGCCGGGGGCAGCCCCGTCCAGTACGCGCGCGCCGCCTCGAGCAGCGTGAAGGTGCCCACCACGTTGGTCTGGATGAATTCGGCCGGGCCGAGAATCGAGCGGTCCACGTGGCTCTCGGCGGCAAAGTTGACGATCGCACGCGGGCGGTGGCGCTCCAGGAGGCTGCGCGCAAGCGGCGCGTCGCCGATGTCGCCGTGCACGAAGATATGCCGGGGGTCGGCGCGCACCTCGCCCAGGTTGGCGAGATTTCCGGCGTAGGTGAGCTTGTCCAGATTCACGAGCGGCTCCTCGGATTGGCCGAGCCAGTCGAGCACGAAATTCGAGCCGATAAATCCGGCACCACCGGTGATGAGAACGGTCATTGCTTACTGGTCAGGGGAATGTTTGAGGGCATTGGCGAAGATTTGGTTTCTATCGATCCTTCCCTAACTTCATGACGCATATGGGTTCGCTCACCGTCATTCCCGCGCAAGCGGGAATCGTGCGCCCGTGAGGGTGCCACACTAGCATGGTGGAAGTCCATGTCGGAGCGAGCCACGGCTCCGTAGTCGAAGGTAACTGCGTCGCTGCGAGG
>JACQTO010000267.1 GCA_016210745.1 Betaproteobacteria bacterium
GCGTCGTGGCAGGCGACCCCAGTCCTGACGGTGGGGGCATGCTTGAAATCGTGCGCGGCATCGAGGTCGGCCACATTTTCCAGCTCCGCACCAAGTACTCGGAAGCCATGCGGGCCACTTATCTCGACGAAGGGGGCAAGTCACGGCCGTTCGAGATGGGATGTTACGGCATCGGCGTCACGCGAATTGTGGGGGCCGCCATCGAGCAGAACCACGATGAGCGCGGGATTGTCTTTCCGGAACCCATGTCACCGTTCCAACTCGCGATAGTCCCCATAGGCTATCGCAAGAGCAGCGATGTCCGCGCGACGACCGACGCAATCTATGACGAACTGCGCAATGCCGGAACTGAGGTGCTGCTGGACGACCGCGACGAGCGCCCCGGAGTCATGTTCGCCGACATGGAGTTGATCGGGATTCCTCACCGCCTGGTCATCGGTGCGCGCGGACTGAAGGACGGAGTCCTCGAGTATCAGGGGCGGCGCGACCAGGAAGCAACGCGCGTACGCATTGATGATGCCGCCGCGTTCCTGCGGTCCAAGCTATGCTGAAAGTGCTTCGCCTGGCGCTGGCCTGCGCAGGAATGAGCGTAGCCGCCGGGGCGCAGGGCGGCGCCCAGCTGTACGAGCCACTCGCCGACAGCGTGCGCGCCGGATTGCAGGCGGCGATTGCCGACCGGCCGGCGCCACGTCATGGGTTCAAGAATTCGATGGAGGCGGCGAACTGGCTCACAGAGATGGCGCAGCGGCTGGAGCGCCGAATTCCGCATCTGGGCACGCGCTTGGATCTATTGCGCACGGTGCATTACGAAGCCACGCGTTCAGGTCTCGATCCCCAGTTGGTGCTCGCTTTGATCCAGGTCGAGAGCAATTTCCGCAAGTTCGCGCTGTCCAGCGCAGGCGCGCGCGGCTATACCCAGGTAATGCCGTTCTGGATAAATCAGATTGGGAAAAAGGGCGACAACCTGTTCAACCTGCGTACCAACCTGCGTTACGGCTGCGTGATCCTGCGCCACTACTTGGACATAGAAAAAGGCGACCTGTGGCGGGCACTAGGCCGCTACAACGGAAGCCTCGGAAAGCCTGAGTATCCTGAAATGGTGCTCAGCTCCTTGCGCACACGCTGGCGCTACGAGTCGAGGCAAACTGCGCTGGCTTACTGAGCTCGCCGCGATAGCGGCAATCGCAAGTCAACCCGGGAAAATTCCGGCAATGGTGCGCTGGATGGCTGCTGCCGCCGCACGCGGATCGGCCGCCTGCCTTATCGGCCTGCCGACGACTATATAGTCGGCGCCGTTCGCAAACGCCTGCGCCACATCGACGGTGCGTTTTTGATCGTCCGATGGCCTGTTTTCCACCGGCCGGATGCCCGGGGTGACCACAATCAAACGCTCGCCGATTTCGCGCTTGAGTGCCGGCGCTTCCAGGCCCGAGGAAATGACGCCGTCGCAGCCCGCTTCAAGGGCACGGCGCGCGCGCGAAAGCACCAGTTTTTCTACGTCGCACTGAAAGCCCAGGTCGTCGAGATCACCGCGATCCAGACTCGTAAGGACGGTCACCGCGAGAATCTTTACCTCGCGCTTTTCGCGTCCCGCGGCCTCAAGCATGGCTTGGTTACCGTGCACCGTCGCAAACGTGACACCCCTGTTAGAAAGTCCGCGCACTGCAGCGCTTACGGTCTCTGGAACGTCGAAAAATTTGAGATCAACGAAGACCTTGTCGCCTCGACGGGTCAGCCAATCGAGCAGGTCGAAATAGCCGCCGGCCATGAACAGCTCAAGGCCGATCTTGTAGAAACTGACCTCGTCGCCAAGCGCCTCCACGAATGATTTTGCCTGCTCCGCACTCGGTAAATCCAGAGCGACAATGAGCCGTTCCTGACGCGGGATCGGTTTCGGACTTGTTGCAACCAAGGGCATGATTCTCCTCAGCGATCGGTCCGCCGCAACGCCGTTCATCTGGCCGGTCGGTGCGAAACGGGAATTATTCACGTCCGTTTGTCCCCTGGTCTCCAAACATGGCACGCAGGTTGCGAGAGGGGACATGTGCTCGCCCATTCTAGCCCATCCAAATGACGGTATTGTCACTTGCGCTATCGCGACGCGGAAACGGAGCAACAGCGCAATTCGCCTTTTCTCCCGGGGAGCTTCGCAAATGGCTCGAAGCGCTTCCCCTCGCCAATCCGCAGGAGGCGCTTCGATGCATTGCTGAGCAACTCGAGGCGATGAACCACAGCGGACTTGGCTGGCGCCTGCAATCTGAGCTTGCGGAGTTGTTCCGGCAGCGCATCGAGACGCTGCTGCCGGCAGCGGAAGCAGATCTGTCGGAGGCAACTTTGCCTCTTTCGGCCAGACGGCGCACCTTCGCCAAAACCGCAGACGAGACCCTCGCAGGTCTCACCCACGCCTACAAGTCGGTATTGGTCGCGCTTACCAAGAGGACGATCACATTCCGCCTGGAACAATTCCTGGTTCCGCCGCTCATTCAGAGCCTTAGAGCTTTGGCACGCCGTCTGGCGATTTCACACCGAATCTACGCACCGCACCCAAGGGGTGTCTGGCGAGAAATGCATTTTCTGTTCCGGTTTGGCATGCGCCACGGTATCGTGAACGCCCACCTCCCTGGGACGTCGCTAACGGCCTCTGCGGTCTACCGTCAAGCCCTGCTGCTTGCGTTTGCCCAGCCGCCAAGGCTCATGCAATGGGACGTCGAGCGGCTGAGCGCCTATCTGGCGCGTTTTGGCGAACGTGCCGTGCTTGGCGGCTATGAACAGGACGCGGCCATGCCGGGTGTGTTCGTCATCCGGTCGGGCCGCGATTCGCCCGGCCGCCCGCTGGAAAAATCCCGACCCGAGGAAGTCGCGTCGGACGATCTTGTCCTGAGATGCCAACCGCTGGTTGAAACACTGGTCTCCCAATTGCAGGGACTAGACGCGGGCACGCCACCTGATGAACTGGGCCTGCCCAGCAGCGCGGGGGGCCCCGTTTCCCGGGATCTGTTGCGCCAACTCGTTCAACGCTGGGGAAACATCCAGTCACGCCAGTTCAGCAGGCAACGGACCCATTCGCGAGTCGAACTGCTGGTGGGTCTGCGCGATATCTGGAATTGCCTCGTTGGCGAGCGCCGTGGGTTGGTGCCGCGTGAGGGACGCCGAGGCTGGATAGCCGCCAATGAAAGCCCAGGGGGATTCTCCCTCATGCATTTTTCCGGAACCTGCGACCCCATTCGGGTGGGTGAAGTGGTGGCAGTTAGAACCGCAGATGCCTGCCATATTTGCCTCGTGCGCTGGGTGCAATCGGAAAATCCAGAACACCTCGAACTGGGCCTGCAGAAGATTGCGCCGAATGCGACACCTGTGACGCTAGCTCACGCCGATACGGCTACCGGCGGGCCGGCGCTGCTGTTGCCGGAAATGCCCGCGCTGGGGCAAGCCGCTGCGATCCTCGCCCCATGTGGGCGGATGGAGGCCGGAAACGACTATCGCCTTGATCACCGAGGGCTTAGGTGGGCCGTGCGCAGCACTCACCTTCTTGAGCACACGCTCTCGATCCAGATGTTCCGGTTCAGGCCGGCCGACCCGCTCAGAAATCAACAACGACTAAGCGGCCCAGAGGTGACAACACCCTCCGGTGACAATATCGAGAATACGGCGACAGCCGAGGGGATCCGCCCAGAAAACCACGACGGCTGGCCGGCAACCACCGTGTAGTTGGAAATTTCGAGACTTGGATCCTGAAAGCCTAGGCCTTATCGGCTCGGGCAAGACTCGTGGCTGGCATGCCGCCAATCAGCGCGTGCCAAGGAGAAAGCACCCCGCGGAATCGCCACCGCTGTTTCCATGTCCGCCAATCTGGCCAGGGGCTGGGTTGACCGAGTCACAGTGATGGTCAATGCATCCCATTTCCTCGACCGGCACGCGAATGCTGCACCTATAATAATGTCGGGCCGTTACCCGTGTGCCCTGCGGCACTAACTCATTGCTGGCCACACCATGCACCCCGGGAAGACCGATTCCGCTGCCCGCGAGGTCCGCAGCTACCTGCGTGCACGACACCACGGAATGCTAGCGACGATTTCGCGCCGCCTGGATGGCTACCCCTACGGCTCGGTCGTACCCTTCGTCCTCGACCATGCCGGCAATCCCGTAATCCTAATCAGCCGCCTGGCCGAGCACACCAGGAACCTCCAGGCCGACCGCCGCACAAGCCTGCTGGTGCATGAGCCTTCCGACGAGGTGCAATCCGGCGCACGGCTGACGCTGGTCGGTGATGCCGATTTACTCGATGAAGACACCCGCCTAAGGCAGCGCTTTCTGCGCTATCTGCCGCATGCCGAACAACTGCTTGCGCTGGGGGATTTCGATTTCTGGCGCATCAAGCCGGTGACGCTGCGCTTTATCGCTGGTTTCGGGGATATCCGCTGGATTCCCGCAGCCGACTATGCTCCACCGGAAAATACGCTCTCGACCGAAGAAGACGAAATTCTGGCGCACATGAACCGGAACGAAAGCGACGCGCTGCGCGATTGCTGCCTGCATTATCACAAGCATTCCGCAACGGATGTGACCATGATCGGCGTGGACTGCGACGGCTTCGATGTCCGCGTCCCGGACCGGCGCCTGCGCTTTGAATTTTCCGCACCAGCGGGCAGCGCTGCGCAGGTCCGCGAACTGGTCGCCGCCATGGCGCGAGAAGCGCGCCGGGAATAACCGCACATGCACCGAATCCCGCCCATGGCACAACGCGCGGGTTTGCCGGTTCGATCTACATCTGCGGATTTATGCGCTCGATTTTGCTATGAAGCTTGTTAAGGGCTGACAAATAGGCTTTTGCCGACGCGACCACAATGTCGGTATCGGCGCCCAGCCCATTGACGATGCGACCGCCTTTTTGCAGCCGTACCGTAACCTCACCCTGCGATTCCGTCCCGGTCGTTATGGCGTTGACCGAGTAGAGCTGCAGCTCCGCCCCGCTGGCCGCGATACTCTCGATCGCCTTCAGAGTCGCGTCCACGGGTCCTGATCCTTGCGCTTCGGCCCGGCTCTCCTTGCCTTCTGCGGTAATGACGATGCGTGCATAGGGCATCTCGCCGGTCTCGGTGTGGGCGGTGAGCGAAACGAATCGGTAGTGCTCGCCCTGGTCGTGCGCGTGGCTCTCGTCGGTGACCAGTGCCTGCAGATCCTCGTCGAATATCTCGTGCTTCTTGTCGGCCAGTTCCTTGAAACGCATGAATGCCGCATTGACGGCCTCTTCCGAGTCCAGCTCGATACCCAATTCCTTCAGCCGTTGCCGGAAGGCGTTACGCCCCGAGTGCTTGCCCAGAACCAGCTTGTTCTGCGCCCAGCCGACATCCTCGGCACGCATGATCTCATAGGTCTCGCGACTCTTGAGCACGCCGTCCTGGTGGATACCGGCTTCGTGGGCAAACGCATTGGCGCCGACGATCGCCTTATTGGGTTGCACCGGAAAGCCGGTAATGCCCGAGACCAGCCTGGATGCCGGGACAATCTGAGTCGTGTCGATGCGGGTATCACATGGGAAGATGTCCTGGCGCGTGCGTACGGCCATGACCACCTCTTCGAGCGAGGCATTGCCCGCGCGCTCGCCGAGTCCATTTACCGTGCACTCGACTTGGCGCGCCCCGTTCATCACGGCGGCGAGCGAATTGGCCACGGCAAGACCCAAGTCGTTGTGACAATGCACTGACCAGATCACTTTGTCCGAGTTGGGGATGCGCTCGCGCAGCGTACGGATCAGCACACCGAACTGCTCAGGCACGGTGTAGCCCACCGTGTCCGGAATGTTGATCGTCTTGGCGCCCTCGCGTATCACGGCTTCGAGGACGCGGCAGAGGAAATCGGGCTCGGATCGCCCCGCGTCCTCAGGAGAAAATTCCACGTCTTCGGTGAATCGACGTGCAAAGCGCGTCGCGTTTACCGCTTCGGTGAGCACTTGGTCCGGCGTCAAGCGCAGTTTCCTTTCCATGTGAATAGGCGAAGTCGCGATGAAAATGTGGATCCGACTTTGCTTCGCTGGCTTGACCGCCTCGGCGGCGCGGCTGATGTCGCGGTCGTTTGCGCGCGCCAGTCCGCAGACAATGCTGTCCTTTATGATACCCGCCACCGCGCGCACGGCATCGAAGTCGCCCGGGCTGGAGGCGGGAAATCCGGCCTCGATGACATCGACGCGCATGCGCTCCAGATGCCGCGCAATGCGGAGTTTCTCTTCGCGGGTCATCGAGGCGCCCGGGCTTTGCTCGCCGTCGCGCATGGTTGTGTCGAATATGATCAAGCGGTCTTTCATGTCGCGCTCCACTGAATATGGGAGGAAACAATACCGCAGCGGGGTTTCCCGCGCTGCGCCTGGGTACTGCCGGATTTGGAGAGTGTATTTAGCGCGCGAAGCGCAGCAGCAGTTCCGCGGGACACGGCCTGCCGGGGGGGAAACGCAACCTGGGCGTACTGGGGAGCATGCACGAACTATAAGCGCTTTTCTACGGCCTCGCAATACCGAAGGGCTACGCCATACCGAAGGGCTACGCCACCGCGGGGCTCGGCCCTTCTCTCAAGGCTGGGGAAACAACCCGCTATGCCGGCCGGCGGCGACGAAGACGCCAGAGCCAGTATGCGTAGCCCGACACGCCGTAACCGACGAACAGCAGGAACAGCACCAATGGTGGATCCGTCGAGACGAGCACGAACGCCAACACGACGAGCAGAATGACGGCAAACGGCACGCTCCTGCGCAGGTTGATATCCTTGAAACTGTAGAAGGGGATATTGGTCACCATCGTAATGCCGGTGTAGAGCGTGACGAAGGCCGCAATCCACGGGATTCCGTAGGCGGAAACGGGAATCTTGTTGTCGCTCGCTATCCACAGGAATCCGGCGATCAATGCCGCCGCTGCGGGGCTGGGCAAGCCCTGAAAGAAGCGCTTGTCTACTACGTCGATGTTGGTGTTGAAGCGGGCCAGCCGCAGCGCTGCGCCTACGCAATAGACGAACGCCGCGATCCATCCGAAGCGTCCGAGGTCCTTTAATGCCCACTCATACATGATCAAAGCGGGCGCCGCGCCGAAACAGACCATGTCGGAAAGCGAATCGTACTCGGCCCCAAATTCGCTTTGCGTATGCGTCAAGCGGGCCACACGCCCATCGAGTCCGTCGAGCACCATGGCGATCACTATGGCGACGGCGGCATTCTCGTAGCGCTGATTCATCGCCTGGACTATGGCATAGAAGCCCGCGAACAGAGCCGCCGTGGTAAACAGATTCGGCAGCAGGTAAATTCCGCGGCGTCGAATCTCGGAGTTGATCAGTGGTTTGCGTGGCGCGCGGTAGTCTGGCATCGGCTTAGAGTATGGCAAGAATAGAACTGCCCCCGAACACCTTGTCGCCGAGCGCCGTTTTCACAGTGACGGAGGGCGGCAGGTACACGTCGACGCGGGAGCCAAAGCGAATGAAGCCGAAGCGTGCGCCGCGGGTAAGGCGGTCCCCCGCTTTAACGTAACAAAGGATGCGGCGTGCGATCAGCCCGGCGATCTGAACGCATGTGACGTCCTCCCCCGCATCGGTACGCAGCCACAGCGCATTGCGCTCGTTCTGCGATGAAGCCTTGTCGAGCGCGGCGTTCAGGAACGTTCCCGCGTTGTACCACGCCTGCCGCACCTCCCCGTCTACCGGCGAGCGGTTCGAGTGAACGTTGAAAACATTCATGAACACGCTGACTTTGATCGCCTCACGGTCGAGATACGGATCGCGCACAGATTCCACTGCCACGATGCGCCCGTCCGCTGGCGAGACCACCGCGCGCTCATCGCCGGGAACATCGCGCGCCGGATCGCGAAAGAACTGCAGACCAAACAGCGCCGCAGCCCAGAATGGCACCGACCATCCCCAGCCGGCCAGCAAGGTCGCCAGCAACGATATCGCGAGCGTTGCTGCCAGAAATGGCCAGCCCTCGCGGGCGATAAACGGATGCGGGTAGATGGGCATGGGGTTCAGGGCGTAGCCACTTACAGTGCAAGCTTACTGTTGACAAATTTGGCGAAGATCTGCTTTCTAAATTCGTCTCCCCCTTCCGTGCGGTTGCATGCAACCGCACGGAAGGGGGAGATTGCTAAACGGCAAAACCAGCCTCCTTGGTTCCGGCTCGTCCGGCTTAGGACTTGGGATTCAGGATCTAGGATTGGCATTGGTGTCGAACGCAGCATGGTTCACGCTGAATCCCGAATCCTGGATCCTGAATCCTCGCCTTTCTAGTTCTTCGTCTGGTCGACCAGTTTGTTCTTCTTGATCCAAGGCATCATTTCGCGCAGTTTCGCACCGACGATTTCAATCTGGTGCGCGCGACCGATGCGCCGCAGTGCGTTCAGCTTGGTTGCGCCGGTTTGGTTCTCGAGCAGAAACTCCTGCGCGTAGGCGCCGGTCTGGATTTCCTTGAGGATCCGGCGCATCTCGCTTCTCGTTTCGTCGGTGATGATGCGCGGACCACGGGTGAAATCGCCATACTCGGCGTTGTTCGAGATCGAGTATCGCATATTGGCGATCCCCCCCTCGTACATGAGATCGACTATAAGCTTCAGTTCATGCAGGCACTCGAAATAGGCCATCTCCGGCGCGTATCCCGCCTCGACCAGCGTTTCGAACCCCGCTTGCACCAACGCTGTGGTGCCTCCGCACAACACAACCTGCTCGCCGAATAGGTCGGTCTCGGTCTCCTCGCGAAAATTGGTCTCGATGACACCGGCCTTGCCCCCGCCGATCGCCGCCGCGTAGGACAGCGCCATGTCGCGCGCCTTACGGCTCGGATCCTGGTGCACGGCGATCAGCATAGGCACGCCACCGCCCTGGGCGAAGGTCGAGCGCACTGTATGGCCAGGCGCCTTGGGCGCGATCATGACCACGTCGAGATCGGCGCGCGGCACGACTTGGCCGTAATGGATATTGAAGCCGTGCGCAAACCCGAGCGTTGCACCCTTCTTGAGGTTCGTTTCCACTTCGTGCCGATAGACGCCGGCGATGTGTTCGTCGGGCATGAGCATCATGACGAAGTCGGCGCCCTTGACCGCCTCGGGAATTTCCTTGACTTGAAGCCCAGCCTTCCTCGCCTTGTCCCATGACGCGCCGCCCCTGCGCAATCCCACCGTCACCTTAACCCCGGATTCGTTCAGATTGAGCGCGTGCGCATGACCCTGCGAGCCATAGCCTACGATAGTGACTTTCTTGCCCTTGATGAGCGAGAGATCCGCATCCTTGTCGTAAAAAACATGCATTGTATTTCCCCTGTCGGAAGAAGCGTGAGACATTGCCGGGACAGCCGTGGAGAGAAGAAACCCAACCGGGCGCTGCCCTCCTCCGTCCTCAGCCCTCACTAAACTTTTAGTATTCGCTCGCCGCGGGAGATGCCGGACGCGCCAGTGCGCACCGTCTCCAGAATCGCGCTTGTTTCTATCGCCTGTATGAATGCATCCAGCTTTGCCCCCGTGCCGGTCAGCTCGATGGTGTAGGTGCCCTCCGTCACGTCCAGGATGCGACCCCGGAATATGTCGGCTACGCGCTTCGTCTCCTCGCGGTCCTTGCCGGTGGCGCGCACTTTGATCAGCATCAATTCGCGTTCGATGTGCGCCGCCTCCGACAGGTCGACGACCTTCACCACCTCGATCAATTTGTTCAGCTGCTTGGTTATCTGTTCGATGACATCGTCGGAACCAGTGGTCACAATGGTCATTCGCGACAACGACGCGTCCTCGGTCGGCGCCACAGTAAGCGATTCGATGTTATAGCCGCGTGCCGAAAACAATCCGGCGACGCGCGAGAGCGCGCCAGACTCGTTTTCGAGCAGGATGGAAATGATGTGCCGCATGGGTCTTGATGGGTCGCTCTGGATCGAATACGGGCTGGGCAGCGATGCGTTCACGGACGCGATTCCGACTGGGGTCGCACGCGGCCGCACGCGCGGGGGCTCATAACTCCTCCGCCAGAATCATTTCAGAAATACCCTTGCCGCCGGGCACCATCGGAAATACGTTTTCGGTCTGGTCGGTAATGAAATCCATAAACACGAGCTGGTCCTTGCGTCCAAAGGCTTCTTTTAGTGCCGGTTCGACGTCGGCGGGCTTCTCGATGCGCATGCCGACGTGGCCGTAGCTCTCGGCCAGTTTGACGAAGTCGGGCAGCGCATCCAAATACGATTCGGAATAGCGATTGCCGTGGAAGAACTCCTGCCACTGCCGCACCATGCCCATGTAGCGGTTGTTGAGGCATACGATCTTCAGCGGCAGATGATACTGCCTGCACGTCGAGAGTTCCTGGATACACATTTGGAACGATGCTTCGCCCGTGACGCAAACCACCCGCGCCTTGGGATTGGCGAACTGCGCGCCCATCGCCGCAGGCAGGCCAAAACCCATGGTACCGAGTCCACCCGAGTTGATCCAACGGCGGGGCTTGTCGAACTTGTAGAGTTGCGCCGCCCACATCTGGTGCTGGCCAACATCTGAGGTAACGATCGCGTCGCCCTTCGTAATCTCCCAGAGCTTTTCAATCACCGACTGCGGCTTGATGATCTTGCTCGAGCGGTCATAGCGCAGGCAGTTTTTCGACCTCCACTGCCCGATCTGGGTCCACCAAGCCTTGAGCGCCTTGGCATCGGGTTTTTCTTTGCTCGCTTCGATCACTTTGATCAGGTCGTCTAGCACTTCGCGCACATCGCCGACAATCGGGACATCGACTCTGACACGCTTGGAGATCGACGACGGATCGATATCGATATGGATGATCTTGCGCGGCACCTCTCCGAAATGCGCCGGGTTGCCGATAACTCTGTCGTCAAAACGCGAGCCCACCGCGAGCAGCACGTCGCAGTGCTGCATGGCCATGTTCGCCTCGAACGTACCATGCATGCCGAGCATGCCCAGGAACTGCGCATCGGTCCCCGGGTAGCCGCCCAGCCCCATGAGCGTGTTGGTGCACGGAAACCCAAGCATCCTCACCAGCCGGGTAAGCTGCGCTGACGCGTCCGCAAGGATAACGCCGCCGCCGGCGTAGACCATAGGACATTTAGCGCCCAGCAGCATCTGCGCCGCCTTCTTAATCTGCCCGGGATGCCCCTTGGCCACCGGGTTGTAGGAGCGCATGCGCAGCGTCTCCGGATATTCAAACTTGCAGCTTGCCGCTGTCACGTCTTTCGGGATGTCCACCAACACCGGTCCGGGTCGTCCGGTCTGCGCGATATGAAAGGCCTTCTTGATCGCTGTGGAAAGTTCACGCACGTCCTTAACCAGAATGTTGTGCTTGACGCAGGGTCGCGTAATGCCGACGGCGTCGACTTCCTGGAATGCATCCAACCCGATGGCGTGCGTCGGCACCTGTCCGGTGATCACCACCATCGGGATTGAATCCATGTAGGCGGTGGCAATTCCGGTGACCGCATTGGTCACGCCGGGTCCGGAAGTTACCAGGCAGACGCCGACCTTGTTGCTTGCGCGCGAATAGCCGTCGGCTGCGTGCGCCGCACCCTGCTCATGGCGGACCAGCACGTGCTTGACCTTGTCCTGCTTGAACAACTCGTCGTAAATGTAGAGGACCGCACCGCCAGGATAGCCAAACACGTACTCGACGTTTTCTTCCTGAAGACAGCGGACCAGAATTTCCGCGCCCGTCAATTCGATACCAGGATTCCGCACCCCAATTCCCCGACGAAATCCTTGGAGCCTAAATGCTGGCATGTGATCGGTCAAGTTTTCCTGCAAAAGCGCGCCCTTATAGGGCCACGGCCCCATTTTTGATACCATCTGCCAGCCATTGCGGGCCAGACGACTGCCCACGCACCGGTCCGCGGCAGCCCGGCATGATTACCCGGACGGGCTGGTTTGGGCGAGCGCGCAGATAAGCAAGAATATTTTTGAGGAAGGGCTCCCTGGTCTCTCAAACGGAACTGTCCGCATTCTTGGCGAGCGTGGAACGGCGCGCCTTCAAGAGGGCTCTGTACGCTGTCCACGACCGGGAGGCCGCATTGGACGTTGTGCAGGATTCGATGCTCAAGCTCGCGGAAAAGTACGGCGACAAACCGCTCGAAGAGCTGCCCATGCTGTTCCAGCGCATCGTGCAGAACACGATTCGCGATTTCTATCGCCGCCAGAAGGTGCGCTCCCTTTGGACGACCCTGCTTTCCTCGCTGTCGCCCGGCCGGGATGACGGCGATGCCGATGTACTGGACACTTTGGAGATCGAGGATGGCTTTAATTCGCCGGCGGCCCCGGCAGACCAGCTGGAAAGGTCGCAACTGCTTGAAATAATTGAAAAAGAGTTAAGACGCCTGCCATCGCGTCAACGTGAAGCCTTCCTCCTGCGTTACTGGGAGGAGATGGACGTGGCCGAAACGGCAGCCGTCATGGGGTGCTCGCAAGGCAGCGTCAAAACTCATTGCTCACGCGCTGCGCATGCCTTAGCCGTCGCCCTGCGGACTAAAGGAATCGAGTTATGAACGAACAGCGACTGGCCTACCGGATCCGGCAGAGCCTCAATCAAGGCATTGATCTGGACGCAGCCACGCTCACACGCTTGAGGGCCTCGCGCGAGCTGGCCCTGGCGCGCCAGAAGGCCCCGGCGACGAGTCCGGTGCATGCCTGGGCGGATAATGTGACTGGTCGTATCCCCGCCAGCAGATCGCTTTTCTCTCGCCTCCTGCTGCCGATGGGGGTTATGATCCTCGGATTGCTGGCGATCAACGTCTGGCATCAGGGGCAGGTCGCGCAGGAAATAGAGGAAATTGATATGGCGGTGTTGAAGGGCGATCTACCGCTGGACGCGTACCTGGACAAGGGATTCGACGCATGGCTAAAGCGCTCCTCGCAATAGCACTTTGGCTCTGTATCTCTTTCTCCGCCTTCGCCGCCGCTCCGCCAAAAAAACAGCCTAGCTGGGCTGAACTCCCCCCCGGGCAACAGGAGGTGCTGGCGCCGCTCGCCTCGGAGTGGGACCAATTGGAGCCTCAGCGCAAGCGCAAGTGGATCGGCATCGCCAAGCGTTATCCGACCATGCAGGCCGACGAGCAGGCCCGTGTTCAGAAGCGGATGCAGAACTGGGCAAAGCTGACGCCCGCACAGCGCAGCGCGGCTCGCGAGCGTTACAAAAAGCTTGAAAAACTCCCGCCGGAAAAGCGCCAGACGCTGCGCGAGGAATGGGATCAGTACACGAAGCTCCCCGAGGATCAGCGCAAGCAGCTCCGCGCTAGCAAGGCCCCCAAATCCGCCGCTAAAGCCGGCACCAAACCGCCTACGGCCCCCACTCCTCCAGCTGCAGCCGCGAAGTAACAACCCGATTCGGACGCGATGGTGGGAAAGCGTGGTATACTGGACGAGTTTTGGTACGTCTTGGCTAGTGATCGCGGGCCAAGAACAACTTGCGGTCCCCACCTCCGCCTGTTAATCCGCAATTCCCAGGTTCGAGCCCTCGATTTCAGATCTGGCCGACGCCCGACTGAGTGTTTCCCCGCTGCGATCGGGAGGTCGGCTGGGTCCTCGAATGAGTAGCTACCTGAGTCCGTCGTCCAGAGCTCACGATGTAGCTGGTTTTCAAACTGACGGCGCCGGGCATTTCCCCGTAACCTGCGGGGAGCTGGCGCGTTCTCCAGGAGTACTTGAGATGCACGCAACGCCCATCCTGCAATACTTGCAACAGCACGGCCAGCGTCTCGACTCGGAGATTGCCAAAGCAACAGGGATTCCTCTCACTACGGTGCGCGTCTCCCTGTCAGACCTGTCAGCGCGAGGCGAAATATCCAGGTGCAACGTTACCAGGTTCAACGACGGCAAGGCGATCGAGGGGATGCTATGCCGGATCGCGGGAACCATTCCACCCAAGGCTCCAGGCCCGAAACCTAAAGGGTAACGGGCAGGCGCGATTCAAGTCGTGCGGCTGCAGCAAGTGAGGAAGAAGACTCCGGTAAGGTGCTGAGTAGCTCCGACAGACTGCGGTCTGACGCTTCCATTATGGCGCTTGCGCGACGACACGGTTGTGCCTCTCGGCATCGGCCGCAGCCACGGGTTCACGGCAAATCCGCCTCTTGTCCAAGGTGCACAATTGCAGCGGCAACCGAAGCGGATGCCGTGGCGTAGCGCGCGCCAGCGCAAAGCATGGCTTCTGCCTCAGCGTATTGTTTGGAGTTGATGGCTCGGGCTACTTTAGCTGCTTCTGCATGGAATGCAGCGTGTTCTGAAATACACTCCGAATAGCTAACGAATCTTTGTAGTTTTGCTTTAGCCTCTCCGTGCAACCATTTGCCCAATTCACAGCAATTGTCCTGCGCAATCGTATCGGCATCCAATGGCTCCTGTCTTGAAAATGCTGCGCAGAATTCGTCTTTCCATTGCATGTGCTGTGCGATTGCCTGCTTCCAATCCATGATCGCTCCCTTTGGGTCGTGGAAAGTGGGCTATCTGCGAAGGACTCTTCCCGTTGCTTCCCGAGCGGCCTTCCGCAACGCCGAGATACGCTTATGGCACTCCGGACAAACAGGTCGGCAGATCCCTCGGTTCCCAGAATGCGATAGCGGGCGCATGGTAGATGAATCAACCAGTCGCCGGCACTCTACGCACCACTTGATTCGCTGGAATCTCCTCCTATTTCAAATTCTGGGGACTTCTGCACAAACGACCAATAGGTAAAAACCCGAACGACAGGCCCTGCATCGTCAGGGAGCCAGCGAAATCTTGTAGCGGTTCTTGCTCTTAGCCCAGCCGTCGCGTTTGGGCTTTGTGCATTCGGGGATCGGAATACCCTGGGCGGGTACGCCGCCTCGATTCCTCCGACGAATTTTCTCAGGAACAGGAACCGGTGGCGGCATCCACTCGCAAGGGCCACACGTAATCAAAAGTGTCACTCGTGCATTTTTCCGCGCACTCGTTCGCAGCCACGGTGACTTTGCCCTCCTGCTCCCACATAAACATTACGCAACTTGAACCCGAGGAAGCAGCGAGTTCGACGTGAGGAAGGCGCCGCGTCTGGCGAAAATCGGAAAGATCGAACCGGCAGAATCCGCGTCTCGGCACGTCGACCCGCGCGGAGAGCACCTTCACCTCGCCGTCCGCGACCTCGATCGCGATATCCTCTCTGTAGCCGGTCTCGTCACGCGCGCTGCAGGCGGCTTTTACGTTGATGGCTTCTGCATCTCGCACCTCTGGCTTGTAGTCTTTCGCCGGGGCGGATTGCCCGGGCGTCGCCTCGAGCTGCACCGATGCGCTCGTCTCCGGCTCGGAAGCCTCGGGAGGAGCGGGTGTCGGCGGCGCCGGTTCCAGGCCACGCAACTTGCGAAATCCGGCAGCGACCGTGGAACCGAATTCGCTCACGCGCTCGCGAAGATCCCCCAAACCGGCGCAACCGCTGACGCTTCCTGCTGCAACCAGAGCGAGGGCGCAGGCCGCAATCAGCCTATTGCCTTTATTTCCGCAACCCGAGCCATTCGCTTTCCTGCTGGATCGCCTGGCGCTCTGGGAAATCATGGCTTGGCCATATCTGGACCTGCGGATTCATCGCTTCACCCACAATCCTAAGTCTATTGGAGCAAGCGACGCCATCCGGTAAAACATCGAAAGAAGTCTCCCGGATACCCTGGCTTTGACTACCGCGTTTGTTACATCGTTCCCCGGTCAGGGCGCATCCGCGGACTCCCGCAGTTAGTCCACGTGTCGCTGCTGGGGCCCAGTGCCATGCGCCCCCGCGAGCTTGGCGGTCGCCACATCCATGCCGTGCGCCTCGACGTGGGCGCGACGCGCGAGCCTCGTGTACGCCACCGGCACCACAAACAGGGTTAGCAGCGTGCCGAAGGACATTCCACCCACAATCACCCAGCCGATCTGCATCCGGGATTCCGCACCGGCGCCCGAGGCTAGCGCGAGGGGCACCGCACCCAATACCATTGCGCCGGTCGTCATCAGAATCGGCCGCAGCCGCAGCGTGGCCGACGTGACGATCGCCGAGAGCAGGTCTTCTCCCTTCGCTCGCAATTGATTGGCGAATTCGACGATCAGGATCCCATGCTTTGTGATAAGACCAACCAGCGTAATCAGGCCTACCTGGCTGTAGATGTTGAGCGTTCCGCCCGTTACCCACAGCAGGAAGAGCGCACCGGTGATCGACAGCGGCACGGACAGCATGATGACGAAAGGCGAAATAAAGCTCTCGAACTGGGCCGCAAGCACGAGGTAGATGAACGCAAGCGCCAGCACGAACACGAAGTAAATCTCACTGCCCGAGGCGCGGAACTCGCGCGACTGGCCATCCAGGCCGGTCTGCGCGGCGGCGCCGAGCGTGCTGCTGGCCGCCGCGTCAAAGGCCTTTAACGCTTCGTCGATCGAAGTCCCGGGCGCCAGCGTTGCGGTGATCTTGACAGCGCGCAGCCGTTGAAAGTGGTTGAGCGACTGCGGCGCCACGCCTTCCTTCACTTGGACGAGGTTGGCAAGCTGCACCATCTCCCCGCTGCGTCCGCGCACGTAGATCTCGCTGATATCCGCCGGCGTCGTGCGGTCCTGCGGCGCCACCTGGACCATGACGTCGTATTGTTCACCATCGCGCTTGAATCGCGTAACTTGACGCCCGCCCAGCATCGTTTCGAGCGTGCGGCCGACCGTGTCGACGTTCACGCCGATGTCGCCCAGCTTGTCGCGGTTGATGGCGACGCGCACCTCGGGCGTGTTCAAGCGCAAGTCGGTCTGCAGATTCTGTGCGCCGGGGAACTTGCGTGCCTCGTCGAGGAACCGGTCGGCGAGGCGCTGCAATTCGGCATAAGGGACCTGCGCCATGATCACGTATTCGATGGGCGTGGAGCGGAAACGCTGCCCCAACGACGGCGGGTTGATCGGAAAAGCCTGCGCGCCCGCTATCGATGCAAATTTCGGCCGCAACTCGTCCGCGATCCGCTGCTGCTTCTTCTTGCGCTCTTCCCACGGCTTCAGCCGCAGCACCGCAATGCCGTCGACCACCGTCGGGAAGCCCGACATTGTCGTATATGCGAAGGTCTCAGGCACCTGGCGGTAGAACTCCTCGATCGGCTCCAACTGCTCCGCCGTATATCCCGGTGTCGACCCCTGCGGCGCCGTCAACTGGCCGAATATGATGCCTCGGTCCTCGATGGGGGCGAGCTCGGACTTGAGTTGGCTGAACAGGAAGACTCCGATGCACAGGGTCACAACCCATGCCGCAACGACGAACCAGCGCGCCTTCAAGGCGGCGATCAGCCACCGGCGGTAGCCATTGCTGAACGACTCGAAACCCGCCTCGATCTTGTTGTACAGCCAGGAATGCCTCGCTTCGTGGCGCAGCAGGACCGAGCACATCATGGGTGTGAGCGTCAGCGCTACAAAGCCCGATACGAGAACCGCGCCCGCCAGGGTCAATGCGAACTCGATGAACAGGCGTCCGGTGCGGCCGGTGGCGAAGGCGAGCGGCGCGAACACTGCGGCGAGCGTGAGCGTCATTGCGACCACCGCAAAAGCGATTTCGCGCGATCCTTGCATCGCAGCTTCCTTGCGCCGCATGCCTTGCTCGATGTGCCGGTGGATGTTCTCCAGCACGACGATGGCATCGTCGACGACGAGCCCGATCGCCAGCACCATGGCGAGCAGCGTCAAGGTATTGATCGTGAACCCGAAGAAGAACATCAGCCCGAACGCACCGATCAGCGACACCGGGATCGTCACGATCGGGATCATCGTTGCGCGCAGGCTGCGCAGGAAGAAAAAGATTACCAGCACCACCAGTATCACCGCCTCGACGATCGTCGTGAACACCGAGGAAATCGAGCGGTCGATGAAGACCGACGTATCGTACGCGACCACGAGCTTCATCTCGGGCGGCAGATTCAGGTTGATCTTCACCACCTCGGCGCGGACCGCCTGCGACAACTCGAGCGGATTGGCGACGGCCTGCTTGATAACGCCGATATTGAGCGCGGGCTTGCCGTTGAAACGCGAGATTCCCCGTTCGTTGAGCGCGCCTATGGCCACGGTCCCGAGATCGCTGATGCGCACCGGATAGCCGCGGACATTGGCAACGATGATGCTTCCGAACTGCTCGGGCGTTCGTACGTCGGTTTCAGCGACCACGGTGAATTCCCGCGCGGTCGATTCGATGCGGCCGGCCGGGATTTCCGCGTTCTGCCGCCTGAGCGCATCTTCGACGTCCTGCACCGTGAGCCGATACCCCGCAAGGCGCGTGCGGTCGAGATTGATCCGCATCGAAACTATTCGTTCGCCGAAGATCCGCACTTCGGCCGCGCCCGGGAGCACGGAAAGCCTGGGCTTGATGTAGCGATTGACGTAGTCGGTGGTCTCCAGCGTCGTCATGGAGCCGGACTCCACCGCCAGGCTGATCACCGATTGAGAATCCGCCTCGACCTTCGCAATGACGGGTTCATCGACTTCGTCCGGCAGGCGCCCGCGCACGCGCGAGACTTTATCCCGCACGTCGGCGGCTGCCGAATCCGGCGTGCGCGTGAGCAGGAAGCGGACGTTGATCACGCTTCGCTCCGGCCGGCTTTGAGAGGTCATCAGCTCGACGCCCTCGATCCCGGAGAGCGAATCCTCGAGGATTTTGGTGACCTGCGATTCGATGACCTCGGCGGAGGCGCCGCGGTAGATCGTGCTTACGCTGACAACGGGCTCATCGATCCGCGGGTACTCGCGGACGGACAGCCGCTGGTAGGAGATGAGACCGACCAGCAGGATGACCAGCGACAACACGGTCGCAAACACGGGACGGCGTATGCATGTCTCGGGCAGCGTCATTTGGCTGTCTCGCGGTCCTCGGAGCGTCGCGACGAGGCCGAGGGCGATGGCTTCGACAGGTCGGGTGCGACCTTGCCCGCCTGAGCGTCGGCGATGCGCACCTGTGCCCCGTCGCGCAGCCTGCTCTGGCCGGCGGTCACCACCACGTCGCCTCGGCCTACACCACTCACAATCTCGACCTTGCCGTCGCGGCGCTGCCCCGTTTCGACCTTCACCCGGGCAGCCCTGCCTTCGAGCACGCGGAAGACGTACTGCTCCGTACCCTGCGGTACGAAGGCCTCTTCGGGCAATACCAGCGCATCTTTCTCGGCGCGGGTGATGAGCGTGACGCGCGCGAACATGCCGGGCCGCAGCGCCGTATTCTGATTGCGCACCTGCGCGCGGATGACGATTGCACGTCCGGCCGCATCGACCAGCGGATTGAGTGCAATCACCCTGCCGTCATAAGACTCCCCCGGCAGCGCGTCAAGCGCGACTTTGATCGGCTGGCCGACCTGAACCTGGGTCAGAAAAGTCTCGGGTATCCGAAAGTCCACCTTCAGCGGATCGATCGCTTCGAGGTTCACGAGGTCGGTGCCTTCCTTTACGTAGTCGCCGATCGAGACCACGCGCAGGCCGATGATGCCGGCGAACGGCGCTTTGAGTTCCATCTTGGCGAGCTTCGCCTCGGCCAGCGCGACCGCCGCCTCTGCGATGTCGAGACTGTGTTTCGCCTCATCCTTCGCCTGGCCGGAGATGAACGTGCGGCCGGCAAGATCGACGGCGCGCTCATACTTCGTTCTGGCCAAGGTCAAGTTGGCACGCGCCTGCTGTAACTCGGCGGTGCTGATCGCCGGGTCGAGCCGCACCAGTGTTGCCCCCTTCGCGACGCGTTGGCCCTCCTGGAACAGGATCGCCGTGATGCGGCCGGCGACTTCGGGCCGCAGCGTCACCGATTCATCCGAGCGCAGGGTGCCCACGGCGGTAATGGTCTGGGGCAGCGAGGCCGTGCCGACACGGGTGATTTCAACCGGTACGAGCGCCTGCCCCTTCGAAGCGCCGGCGGCTGCGTTCGCGATGGCCGCCGGCTCCGGCGACCGACCAGGCGCACTTCGGCTGCCCGCGGGCGAAAACTCGCGCGCCGAGCCGAACCAGTATCCGGCACCTGCGGCAACGAGGACTACCAGCACTGCCATCACGGCGATTACGGCTTTATTCATCGGCGGGGAGAATCGTCAAGATACGCGACATAATCGAAT
The DNA here is from genome assembly GCA_016210745.1 of Betaproteobacteria bacterium. Taxonomy (GTDB): domain Bacteria; phylum Pseudomonadota; class Gammaproteobacteria; order Burkholderiales; family SG8-39; genus JACQTO01. The sequence continues at coordinate 20,021 of JACQTO010000267.1, forward strand.
TGGCGTCCGATAAGCTACTGGACCGACGCGGCCTGCCGCGGGCTCTTCAGGGCATCCGCATTGACAACGTTGGACGGTCGCCCTTCGAGATAGCTCAGGACGATATCGACAGAATCACGGGCCGCGCGCTGGTGTGATTCGCGAGTCTGCCAGCCCATATGCGGGGTCAAGACTGTCCGCGGTGCCCCGAGAATCGGGTCGTTCATATCGACGGGACAAGGATCGCAAAGGTCCGTGGCGGCGCCGGCAATTCGTCCGCTGTGCAGGGCCTCTGCGAGTTGTTGCCGATTCACGATCCCCGTCCGAGAAATATCGACGAGCAGCGCGGTCGGTTTCATGAGCGCCAGCCGCTTTGCATTGACGAAGTCGCGAGAAAGCTCCGAGTAAAGAAGGTGCACGGAGACGACGTCGGCCCTTCGGAACAGTTCCTCCTCGCCCACCATTTCCACGGCCGACGCCGCGGCGCGCTCCGGCGTGAGCGTCGGGCCCCAGGCGATTACATGAAGGCCGAATCCCACGGCGCGCCTTGCGACGGCACGGCCGATTCGCCCCAGCCCGAGGATTCCCAAGGTTTTCCCCGCCAGCTCCACCCCCGTTACGGGATCCCAGCGACACTGGCGCAAGGCCTGGTCCGCCGGCACGACGCCACGGGCGAGCGCGAGCATCAGCGCCAGCACGTGGTCGGCTACCGATTCGGTCGAAGTTCCTGCGGTGGTGGCAACGACGATTCCCGATCCGGTTGCCGCCTTGACGTCGATGCGGTGCGGGCCGGATGAGGCGATCAGGTGCAACTCGGGCAAATTGGCCAGCGTCTCGCGGTCAAAGACGGTGCGTCCGCGCATCGTCAAAATCACCTTGGCCGGACGCAGCCGCTCGACGAGCGCCTGGCGCGTCGGCGGCGCCGCCCCGTAGACCGTGACATTGCCCGCAGCCTGCAGCCTTGGCAGCTCACCGGAATTTCGAAATGCTCCTTCCACGTCATCACACACGACGATGTGCGTCATGTATTGTCCGCTGAACTTGCAGAAAGACTAGCGAGCGCCGTTGTCCCGGCAGCGGCGCCAATTTCGGCGCGCCGTCAATCCACGCGTATGTTGTTCGCCCGAATGATCTGGCCCCAGCGTTCGTAATCGCTGCGAACAATTTCGTTGAACCGGTCCGACGTAACGCCGGTCGACTCGAAACCCATGTCGTGAAAGCGTTTCATCAAATCGGGCGATAGCACGGCCGTGCGCAAGTCGGCGGCGATCTGGTCGACGATCGCCTTGGGCGTTGCGGCCGGGGCAAAAATGCCATGCCATCCATCGATGCCGTTGCCGGGATAGACGACGTTGAACACGGGCACCGTGGGCAAAACGTCCAGTGGCGTGGAGCCGGTCACCATGAGCGGGCGCACCCTGCCGGCCTTTACAAGCGGAATGATCGAGAGCGAGATGTCGAATACCAAGTGGACATCCCCCGCAAGCAGCGCCTGCATCGCCGGACCATTGCCCTTGTATGGAACATGCGTCAGGTTGATATTGGCGGCCCGCTTGAACAGCTCGACGTACAGATGCAGGGGAGTGCCGTTGCCGCTGCTGCCATAATTCAGGCGGTCCGGATCTTTTCTTGCGAGTGCGATCAGTTCGTCGACGGTGGAAACGCCGATTTTCGGACTCGCCGCCAGCACATAACGGACTTCCGCGGTCTGAGCCACCCCGCGCAGATCGCGGAGAAAATCGTACGGCGTGCGCTGCATCTGCGGCGTGGCCACGATCGAGCTCGCGTGTAGCACCAGCGTGTGGCCATCAGGGGCGCTCTTGGCGACATAGTCGACGCCGAGTATGGTATTCGCCCCTGGGCGCGTCTCGACAATGATCGGCTGGCGCCAGTTCTCCTGGAGCTTGGCGGCAATCAGCCGGGCCTCCGTTTCGAAGGTGCCGCCGGCCGCAAACGGCACAACCAAGCGAACGGGTTTACTTGGGAATTCAGCCGCGGCCGCCGTGGTGACGACGGCTGCGACCAGCGCTAGTGAAACAAACAGGTTACGTCCAATTCGAGTCATTTTTCCTCCTCCTTAGAGCCGTCTGCAGAAGACGGGCAGTAGCTGACACAATGTCTTTCCAGTCGCCGCCTGTCTGGATATTGGATAAGTAACTGTCCGATTCTGCGGCGAATCGGCAATTGGTGCGATCAGTATATCCGCAAATTTTTCAAGTTCAATTTCTTGATTTCGTGGCTGCGCGGGACCATCGGGTCAGTCCTTGGCGGCGACGGCTTCGACCTCGATCAGCAGCTCGGGACGCGCAAGACGGCTGACGAAAACAAGAGTGCTCGCGGGTACAACATCGCCAAACGCTTTTTTCTGGATTCTCCTCCATGCGTCGGTGTGCTCGGGCTTGATCAGGTAGACATTGATCTTCACCAGGTTGTCCATTCCAAGACCGCACTCCTTGAGCACGGTCGTAATATTGCCATAGACCAGCTCTGCCTGGGCCTCGAAATCCGCGGGGGAAACACCTTGCGCGTCGGTGCCGGTCTGACCGGCAAGATAAAATAGCCGACCGCCGGGTCCGATTTCGCCGACGTGCGAAAATCGCCCTCCGGACGAGCGCACGCCATTCACGTCATAGCGTTTGACCATCTTTGCAACCTCCTCTACGGTTTTTCTGAAGGAACTCCCTCCGCATCCTGCCATTTCTACTCACCGAAAGGAAGCCCGGGCTTTCGAGCTGGCGGTCGAATACGCCAAGGTGCGCCACCAAATCGGTCAGCCGATCGGGTCCGGCGATCCGCTATCGGAGGAGTCCTCCGGGGCGATTCTGCACGGCGACTCGACCAGTTGCTCCGCCATTCGATCATGTACGTCGTCGGCGGAGGCACGGCCCGATCCAGCGCAACCTGATCGCCCTCCACGGCCTGGGACTTCCGCGCTGACTCGCCGAGTCGGCGTCGATCGAAAAATGATAGATTAGCGGGGGGCTGTCTCGAAGGAGTGCGCACCTGCGGCGTATGATCGAGACGGGTTCTAACTTTGGGAAAATGGGGGATTCAATGAGGAGATCTGCTTCAGTCCTTGTCTTGGCGCTTGCCGCCCTGTCGCCGCTTGCCTGGGCGCAGTCCGATTACCCGACCAGACCGATCTCGGTTAGCGTCGGCTACCCCGCGGGCGGAGGCACCGACCTGCTCACACGCCTTCTTGCGGCGGAGGTAGGAAAAATGGTCGGGCGCGAGGTCATTGTCGTCAACCAGCCGGGGGCGTCGGGAACAGTGGCGATGTCGGCGCTCGCCGCCGCCAAGCCCGATGGCTACACGCTGGGAGTGACCGCCAGTTCGTCGCTCACCATCGCGCCCTTCACCCTGGACTCCCCGCCCGATCTGCTCGAGCGCATAACGACGCTCGCGGCCGTCGGGCGCCTGCGCAACGGTTTTCTCGTCAAAAGCGCCAGCCCGTTCAAAGACATCAAGGAAGTGATCGAATTCGCGCGGAAAAATCCGGGCAAGGTATCGATCGGCGTGCAGGGCATGGGTTCGAGCGGTGCGCTGGCGCTGGGGGCAACCGGCATCCAGGAGAACATCAACTGGACCCTGGTGCCCTTCAAAGGAGAAGCGCCCGCTTTGAGCGCGGTTCTCGGCGGCCACATCACGGCCGCGACCTCCACCTCGGGAGCGTGGGCGCGCTTTGTCGAGGCGGGAACGCTGCGGCTGATAGCCTCGATGGACGCGGAGCGGTTCGACTCAGTCCCGAACGCGCCCACGATGGTCGAACAGGGGTATCCGAACAGCTCGCTCATTTTTGTCCTGGCAGGTCCGAAGGGGCTTCCTCCGGCTGTGATCAAGCGCATCACCGATGCATTCACCGAGGCCATGCATGCCCGCGCGTATGTCGAGTTCACCACCAAGAATGGAATGCTGATGAAGAAACCTCTGACGGGCGAGGCGCTCAAGCGCTACCTCATGGATGACCGCGCCACGATGGGTGCGATCGCTGCAAAGATGGGTCTCAACAAAAAATAACAGCCAGACCGCGGCGGGCTGATCCGCGCCCGCCGCGCCGTTTCCTCCCGGCGAGGGAAATCTCGCCCCTTCCCAGGCCGCCGCGTTCGAAGCCCGCGGCGGCCTCTTTCCGGCAGCTACATTGCCGTGCGGATGGCGGGCTACCGCCCCGCACGCAGGACAAGTCGGGTTTTGCCCCAAAGACAGCGCACAGCGATGAGAGTCTCATAGCGCCTGCAATGCGCGTTCACCTCCGGAACGGCAAGCAAGCGGGTGAAGGACGTCGATCGGAGGCACTGCGTCGGCCCGTTGAATTGGCGTTCCCATTGCGATTTGCCGGGCGGTGATTCTGGCAACGGGATGGCAGATGATATGTTCACCTTCGGGTCATTATGGATTGCGGTTCTATCGCGTGACAAGAACGGGCGGGCACTGTCCGCCCCGCCGAGGCCCGCCGCCGCGCCGCATGCCGCCTTCGGCATGTTTGCGATCGGGTTCGTGCTAATGCTGTTCGGCTGCCCCCATGTGCGGGCGGAGATCGAGCAGTTCAGCGCGAGCGATGCCGCGGGATTCTCAGGAAAGGACAAGCCGACGTTCGGCGCCTACGCTATCGCAGATTTTCTTGACGGCGAGGTCCTCCGAAAAATAGCCCGCGAAACTGAAAGGCAGAATCTGATGCAGCCCGGAGTCGGCGGGCTCCGCTCCGCTGGCAATAGCGCGCTCGCGCCCGCAGGGGCGCCGCGCGCCAGGGCTTGGAGCATGGCGTTTTCCGGCACCGACGTGTTCAGGGAATTTGACCGGGCGATGTTCACCGCATACCTGCCCATGAGGGGCGCCAGGACAGTCCAAAGGATCGCGGAAAAGGTCTTCGATTCGCCGGCTCTTGGCTCTTTGGTGTCGAACGCGCGAGCTTTGTCGTTGATGGCCAGGGGGCGGATCAACGCGGAATTCACCTATTCGACGCAGTTCAGCAAGCGCAGCAGTCTGGATGCCAGTGCCATCTACAGACTCAACGCGAATAGGCCGACGGGGAAGTCCGATCTCGTGCTGGGCCTCTACTACAAAGCCACTTTCTGATCCAAGTCGCATTTCGTCCCGCCGGGCGATTTTCGAGCGTCAGCGAGCGCACGGGTTTGGCCGCCAAGCGAGGCGCGAAGCCGGGACACGGGCGGCGGCGGCCGCGAGGCCGCGCGACGCAGCATGGCGGGGCAGCAACGGGCCGCAGCTTCTGCTAAACTGCGCCCCTCGAGAATCCGTTAAACTACTGTCGCAACGGAACTTTCCCACGAGGTGAGCCCGACCGCCGATGCGCAGCTACCCCCACGATGGACACCCCGTCGCGCTTGGCCGTAACGCCAAAGCCGGCGCCGAAGCGAGCGCAATTCAGGCGCTCGGCACAGCTATGCACAGACCTCACCCGCCCCTGACGCGGGCCCTTGTCGTGCTCGCCTTGGCGCTTTTTTTCCCCGGCCTGGCGGCGGGGCAGTTGCGGACAATTCCGGAGGCGGCCAAGCGCGCCACCATCGAGCACGTCACCGACATGATCGTGAGCGTCGATGGACGCCAAATGCGACTTGCTCCGGGGGCGGCAATTCGCAACGAACGAAACCTGATCATCGTTCCGGTGGCGCTGCCGCGCGCAGGCGCGGAGGCGCATTACCTCGTCGACGCCGATGGCCAGATTTCGCGCGTCTGGCTGCTCAGCGCCGAAGAAGCCGCACGGCCCGCAAAGCGCGACGCGTCGCGGTAGCGCCGGTGGCCAAGAAGTTCTTTATCCGCACCTTCGGCTGCCAGATGAACGAGTACGACTCTGGCAGGATGGCCGACGTGCTGCGCGAGTCCGAGGGTTTCGAAGCGGCTGATCGCCCCGAGGATGCCGATCTCATCCTGTTCAACACCTGCTCGGTGCGCGAAAAGGCGCAGGAAAAGGTGTTCCACGACTTGGGCCGGATCAAGCACTTGAAGCAGCGCCGGCCGGAGCTCCTCATCGGGGTCGGCGGCTGCGTCGCCAGCCAGGAAGGCGCGGCCATCGTCGAGCGCGCCCCCTATGTCGATATCGTCTTCGGCCCGCAGACCCTGCAGCGCCTGCCCGGGCTGATCGAGGCACGAGCGCGCACCGGCCGGCCGCAGGTCGACGTTTCGTTCCCCGAAATCGAAAAGTTCGATCGTCTGCCGCCGCCGCGGGTCGAGGGACCGAGCGCTTTCGTGTCGGTCATGGAAGGCTGCAGCAAGTATTGCAGCTTTTGCGTCGTGCCCTATACGCGGGGAGAGGAGGTGTCGCGGCCTTTCGACGACGTGCTCGCCGAGGTCGGCGCGCTCGCCGCCAAAGGCGTCAGGGAAGTGACGCTGCTCGGCCAGAACGTCAACGCGTACCGCGGTGTGATCGCCGAGGGCGAGGCGGCCGACTTGGCTCTTCTGCTCGAATACGTCGGCGCCGTGCCGGGAATCGGGCGCGTGCGTTACCTGACCTCGCATCCGCGCGAGTTCACCCCGCGCCTCATCGAGGCCCACGGCCGGATCGACAAGCTGGTCTCGCATGTGCATCTGCCGGTGCAGTCCGGTTCGGACCGGGTGCTCGCCGCCATGAAGCGCGGCTACACGGTGCTCCAGTACAAGTCGATCGTGCGCCGCCTGCGCGCGGAGAATCCCGACGTGACGATTACCTCGGACTTCATCGTCGGCTTTCCGGGCGAAAGCGAGCGCGAATTCGACGCCACCATGCGGCTGGTGGAGGAAATCGCTTTCGACGCTTCATTCGCCTTCCTCTACAGCGCGCGCCCGGGAACGCCGGCAGCGGAGCTCCCGGACGATACGCCGCAGGAGGCAAAGCTCGATCGCCTCGCGCGGCTGCAGGCGGCAAACGACGCCTGCGCCGGCCGAATCAGCCGCGCCATGGTCGGCACGCGCCAGCGCGTTCTGGTCGAGGGTCCGGCGCGAAAGGACGCCGGCGAGCTTGCCGGACGCACCGACAACAACCGCGTGGTCAATTTTGCCGGCGATTCGCGCCTGCGCGGCACCTTCGTCGATCTCAAGATCACCGAGGCTCGCGCACACTCGCTGCGCGGCGAGCTTTTGTGCGCCTGAGCGGCCGCCCACGACCTTGAAATCCAGGCATTACGTCAGCGCCCCGGACCGCTTGTCCCCTGCCCGCTCGAAGTCCGAACCCTTGGAGATCGTGCTTTCCCCCCTCGACAACCAGCGACTGGCCAATCTCTGCGGCGCACTGGACACCAACCTGAGGCAGATCGAGACGGCACTCGACGTCGCGATCGCGCGCCGCGGCGAGCGCTTCACGCTGCGCGGCAGCCCGGCGCAGACCGCACGTGCCGCCGAGGCCCTGCAGAAGTTCTACGGCGATGCGCGCACGAACCTCAGCGTCGACGATATTCAGCTGGGGCTGGTCGAATTCCTCCAGCGAGGCGAAGGCGAGCAAGGCCAGGGCCCGGTGCTCGCCACGCGGCGAACCGGCCTGCACGGCCGCACGCCGCGGCAGCGCCAATACATTCAGAACATCCTCGATCACGATCTCACCTTCGCCATCGGGCCGGCAGGCACGGGCAAGACCTACCTTGGGGTCGCCTGCGCGGTCGATGCCCTGGAACGCGACGCCGTCAAGCGCATCGTGCTGGTGCGGCCGGCGGTAGAGGCCGGGGAGCGGCTCGGTTTTCTTCCCGGCGACCTGGCGCAAAAAATCAATCCCTATCTGCGTCCGCTCTACGACGCGCTCTACGACCTGATCGGCTTTGACCGGGTGCAAAAGCTCTTCGAGCGCGGGGCGATCGAGCTCGCGCCTTTGGCCTACATGCGCGGGCGCACGCTCAACCATTCGTTCGTCATCCTCGACGAGGCGCAGAACACCACCCCCGAGCAGATGAAGATGTTTCTCACCCGCATCGGCTTCGGCAGCAAGTCGGTGGTCACCGGCGACGTTACCCAGGTGGACCTTCCTCGAGGGGTGAAAAGCGGATTGAACGAAGCGCGCCAGGTGCTCGCCGAGGTGCGCGGCGTCGCATTCTCGGTCTTCCAGTCCGAGGACGTGGTACGCCATCCGCTGGTGCAGCGCATCGTCGATGCCTATGAGAATCACCGCGACAAGCGCGAGCGCTCGCCATGAGCGGCAAGAGGCGAGGAAGCGCCGGTCTCGCGCTGTCGCTGCAGGTCGCGACGCGCAGCCGGGGACTGCCCAGTGCGGCGAGAATCAGGGGCTGGGCCCGGGCGGCGCTGCAGGAACCGGCGCGGGTGTGCCTGCGAATCGTGACGGCGCGCGAAGGCGAAACGCTCAACCGCGCCTATCGCCGCAAAGCCTCTCCCACCAACGTGCTCGCTTTCCGCTACGACGATCACACCCTTGCCGGGGACGTGGTGCTGTGCGCGCCGGTCATCCGGCGCGAAGCCCGCGCCCAAGGCAAAGCGCTCGCCGCGCATTACGCGCACCTCACGGTGCATGCCCTGCTGCACCTGCAGGGCTACGACCACGCCGAGGCGCGCGATGCCCGCGTCATGGAGGCCAAGGAGACTGCCATCCTGCGCGGGCTCGGCTATCCGGACCCCTATGCGAGCGGCCCGCCGTTGCGCGATGCTCCCGGCCGGCGCGCGCGCGTTCATCGGCGCTGAACCGACGCCATGGAAGACCACCACGGCAATACGCCTTCGCTGTTGGACCGCCTCGCTGCGCTGCTGCTTCGCGAGCCGGCGGACCGCGAGCAGCTGATCGAGCTGTTGCACTCGGCCTACGAGCGCAATCTGATCGAGGGCGATGCGCTGTCGATGATCGAGGGCGTGCTGCAGGTCTCGGAAATGCGCGTGCGCGACATCATGGTGCAGCGCGCCCAGATGGAGGTCATCGAAATCGCCGAGACGCCGGACAGGTTCATCCCGCAAGTGATCGCCACCGCGCACTCGCGCTTTCCCGTGATCGAGCGCGACCGCAATAACGTGATCGGCATTCTGCTCGCCAAGGACCTGTTGCGCTATTACGCCGGCGAAGAAGAATTCAACGTGCGCGACATGCTGCGCCCGGCGGTATTCGTGCCGGAATCCAAGCCGCACAACGTGCTGCTGCGTGAGTTCCGGGCCAAGCGCAACCACATGGCGATCGTGGTCGACGAGTACGGGAGCGTGGCGGGCCTCGTGACCATCGAGGACGTGCTCGAGCAGATCGTGGGCGAGATCGAGGACGAGTACGACTACGACGAGAC
>JACQTO010000260.1 GCA_016210745.1 Betaproteobacteria bacterium
AAAAGGGGGAGATTGATAAACGGCAAAACCGGCCTCTTTGGTTCCGGCTGTACCGGCCTGGGCATCTCGGTCGATGCGGGCTGCGCGCCATGCTAGAATTCGCCCGATTCGTATTTTGCCCATCTTGCCCATAGCGGCGCGTCATTTGAGCCGGTCCACGCAACGCATCGTCATCGCTTCCAGGGAAAGCCGACTAGCACTCTGGCAGTCGGAGTTCGTGCGCGACCGGCTGCGCCAGTTGTATCCCGCGAGCGAAGTCGCGATTCTCGGACTCACGACCCGCGGCGACCAGATTCTCGATGTCTCTCTCGCCAAGATCGGTGGCAAGGGACTGTTCATCAAGGAACTGGAGACTGCGCTCGCCGACGGACGAGCAGACATCGCGGTGCACTCGGCGAAGGATGTGCCGATGGACCTGCCCGAGGGGTTCGTGCTGGCCGCCATCGGCACGCGCGAGGATCCGCGCGACTGCCTGGTCTCCAGCAGGTTCGGCTCGCTCGAGGATCTGCCCGAGGGCAGCGTGGTCGGCACCTCCAGCCTGCGTCGGGAGGCGCAGTTGCGCGAGCGCTTTCCGAAGCTCGAAGTGCGGCCTTTGCGCGGGAACCTCGACACGCGGCTGGCCAAGCTCGATCGCGGCGATTATGCGGCGATCGTGCTCGCGTACGCGGGCTTGAAGCGTCTCGGTCTGGGCCATCGCGCCAGTTCGCTGCTCGAGCCCGAGGTCAGCCTTCCGGCCGCAGGGCAGGGCGCGCTCGCCATCGAGTGCCGCACCGAGCGCGCGGATCTGGTCCGGTTGCTCGCGCCGCTTCACGACGCCGCTTCGGCCGCCTGCGTGCGCGCCGAGCGCGCCGTGAGCCGCGCGCTCTCGGGCAGTTGCCAGGTGCCGCTTGGCGCGTACGCGGTGGCCGACGGGGCCGAGCTGCGTTTGCGCGGACTGGTGGCCGCGCCCGATGGCGCGCGTATCGTGCGCGCGGAAGTGCGCGGAAGCGCAGAGGCGCCGGAGGCTTTGGGCCAGCGACTCGCGGCGGAGCTGCTGGCTGCCGGTGCCGGCGCCATCCTCGCCGCGCTCAAATGACGGGCGGCCTCGCCGGACGTTCCATACTCATTACCAGGCCCGCAGGGCAGGCTGAGCGCGTTGCTGCGCGAGTCCGCGCCGCTGGGGGCGAGGCAATCGTGTATCCGGCCATCGAAATCGCCCCTCCTGAGAACCCGCACGCGCTCGGGTCGATCCTCGACCGACTCGATGGGTTCCAGATCGCGATCTTCATCAGCCCGACGGCAGTGGCCAAGGGCCATGCGGCCGTTGTTGCACGGCGCGCTTGGCCCATCGGCATGCGCCTTGCCGCAGTGGGCGAAGGCACGGCTGCGGCCCTCGCCGCGCTCGGTTTCGAAGGGGTGATCGCGCCTGTCGGACGCGGCGACAGCGAGGCGCTTGCCGCAATGGCGGAACTCTCCGATGTGCGCGGCAAGTCGATCGTGATCTTTCGCGGCGAGGGGGGGCGGGAATCCCTGCGCCGTGCGCTGGAGGCGCGCGGCGCGAGCGTGGAATACGCCGAGTGCTACCGGCGGGTGCGGCCGAGGGCGGACCCGGCGGCGTTGATCGCACGCTGGGCGCACTCGGGCGTGCACGCGGTGTCCATTACCAGCACCGAGGGGCTGGAGAATCTGATCGCGATCCTCGGCGAGCAGGGCGCGGCTCACCTGCGCGCGACCCCGGTATTCGTTCCGCACCCGCGGGTGGCAGAAGCCGCGCGTCTGTCAGGGGTCCGCGAGACGGTGCTGGTGGACCCCGGCGACGATGCGCTGGTGCAGGCGCTTGCGTCTTTTTTTGCTACAGTACGCTCAGCGCCCGAGCACTAATATGGAAGAACATCCGGCACTGACCCAGTCCCGCCCAGGCGGCCCGTTTGCGTGGCTCAAGAACCCGCTCGTGTTCGCCTTGTTGCTGCTCACGCTTGCTCTGGCGTGGAACTGGTATGACTCGCGCGTGCAGATGGGCGCTTTGCGTGAGGAGCTCGCACGCCGTCTGCGCGACAGCGACAGCGACAGCCGCGACGCGAAGCTCGTGGCGCGTCAGACCCAGGAAGTCGTGCGCGAGGCGCAAACCAGGCTCAACCAGCTCGAGGCGAAGCTGGCCGAATCGCAGAACCAGCAGGTGGCTCTGGAGGCTCTTTATCAGGAACTGTCCCGCAATCGCGACGAGTGGGTGCTTGCCGAGGTCGAGCAGATTTTGGTCATTGCAGCGCAGCAGTTGCAGCTTGCCGGAAACGTGCAGGCTGCGTTGCTTGCGATGCAGACGGCCGACGCGCGCTTGGCGCGATCGGATCGCCAGCAGTTCACGCCGCTGCGCAAGGTGTTGGCCAAGGACATCGAGCGATTGAAGGCGACCTCGAATCTCGACTTGGCGGGGCTCGTGCTCAAGCTCGAGCAGGTCCTGGCGCAGGTCGATTCGCTGCCGCTTGTCGAGGAGGCGCGCGCTGCACCCGCCCCCGCTGCCGCGGCTCGCGCCGAGCAGGGCTTCTGGTCGCGGATCGGCACCGAGGTGTGGGATGAGCTCAAGCAGCTGGTGCGGGTGCAAAACGTGGAACGACCCGAGCGTGTGCTGCTCGCGCCTTCGCAGTCGTTCTTCCTGCGCGAGAACCTCAAGCTGCGCTTGCTCAACGCGCGCCTGGCGCTGATGCAGCGCGAGCAGCTTACCTTCCGCGACGACTTGAATGCGGCGCAGTCTTGGGTGAGCCGCTATTTCGACCTGCACGCCAAGCCCACCGTCGCCGTTCTGGCGAGCCTGAAACAGCTCGGCGCCAGCGCCATCAGCATTGAAATGCCGAGTATCGGCGAGAGCCTGTCGGCGGTGCGAAATTACAAGATATCGCGCGAAAAGGCTTCGCGATGAAGGGTCTGCTGTGGCTGTTGGCGGCGTTCGCGCTTGCGGTGGCGCTTTCGCTGGCCCTGCGAGAGAACGAGGGCTACGTCATGCTCGTGCATGCGCCCTGGCGGATCGAATTCTCGCTCAACCTGTTCGTGGTTCTGCTCGCTGCCGGGTTCGTGGTTGCGTACCTCGCCACACGCTTGGTGGTGCAGACGCTCAGCTTGCCCTCCTACGTGGGCGCGTTTCGCGCCCGCCAGCGCGAGCGCAAGGGGCGCGCTGCGCTGGTGTGCTCGCTCCAGGCTCTGTACGAGGGGCGCTTCGCTCGCGCCGAGAAGCTCGCATCGCAATCGGCCGAACTCGGTACCGCGCCGGCACTCGCCAGTCTGGTTGCCGCACGCGCGGCGCAGCGGCTGCGCAATTTCGCCGCATGCGATCAATGGGTCGCGCGCGCGCGGGAGGCCGATGCGGACTGGCGGCAGGCGGTCGCCGCCGTGCAGGCCGAGCTGCTGCTGGAGGAGCGGCGCTACGAGGAGGCTCGCGCGGTGCTGCGAGAACTCCACGCGGGCGGCGCCAAGCACATCGCAACGCTGGTGGCGCTGTTGCGCGCCGAGCAGGGGCTGGGCAACTGGGACGAAGTCGTTCGCATTGCGCGGCTGCTGGAAAAGCGCGAGGCAATGCCCCGGGAGGCGCTGCAATCGATCGTCGCCAACGCGCGCGTAGCCGTGTTTACAGGCAGGGCGCTCGATGCCCGGGCGCTGGAAGAGCGTTGGCGCGCGATGCCGGAATCGGAGCGCGCGCAGCCCAAGATCGCGGCGGCGGCCGCGCGCGCGTACCTCCGGCTCGGAAACTGCCGCGGCGCGCAGCCCATTCTCGAGGAGGCATTGGCCGGTGAATGGGACCCGGAACTGGTGCTGCTCTACGGCGAGTGCCGCGAGGATGCGAGCGCGCGCATCGAGCGCGCCGAGCGCTGGCTTTCGGCGCGGCCGCGGGATGCCGAGCTGCTGCTGACGCTGGGGCGTCTATGCGTTCAGAATGAGCTCTGGGGCAAGGCGCGCAGCTACCTCGAAGCAAGCCTTGCCATCAGTCCGAGCCGGGCAGCGTACATCGCCCTTGCCGGACTGTGCGACCGGAATGGCCACGGCGACGAGGCGAATCGCCACTACCGTGCCGCGGCGACGTGCTCTGACTGAGGAAAATGGGGTCAGAGTAACATTTCATCAAAGCGATGCCGAGTTGCCCCGTTGCGTTTGGGAAATGTTACTCTGACCCCATTTTCATCGCGCCGGTGACGGAATCCAGGTTTTGCAGAGCTTCCTTAGACGACTGCCTAATGCGATTCGGCGGCGTCCAGTCCCAAGTCCAGAACCGGCGCGCTGTGGGTGATCCAGCCCGCGGAGAGCAGGTCCACGCCCGAGGCGGCGACCGCATTCGCGTTCGCGGGCGTGATCCGACCCGAGGCTTCGGTGATCGCACGGCCGGCGATCATGCGCACGGCCTCGCGCATTTGCTCCGGGGTCATGTTGTCGAGCAGCACTGCATCGGCGCCGACCGCGAGAACGTCCTCGAGCTGGGCGAGGGTGTCGACCTCGACTTCGATCTTGATCAGATGGCCGATCGCCCGGCGCACGCGCTCGATCGCGGGGCGGATGCCTCCGGCAAGGGCCACGTGGTTGTCCTTGATCAGCACGGCGTCGTCCAGTCCGAAGCGATGATTGACGCCGCCGCCGGCGCGCACGGCGTGTTTCTGCAGCGTGCGCAGACCCGGTATCGTCTTGCGCGTGCAGACAACGCGCGTCTTGTGGGGGCGAACCGCCTCGACGAGCAGCGCGGTCGCCGTGGCGACGCCCGAGAGATGCGATAGAAAATTCAGCGCCACGCGCTCGGCCGACAGGATCGCGCGCGCGGATCCCTTCAAGCTGATCACCGGCTCGCCGGCCTCGACCCGGCTGCCGTCCGGCTTGTCCACGGTGAGCGCTATGTTCGGGTCGAGCAGCCGGAAAGCGAGTGCCGCCGTATCGGTTCCGGCGATGGTGCCCTGGTGGCGCGCGCGAATCGTACCGGTCATCACCGCGGAGCGCGCGATGATGGCATCGGTGGTGATGTCGCCGGCACGCCCGAGATCCTCGAGCAGCGCCTCGCGCACGATCGGCTCGACCATGAGCGCGGGTAGGGGATCGATTGCAGTTTGAACTAAGGACATCATGCACCTCCGGCAATAGCGTATTGGACTGATTGGGCGCCGACGAGGTTGCGCAGATCGCCGAGCGTCAGCTCGATCGGATGCGCGCGCGCTGCAATCGGGGTTGGATGATCGCGGCGAAAGTGCCCGCCGCGGCTTTCGCGCCGCTCGCGCGCCGCCGCCGCCATGAAAAGTCCGATCAGGGCGAGATCCGCTGCGCGCCGCGACCGGCCCCAGGCGATCGCACCGAGCCGGTCGATGGCCCGCGTGAGTCCGGCCTCGTCGCGAACGACCCCGACCGTCTCGCTCATCAGCCGGCGAATCTCGGTCACGCGCGCAGTGTCATCGGCCGCAATCGACGCGCTCACGATCGGTGCGCGAGGTTTTGGCGCCTGCGCTTGGGCGGCACCAGCGATGTCCGAGCCGATCCAGCGCGCGAATGCCAGGGCTTCGAGCAGCGAGTTGCTGGCCAGCCGATTGGCGCCGTGCAGTCCGCTTGCGGCGACCTCGCCGCAGGCCCACAGACCGGCGACCGAGGTGCGGCCGCGCTCGTCGACGGCGACTCCACCCATGTGGTAATGCGCGGCAGGCTGCACCGGGATGGCCTGTTTCACAGGATCGATACCGGCCTCGCGGCAAAGCGCAGCGACGGAAGGGAAGCGTTTGGCAAAGCGCTCGCCCATCGCGGCACGCGCATCGAGAAAGACGACTGCGCCTGCTTCGATTTGGCCCCAAACCGCCCGCGCCACGACGTCGCGCGGCGCCAGTTCCCCGCCGGGAATGGTTTCCATGAAACGCTCGCCACGGCCGTTGATCAACACCGCGCCTTCGCCGCGCAACGCTTCCGTCGCAAGCGGCAGGGGTTTGTTCGCGCCGCCGACGGCGATCGCAGTCGGATGAAACTGCACGAACTCCACATCGCGCAGGACGGCCCCCGCGCGCGCGGCCAGGGCGAGCCCGCTGCCGGTGGCGCCAAGCGGATTGGTGGTGTGGGCATAGAGCCCGCCTACGCCGCCGGTGGCAAGCACCACGCCGCGGGCAGCGAGAAACATGGGCTCGCCGCCTTGCACGGCGTGCACGCCGCTCACGCGGCCCTCGTGCACCGCCAGTTCGATGGCGCGGACGTTCTCCAGGATTTCGATGGAGGGATTCCTCCGCACGGCGCTTATCAGGGCCTCGAGCACCACGCGGCCGGTGGCGTCCCCCCCGGCGTGCACGATGCGATGGCGCGAATGCGCCGCTTCGAGTCCGAGCGCAAGCGCTCCGGCCGCATCGCGATCGAACGCCACGCCGCGGCGGCAAAGGTCCTCGATGCACTCAGGGGCCGCCGAGGCGACTCGGGAAGCGACGGCCGGGTCGGTAAGCCCGGCGCCGGCCGCCACGGTGTCGGCGGCGTGCAGCGAAGGTTCGTCGTCCGCGCCCATTGCGGCGGCGATTCCGCCTTGGGCCAGTGCGGTCGCCGCTCCATCGCCCAGAGGCGAGCCGGCAAGCACGGTCACCGGCAGGGGCGCAAGCTCGAGCGCAGTGGCAAGACCTGCGACCCCGCCCCCGATCACGATGACCCGGGGCTGAACAAGATGCATCGTAGCGGGCATCGCGCTCACCGCACCTTGAGCATGCGCTCGACGGCGAGCCGTGCATGCTCGGCGACCTCGGGCGCGATGACGATTTCGTGGGACAGCGTTTCCAGCGCGCGCCGGATGCCCGACAAGGTGATTCTCTGCATGTGCGGACAAAGCCGGCACATGCCCACGAATTCGATGGCGGGAAACTGCACCGCGAGGTTGTCGCTCATGGAGCATTCCGTCAGAAGCATGACCCGCGCGGGCTGCTTTTCTTCGACGTAGTCGCACATGGCGGCGGTCGATCCGGAAAAATCGGCGGCCGCGACGACCTCCGGCAGGCATTCGGGATGGGCGAGCACGGACAGGCCGGGATAGCCCTCGCGAAGCCTTCTCACATCTTCTGCGCTGAACTGCTCGTGCACTTCGCAGCGCCCGCTCCAGGATAGGACTTTCACCTCGGTCTGGGCCGCTACGTTCTTCGCCAGATACGCATCCGGCAGCAGCATCACCTGTTCGACGCCCAGGCTCTCGACCACCTTGAGGGCATTGCCGGAAGTGCAGCAGATATCGCTTTCGGCCTTTACCTCGGCCGAGGTGTTGACATAGGTGACGACCGGCACACCGGGATGGCGATGGCGGAGGCTGCGCACGTCGGCGCCGGTAATCGAGGCAGCGAGCGAGCAGCCGGCCTGGAGATCCGGGATCAGGACCGTCTTCTCCGGGTTCAGAAGCTTCGCCGTCTCGGCCATGAAATGCACGCCGCACAGGACGATGATGTCGGCGTCGACCTTGGTGGCCTCTCGGGCAAGGGCCAGCGAATCGCCCACGATGTCGGCGACGCCATGAAAGATTTCCGGCGTCTGATAGTTGTGGGCCAGGATCACGGCATTGCGTTCACGTTTCAGGCGCAGGATTGCATCCCTGTCGTATCTGAACTCCGGCGCGGCGAGCGCAGCGGCGCCAGAACGCACGCGTGCGCGGCCAGGGGCGATGGTTCCCGGAATTTCCTGGGTCATCGATGCGATCGGCGTGGCTGCCGGCGTCGCGGTCTGCATAGGGCACTCCTTATACTCGCAATAAGTATTACAGCGGCGAAAAAGAAACGGGCAACCTGCCCGGTCCGTCGCCATTATATACTAACTCGGAGTATAAGTGATGTTGGAGGATTTGCTCGTCGCATCGGCCGGTGGCTGCGCTTCTGGATTGGCCGCTACTCGCGTTTGGCCTTGGGCAGTCGAACCCCGGGAGCGGGGCGCTCCATGACCACGTCGTGACGAAAGCGCAGCAGCCGTGCCGGCCGCCCGCCGGTTCCCAGGGCGACTTCGCCGGTCTCCTCAACGAGTCCCTGGCTTTCCACCAGGCGCCGAAAATTGGATTTGTGCAGGCGCAGGCCGGCCAGAGCCTCGACGGCGCGCTGAAGCTGGAGGAATGTGAAGGTCGGCGGCATCAATTCGAATACGACAGGCCTGTATTTGATTTTGCCGCGCAGCCGGGCGATGCCCGTGGCGAGAACGCGGCGGTGATCGGCGACCATGCTCGCGCCTTCGCTGATCACGTTTTCGCGCGGTGCCCAGGTGCGAATACGGTCGCGATGCGCCTCGAGGACGAGCCCGACCTCATAGAGAAGCTCGTAGCGCTCCAGCACCCGCTCATCGCTCCAGGGCACGTGATGCAATCCGAAAGCGACGCGCAAGCGCTCGTCTCGAGCGCGCCGGTCGGCAAGGGTTTGCGCGGAGGCGACCCATCGCGCGAGCTGGCGCTCGATCTTAGCCAGGACCGCGGGCTTTCCGGCGCGCCAATCCTCCCAAGGCAGATATCGGTACCAATCGCGCCAGAGCGCTTCGCTCGTGCCCTCGGGCCGAGCTTCGTGCGCCAGCGCAAGATAGCCGATCGAGAGCGCGCGGATTCTTCTGCCCGGTTCAGCCACCAATCGGTTGCGGTCGCCGAAGGTGTAGAGCTGCTCGACGTAGCCCAGCGATTGCATGGTTTGGCGCGCCACCCACGATCGAAGTCCGGCCTCCAGCGTGCGGTGGCGCGACTCCAGAGGTCCGAAGGGCAATGCGTCCGGTGCGCCGCTGCCGGAGCGGACGGCGAGAACCTTGGGTTCATCGCCTGTCACGGCGACGATCACCGCGCTCAGCCCGATGCTCAAGGTGTCGTGATTGGGAACTGTTCGCTGATGTCCGCGTTCGGCCATTTCCATGCGCTACGGATATTTCCGCCATTGTTCTTTTGTCGCCAACCCAGTTTACCCCGCGCCGGGGGAAACGGTATCCCTTTGCCCGGAGACGTTGCCGGAAACGCCAAGTGCGCAGCATGCCGGGCTGCGGGCCATGCCGGCATCGACGGGGCTCAGGCCCAGTCGCGCGGAGGCAGGAACTCCGTGTAGAGCCGCTCTTCGGCGCTGCCCGCCTCGGGCCTCCAGTCATAGCGCCATTTCACCAGCGGCGGCAGAGACATCAGGATCGATTCGGTGCGCCCGCCCGACTGCAAGCCGAACAGGGTGCCGCGATCGTACACAAGGTTGAATTCGACATAGCGGCCGCGCCGGTAGGCCTGGAAATCGCGTTCGCGCTCGCCGTAGGGCAGGTGCCGGCGCCGCTGGAGGATCGGCACGTAGGCGGAAAGAAAGTGCTCGCCCACGCTTTGTGCCATGGCGAAGCTGGCGTCGAATCCCGGCGCATTCAAATCGTCGAAGAAAATTCCGCCGATGCCGCGCGGTTCGTTGCGGTGGCGCAAGAAGAAGTATTCGTCACACCAGCGCTTGAAGCGCGGGTGATGCTCGGGGCCGAACGAATCGAGCGCCGCCTTGCAGCTCCGGTGGAAATGCGCGCAGTCTTCCGCAAATCCGTAATAGGGCGTGAGGTCCATGCCGCCGCCGAACCAGAATACCGGGGCCTCGCCCGTCTTGGTGGCGACGAAAAAGCGCACGTTCAGATGCACGGTGGGCACATAGGGGTTGCGCGGATGCAGAACCAGCGAGACGCCCATGGCCTCGAATCCGCGCCCGGCCAGCTCGGCTCGGGCGGCCGACGCCGAAGGCGGAAGCCTCGCTCCGAGCACGTGGGAGAATCCGACGACTCCGCGCTCGAACAGGCTGCCCTCTTCGATGATGCGGCTGTCGCCGCCGCCGCCGTCGAGGCCACCCGTGGCTTCCGCGCGCTGCCAGGTATCGCGGCGAAACGGCGCTCCCTCAAGGTCTTCGAGAGCCGCGACGATGCTCTCCTGCAGCCCGGTAAGAAAATTTCTGACGCTGCCGGTATTCACGCCCGTCTGGCAGCGCTGATCGCGTGGTGCCCAACGTCCCTGCGGAGCTGCATGCCCTCGAACCAGATTCCCTCGGCCACCTGATAGGCGCGGCGCTGCGCCATCTTGATCGAGTCGCCGAGCGCCGTGACGCACAGGACCCGCCCGCCGCTGGTGATCACACCGCCATCTCGGGCTGCGGTGCCGGCGTGAAACACATGATAATCGTCGCCGGCAGCGGGAATTCCTGAAATGGGGTCGCCCTTCCTCGGTGCGTCCGGATAACCGGCGGCGGCCAGCACCACGCCGAGTGCCGCGCGCCGGTCCCATCGTGCATCGATCGCATCGAGCCTGCCCTCGATCGCGTGCTCGATCAGATCGTACAGATCGCTCTTGAGCCGCAGTAGGATCGGCTGCGTTTCCGGGTCGCCGAGGCGGCAGTTGTATTCGAGCACCCTGGGCGTTCCCGCGCCGTCGATCATCAGACCGGCGTAGAGAAAGCCGGTGTACGGGTGGCCTTCGGCCGACATTCCGGCGAGCGTGGGCTGGATCACCTCGCGCAGCACGCGCGCGTGCACCTTGGGTGTGACCACGGGCGCCGGCGAGTACGCACCCATGCCGCCGGTGTTGGGCCCTTCGTCGCCGTCGTAGAGGCGCTTGTGGTCCTGGCTGCTTGCAAGCGCGAGCACGTGTGCGCCGTCGCACATCACGATGAAGCTCGCCTCCTCGCCTTCGAGGAAATCCTCTATCAAAATGCGCTCGCCGGCGCTGCCCATGCTGCGTTCGAGCAGCATGCGGTCTATCGCCTGGTGCGCTTCCTCCGGTGTTGCTGCGACCACCACGCCCTTGCCGGCTGCGAGCCCGTCGGCCTTGACCACGATCGGGGCAGCGCGCGAGGCGACGTATTCGTGCGCCGGCTTTGCCTGCGTAAAACTCGCAAACGCCGCTGTGGGGATGCGATGGCGCTGCATGAACGCCTTGGCGAATTCCTTGGAACTCTCCAGTTGAGCGCACGCGCGGGTGGGGCCGAAAATGCGCAGACCTTGAGCGCGGAAGTGATCGACGATGCCCTCGGCGAGCGGCGCTTCGGGTCCCACTACCGTGAGATGGATATGCTCCTCGCGGGCGAATGCGACGAGTGCCTCATTGCCGCTTACCTCGACGTTCTCCAGGCCGGGCTCGTGCGCGGTGCCCCCGTTGCCCGGCGCGACAAAGACCTTCTGCACCCGCGGACTCTGTGCCAGCCGCCAGGCGATGGCGTGCTCGCGTCCTCCCGAGCCGATGACGAGCAGTTTCATATCTGAAGTCAGGAATTAGTCACTTGCAAGTATACTTGTTGACAAATTGGGCGAAGATTTGGTTTCTAAATTGGTCTCCCCTTTTCGGGCAGCTGCTTGCAACTGCCCGAAAAGGGGAGATTGATAAACGGCAAAATCCAGCTCCTTGCTTCCGGCTCGTCCGGCTTAGGAATGAGGGGAGAGGCGCTACGCTCTTCTAGGTTTGCCCCTCGCCATTTGCGCCCTCAGTGCCGGAAATGGCGAACGCCGGTGAAAACCATGGCGATGCCCAGCTCGTCGGCCGCGGCGATGACTTCTTCGTCGCGCATGCTGCCGCCGGGTTGGATGATCGCCTTTGCGCCCGATTGCGCGACGACGTCGATGCCGTCGCGAAACGGGAAGAACGCGTCCGATCCGACTACCGAGCCCGCCAGCGAGAGGCCGGCGCTCTGCGCCTTCATGGCAGCGATGCGGGCGCTGTCGACACGGCTCATCTGACCGGCGCCGACACCCAGCGTGCGTCCGGCGCCGCAGAACACGATCGCGTTCGATTTCACGAACTTCGCCACACGCCAGGCGAACAGCAGATCGGCCAGCTGCTCTTGGGTGGGGCCGCGCTTGGTCACGATGCGCAGTTCCGCGGGAACGACATTGCGCGTATCGGGAGACTGCACCAGCAGGCCGCCGCCGACGCGCTTGAGGTCGTAGGCATTGGCACCGCTGCCGGGAGTGACCTCCAGCACGCGCACATTGGTCTTGCCCGCGAACACGCGCCGCGCGTCCTTGTCCAGCGAGGGCGCGATGAGGACCTCGACGAACTGCTTGGCGACCGCTTCGGCGGCAGCCCCATCCAGCGCTCGGTTGAAGGCGATGATGCCGCCGAAAGCCGATACCGGGTCGGTGGCGAATGCGCGCTCATAGGCCTCGCGCGGCGAAGCGCCCACGGCCGCGCCGCACGGGTTGGCATGCTTGACGATCACGCAGGCCGGAGCCTCGAATGTCCTGGCGCATTCCCACGCAGCGTCGGTATCTGCGATGTTGTTGTAGGAGAGCTCCTTGCCCTGCAGCTGACGGTAGCCCGCAAGGGTGCCCGGGGCGGGCGAGGACTCGCGATAGAACGCGGCGCTCTGGTGCGGATTCTCGCCGTAGCGCATATCCTGCACCTTCTCGAACTGAAGCGTCAGGCGGTCGGGCCAGGGCAGGCGGCCGCCGCTGCTATCGATTCCGGTAAGGTAGTTGCTGATGGCGGCGTCGTAGGCTGCCGTGTGCGTGAATACTTTGGTCGCCAATCCGAAACGGGTGCGCTCGGAAATGGCGCCGCTGTTTTCGCGCATCTCCGCAAGCAGCGCGGCGTAGTCGGCGGGGTCGGTAATCACCGCTACGCCGGTGTAGTTCTTGGCCGCCGAGCGCAGCATGGTCGGTCCGCCGATATCGATGTTCTCGATCGCCTCAGGCAGGGTGCAGCCGGGCTTGGCCACGGTCTGCGCAAACGGGTACAGGTTTACGACGACGAGGTCGATGGGTTCGATCCCCGCCTCCCTGATGGCCGCCATATGCGCGGGCAGGTCGCGCCGCGCCAGCAGCCCGCCGTGGACCTTGGGATGCAGGGTCTTCACCCTCCCGTCGAGCATCTCCGGAAAGCCGGTGTACTCCGATACTTCGGTGACCTTGATGCCGCTTTCGGAGAGCAGCTTGGCCGTGCCGCCGGTCGAAAGAATGCGCACCTGCATCGCGGCCAGTCCCCGGCAGAATTCGACCAAGCCGGTCTTGTCCGAGACGCTGATGAGAGCTTGCCGGATGGGTGGGTTCATAGGCGGGAGTCGGAGTTAGGATTCGAAAAACCAGGATTAAGGATTGAGGATCTAGGATTTTGGGGCGGCCATGGTCGGGATTGCGCCTGCGCTCGCTCCCTTGCGCTGCGGCGATTACAGTTTAATTTTCAGCGTTTGAATTTTTTTTCGCAGCGTATTGCGGTTAATGCCGAGCATTGCAGCGGCCACGGTCTGATTGCCTTCGGCACGGTCGAGCACGATTTCGAACATCGGCTTTTCGACGTTCTTCAGCA
The DNA here is from genome assembly GCA_016210745.1 of Betaproteobacteria bacterium. GTDB lineage: Bacteria > Pseudomonadota > Gammaproteobacteria > Burkholderiales > SG8-39 > JACQTO01. The sequence goes on from JACQTO010000260.1 coordinate 13,202, forward strand.
CCATGTCGTACACCGCGCGGGGGCGTTCGCCGTCGAGATCCTTGAAGTAGCGCTCGAGTGAACGGCGCACGCAATCCGCAATCTCGCTGGTCTGCCTCATGCCCCCTCCTCCAATCCCTTACTACAGTTAACTGCACTGTACTGTCGTCCGCCGGCGGGTATCGCGGCCGGTCGCTTCCGCGCCGCCTGCTCCCTGCTCATGCCGCCGCCTCCACCACTTCTTGCTCCAGGTACTGCAAGCGCCGGTGATGCTGCGCCGTTTGTTCGAAGAACTGGTCGACTGCCGCGAGCTGCGCCTCGCAGGTTTCGGTCTGATTCATGCGATGGCGAAAGCTCGCTGAGCCCGCCAGGCCCTTCGTGTACCAGGAAATGTGCTTGCGCGCGATTTTTACGCCGGTTTCGCGGCCGTAAAAAGAATACAGCTCGTGCAGGTGCGAAACCAGCACGGCGTGAATCTCGGATACGAGCGGGGCGGGAAGCTTCCCGCCGGTGGCGAGGTAATGCTCGATCTCGCGAAATATCCAGGGACGGCCTTGCGCCGCGCGACCGATCATCAGACCATCGGCGCCGGTATAGGCAAGCACCTCCCGTGCCTGCTCCGGCGTGGTGATGTCGCCGTTGGCAACCACCGGCAGCCGGCTGGCCGCCTTGACGGCGCGGATCGTTTCGTACTCCGCCTGGCCGGAAAAGCCGCAGGCGCGCGTACGGCCGTGCAGCGCGAGCAGCCGGATGCCCGCGTCTTCGGCAATCTTCGCGACGGTAAGCGCATTGCGGGTATTGCAGTCCCAGCCGGTGCGGAACTTGAGGGTGACCGGCACATCGACAGCCTCGACCACCGACTCGAGGATCCGGCCTACCAGCGCTTCGTCGCGAAGCAGGGCCGAGCCTGCCATGGCGTTGCAGACTTTTTTTGCCGGGCAGCCCATATTGATGTCGATGATTTTTGCGCCCCGCGCCACGTTGTAGCGGGCCGCGTCGGCCATCAACTTCGGATCGGCGCCCGCAATCTGCACGGCGACCGGCTCGACCTCGCCCTCGTGGTTTGTGCGTCTGAGCGTCTTCTCGCTGCCCCAAAGGAGGGAGTTGGAGGCGACCATTTCGGATACCGCGAGTCCAGCACCGAACTTTCTGCACAACTGCCTGAAGGGCCGGTCTGTGACGCCGGCCATCGGCGCGACGAACAGATTGTTGCGCAGCACGTGTGGGCCGATTTGCATTGGCGAAGGAAGTTTTTCGAGCGGGGAGGCAATTCTATACCCAATCGCGCGGCCGATGAAAAGGGAAATGTGTCGCCGCAATGAATTTGAATAATTTTCCGCGTGTGCTATTGCGACCGATTCTGTTTTGGGATAAAAGCCGCGTCGCTGACACACCGATCGCGCGACGCTCTCGTGAATTGCAGTTGGTGCGCCGCGCCACGCGCGAGAAGCTGCGACTGCTCGCGCGCGCAAACCCTCAGGGGATCGCTCGAGCTCCGTAGATCATCCGCCGCGCGAGAAAATGCCGCGCAGGCGGCACCATGTCGAGCAATACGAGCCCGGTGCCGCGTGCGATCGAAAGCAGCGGGTTGGTGTTGGAGAACACACGCACGAGCGCGTCGGTGACGCGGATTCCCGCGCTTCGATCCAGGCGGCGTTGGCGCTGGTATCGGCGCAGGAACGCGGCGCCGCCGATTTCGGCCAGGGGAACGGTCCCGATGAGTTCCGCCAACTCGTATGCGTCGCGCAGCCCGAGGTTCAGCCCCTGGCCGGCGACCGGATGCAAGGTCTGCGCCGCATTGCCTGCGAGGACCACCCGCGGGCCCGGCGTGATGTCCCGGTAGCGAAGCGCCAAGGGAAAGCTGGCGCGCGGCCCGGCTCGCCGGAACGAGCCGGCGCGTCCCCCGAATGCGGTCTGAAGCCTGGACAGGAACTCGCCTTCGTTTGCCCGTTGCAGGAATTCGGCGGTCTCGCTCAATGTGCTCCAGACGAGCGCGTAGCGATCGCGATAAGGCAGCAGCGCGATCGGGCCGGAGGGCGTGAATCTCTCCCAGGCGATGTTGCCGTGCCCGCGCGCGGTTTCGATTTCGGCGACCACCGCCGCCTGCCCGTAGTCGTGTGTCTTCTCCTTGGCGAGGGCTTCGCCGCCGTCGGCGATCACCAGCAGTTTCGCGCTTACGCTGCGCGTGCCGCTCTCGCCATCGATGTGCACGTCGATGCGCTCGCCGTGCGCCTGCCAGCGGGTTACGCGCGCCGATTCGCGCCCGCCGCTTCCGGTCAGTGTGGCCAGCACCGATGAGTAGGTGGTCACGTAGCCAAGTGCGGGCAGCCCATAGTCCTCGGCACGCAGCAGCGTTCTCCCGAATCCTCCCGCTTGAGACACATGGATCGACTTGATCGGCGTTGCATCGGTCAAGGAGCCGAACTGCTGGATCAGCTGGCTGCTGCCGTAGGAGAGCGCGATCGGCCGCTCGCCTCCGCGCGCTTCCCCGCACACGTGCAAGAACGATACGGACTGGTTGCGCAATGCAAGACAAAGCATCGCGCCTACGGGGCCGCCGCCGGCGATGATCACATCGACGCTGGTTGCCGAATCTTGATTCGCCATCACGCTGCGCCTCGAGGATGTTCGGTCCGACCGACAAGAGGATCCTTGCGGGCAAGGCCGCGATTTTGCCGACTTGCCGCCGTGTTCATTCGTGTCCTACCATCGCTTCGATTTCGGCGATCGATTTGGGCGTTGCCGCCGATAGTATTTCGCAGCCGCTCGGCGTGATGAGCGCGTCGTCCTCGATGCGCACGCCGATGTTCCAGAATTGTTTCGGTACGTTGTCGGCCGGCCGGATATAGCAGCCGGGCTCGACCGTGAGCGTCATCCCGGCCTCGAGCGCTCGCCATTCGCCGCCGAGCTTGTATTCCCCCGCGTCGTGCACGTCGAGCCCGAGCCAGTGGCCGGTCCGGTGCATGTAGAACCGCTTGTAGTCCTCGGTCTCTATCACCCCGTCCGCCGTTCCCTCGCAAAGACCCAGGTCGACCAGACCCTGGGCGAGTACGCGCACCGCCGCGTCGTGCGGTTCGTTCCATCGATTGCCCGGGGCCATTTTCGCGATGGCGGCCGCCTGCGCCGCCAGCACCAACCCGTAGATCTCCCTCTGTGCTGTCGTAAACCTGCCGCTTACCGGGAAGGTGCGCGTGATGTCGGACGCGTAGCCATCGACCTCGCAGCCGGCGTCGATGAGCAAAAGATCGCCGCCGGCAAGCGGCGCGCTGTTGTCGCGGTAATGGAGCACGCAGGCGTTGGCCCCGCCGGCAACGATCGGCCAATAGGCCGGAAACTGCGACCCGCCGCGGCAAAACGCGTACAGGAGTTCCGCCTCGATCTCGAATTCCTTGCGCCCGGGGCGCGTCGCGCGCATGGCGCGTTCGTGCCCTCTGGCGGAGACGGCCGCTGCCCGGCGCATGATGTCGATCTCCGTCGCGTCCTTGAATACACGCATCTCGTCGAGTAGGGTGCGCAGGTCGCGGATCTCGGCCGGGGTGCTGATGCCGTTGCGAACCTGAGCGCGTGTCTGGTTGAGCCAGTTCATGATGCGCGCGTCCCATGCCGGGTCTGCGCCGGGCGCATAGTGGAGCGCCGGCTGGTTGGCGAGCAGCTTGGGCGCCGCCTCATCCAGCGTGGCGATCGAAGCGCTAGCGTCCAACGCGAAAAGTTCGCGCGCCTTCTCGGGCCCGTGGCGAAATCCTTCCCAGAGCTCGCGCTCGGGATTGCGGTCGCGGCAGAAAAGTATCGACTGCGATTCCTCGCCCGCGACGACCATCAGCACCGATTCGGGTTCCCGGAATCCGGTCAGGTAGTAAAAGTAGCTGTCGAACCGGTACGGGTAATCGCTATCGCGGCTGCGCATGCGCTCGGGTGCCGTAGGCACGATCGCGATGCCCCGGCCCATGCGCCGGGCGAGCTCCGCGCGCCTATTGGCGAAAACGGCTGTGTCGATGTTGTTCATGGAAGCGCCGAGCAAAATGGGGTCAGAGTAACCTTTCATCGCAGTGATGCCGAGTTGATTCGATGTAATTAGTCATTCACAAGTGTACGAGTTGACAATTTTGGCGAAGATTTGGTTTCCAAATTCGTCTCCCTCTTTTCGTGCAGTTGCAAGCAACTGCACGAAAAGAGGGAAATCGATAAACGGCAAAACCAGCCTCCTTGGTTCGGTCTCGTCGGGCTTAGGAAATGTTACTCCGACCCCATTTTGCCTTGAGTTCGGCCAGACGTTCCGGCGTTCCGACATCGGCCCATTGGCCGCGATGGATTTCCGCGCTGACGCGAGCACTGTCCATGGCGGCGTGCAATAGCGGGGCGAGCTGAGCTTTCTGCCCGGAAGCGACCGAGCGAAACAGGGCCGGCGCATAGACGCCGATGCCGGCAAAGGTCCATTTCGGGGCGCCGTCGCTGCGGGCGAGGCCGCCTGCCAATGCAAAATCGCCACCGGGGTGCTGCGCGGGATTGGGTACGAGCACGATATGCGCCAGATTCGCTCCCAGGCTGTGCCTCCGCAGACGGGCAAAATCGACGTCGCACAGGATGTCGCCGTTTACGACGAGGAAGGGGGCGGATCCAAGCAAGGGCAGCGCCTTGGCTATTCCTCCGGCGGTCTCCAGCGCATCGCCCTCGCTGGAGTAGCGGATGGCCACACCATAGCGGGCGCCGTCGCCAAGCGCTGCTTCCATCAGGTGCCCGAGATGCGCGTGGTTGATCACCAGCTCCACGAATCCCGCGCTGGCCAGGCGCTCGATCATCCACACGATGATCGGCTTGCCATGCACTTCCAGGAGCGGCTTCGGAATGCTGTCGGTGAGGGGTCGCATGCGTTCGCCGCGTCCGGCGGCGAGAATCATGGCTTTCATCAAAAGGTATACCCGACGGATTTGGGCTGCGGTTCCAGTTCGTCCAGCAGGCGCGCAAGGGGCATAAGCTCCCTGTAGCGCTCGCAGGTGCGGCGCAGGTAACGCATCACCAGAGGCTGATCGCGAAGATAGCCATCCTTGCCATCGCGCCAGCACAGGCGCGCGAAAATCCCCAGCACCTTGAGCTGGCGCTGCGCACCCATCCACTCGAAATCGCGGTAGAACTCGGCGAAATCGGCGGCCACCGGCAGGCCGGCGCGGCGCGCGCGCTCCCAGTAGCGCGCACACCAGTCGAGCACGCGCTCTTCGGGCCAGGCGATGTACGCATCGCGAAGCAGCGACACCAGATCATAGGTTATCGGACCGTAGACGGCGTCCTGGAAGTCGAGTATTCCCGGGTTGGGCTGCGAGAGCATCAGGTTGCGCGAGTGGTAGTCGCGGTGCACATATACCTTGGGCTGCCCCAGATTGTTCTCCAGCAGCACGCCGAAAACCTCTTCCAGCGCCTGGCGTTGCACCGCGTTCAGTTCGCGCCCGAGCTGGCGCGCGCAGTACCAGTCGGGAAACAGCATCAGCTCGCGCCGAAGCAATTCGCGATCGTACTGGGGCAGCGCACCGGGGCGGCTGGCGCGCTGGAGGCACAACAGCGCTTCGAGGGCGTCGCCATACAATCGATCGGCGCTCGATTCCTCCAGCGACTTGAGGTAGGTGGTGTCGCCCAGATCGGACAACAGCAGGAACCCCGCGGCTAGATTCTGTGCGTGGATCTGGGGCACGTGCACCCCGGCGGCGGCGAACAGCGCCGCAACGTGCACATACGGCCGGCAATCCTCCTGCGGGGGTGGCGCGTCCATGACGACGAGCGTCGTCCTCCCATCATCGAAATGGACGCGGAAGTAGCGGCGAAAGCTGGCGTCATTGGATACGCCCGTGAGCCGGAACGAGGCGTGCCCCAGCGTCGACTCGAGCCATTGCTGCAACTGCGCGCTTCGGTCCATTGCCTTCGCTGTGAAATTGTGCGATTTTAGCACTCAAACCAATGGCAATCCCCCGCTCTATCCCTCATGCACGAATTTCCCTCGCGCCCGCTGCTGCTTGCCTTTGCTCTTGCTTTCTCGGCCGGCTTGCAGGCGCAAGAAGCCCTCCCAAAGCCCGATAGGAAGCTCGATGCGCCGGAAGCGGACAGGAGATCCGCCGAGCCGGTGACTATCGACGCCGATCGCATCGGGGGCATCACCGACCAGGAAGTGACGGCCGAAGGCGACGTGGAATTGCGCCAGGCGACGACCAGCATTCGTGCCCAGCGACTGCGCTACCTCTACGAGACCGAGGACGTGGAAGCGCAGGGCGACGTGCGGCTGGAGCGCGAAGGCGATGTCATCACCGGGCCGTCGTTGAAATTTCGGGTCAAGGACTCAACCGGGGTGTTCGAGCAGCCGGAGTACTCCCTTGCTCCGCGCGCGCGCCGGGACCAGCGGCCCGTCGCCGGACGCGGCAAAGCCGACCGGGCAGTGTTCGAGGGCGAGGACAAGATCCGGCTGTTCAATGCGTTTTTCACCACCTGCGCGCCCGGCAAGGACGACTGGTATCTGAACGTCGGCGAGCTGGACCTCGATTACACGCGCGAGGTCGGCGTCGCGCGGCGGGCCAAGGTCGTGTTCAAGGATGTACCGATCCTGCGGATGCCCTATCTCGATTTTGCGCTCAACGACAAGCGCAAGTCGGGGCTGCTGCCGCCGGGTATCGGCTCAACGGGAAGGAGTGGATTCGAGATCACGGTCCCGTATTACTTCAACCTTGCGCCCAATCGCGATCTGACCGTGTCGCCGCGCTATCTGCAAAAGCGCGGCCTGCAATTGGGCGGGGAGTACCGTTACCTGCAGCAGAACTACTTCGGCGAAGCGAAGATGGAGGTGCTGCCCAACGATCAGGCGCGCAATGAGACGCGCTCGGCCCTGGCTCTCATGCACACGTACAACAATCCGTCGCTGAAGCTGATCGGCGGACTCAACCTCAATCGCGTCTCCGACGACAACTATTTCCGCGACCTTTCCAGCCGTATCAATATCGTCTCGCAAACGCACCTGCTGCGCGAAGGATTCTTGAGCTACACCGGAAATTGGTGGGAGGGCGGCACCTGGAACGCCACCGGGCGCTTTCAGGGCTTCCAGACCCTCCAGGATGACGAGCGCACCATCGCGGTGCCCTACGGACGGGCGCCGCAGTTCACCCTCACCGCGACTCGCCTCGATATCCGTGGTCTGGACTTCGCAGTGGTGGGCGAGGTGGTCGACTTTCGCCATCCGACCAATATCCTGGGCCGGCGCACCACGCTCTACCCGATGCTGTCGCTGCCGATCGTACGGGCCGGCGGTTTTCTCACCCCCCGGCTCGGACTGCACTCCACCTACTACCAGCTCGACCGGACTGCGCCCGGCGCGCCGGAGGTCATTACCCGCACGCTGCCGATATTGAGCCTCGACGGCGGACTGATGTTCGAGCGCGAAACCCAATGGCGGGGCCGGTCGCTGGTGCAGACGCTCGAACCGCGCGCTTTCTACGTTGCCATTCCGTTCCGTGATCAGAGTCAAATTCCGCTGTTCGACACCGCGATCGCCGATTTCAACTATGCGCAGATATTCACTGAAAACGCATTTGCCGGCGGCGATCGCATCAACGATGCGCATCAGTTGACGCTGGCGATGACCTCGCGGCTGTTGTTCTCGGACACGGGACAGGAAGCGCTCAAGGCGACCGTGGGACAGCGCTTTCACTTCTCGGAGCAGCGCGTTACCCTCGACGCGACGACGCCCTCGCGTTCGTTTCGAAGCTCCGACTGGATCGCCGCTCTCTCGGGCCAGGTGGCGCCGAAATGGACCATGGAAAGCTCGCTGCAATTCAACCCGCGTGACACGCGCTCGGAGCGCGTCGCGCTCGCCGCACGCTACCAGCCGGAGCCGCTCAAGACGCTGAACTTGAGCTACCGCTTTTTGCGCGACCAGCTGCAGCAGTTCGATGTTTCCGGCCAGTGGCCGCTCCGCGGGGGCTGGTATGGGTTAGGCCGGTTCAACTACTCGTTGCGCGATCACCGCATAGTCGAGGGCCTTGCCGGATTCGAATACAATGGGGGCTGCTGGGTCGCGCGCGCCGTGCTCCAGCGCTTTGCGAGCAGCGCCGGCGGGGCCTCCAATGCGATATTCCTGCAGCTCGAGCTGAACGGGTTCTCGCGCTTCGGGTCGAATCCGCTGGAAGCACTCAAGCGCAACATCCCCGGATATTCACGTCTCAACCAGCCTATTCCCAACAACCGCCCCTATGATTTTAATGACTAGCCGCCCTGCGCTTCTGCTTGCCCTGTTGCTTGCTTGCGGCGCTGCAATTGCTCAGAACAGCGAGGCGCCGCCGAAGCCGATGCGCCCCGTACTGGTGGACCGCATCCTGGCGGTGGTGAATCGGGAGGTGATAACTCAATTCGAGCTTAACGAGCGCGTGCAGCGGGCTTTGCGGGAATTGAGCGCCCGCCGGACACCGCTGCCCTCGCGCGAGGAAATCGAGCGCCAGATGCTCGAGCGCATGATAGTCGACAAGGTACAGCTGCAATATGCCAAGGAAACGGGCCTGCAGATCGATGACCTGCAGCTCGATGCCGCCATCAATCGCCTCGCGGAGGGCAATCGGCTATCGCTTGCGGAGTTCCGGCGCGCGCTGGAGCGCGACGCAATCCCTTTCGACAAGTTTCGCGAGGAGGTGCGCAATGAAATCATCATCGCGCGCTTGCGCGAGCGCGAAGTCGATAACAAGATAAGCGTGGCCGAAAACGAGATTACCAACCTGCTCGAAGAGCAGCAAGGAATCGGCGACGCGCTGGCGGAGTACAACATCGCGCACATCGTGGTGCAAGTTCCGGAGCAGGCGCGCCCCGAGCAGCTCGAGCGGCAGCGCGCGCGCGCCGAAGAGGCGCTCAGGCGGCTTCAGACCGGAGGTGACTTTGCCCAGATCGCGGCCGCATACTCCGATGCGCCCGACGCGATGCAGGGCGGCATCATGGGATGGCGGGGACAGGACCGCTTACCCGAGCTGTTCGCCGGGGAACTCGCGAAATTGCGGCCTGGACACCTGAGCGGGATTCTGCGCAGCCCGGCCGGTTTCCACATCCTCAAGCTGATCGAAAAGCGCGGCGCCGGCGCTCCATTCATGGTGCAACAGACGCGTTTGCGGCACATACTGGTGCGCGCAAGCGAAGTCGTTTCAGACGAGGACGCCAAGCGCAAGCTCTTGCAGCTGCGCGAGCGCATAGTCAACGGAGCGGACTTCGGTGAACTCGCGCGCCAACACTCCGATGACGGGTCGGCCGCGCGCGGCGGAGAACTGGGTTGGATCTATCCCGGGGACACCGTGCCTGAGTTCGAGCGTGCGTTTACGGAGCTGCCGCTAAAGCAGGTGAGCGAGCCGGTGAAAACCCCTTTCGGCTGGCATCTCCTGCAGGTGCTGGAGCGCCGCACGGCTGACGCCTCGACGGAACGCAAGAGGCTCGAGGCGCGCAAAGCGCTGCGCGAGCGCAAGAGCGACGAGGCTTATCAGGAGTGGCTGCGGCAGCTGCGCGACCGCGCCTATGTCGAGTATCGGCTCGAGGACCGGTGATGAGGCAGGATGCAGGATTTGGATTCTTGCGCGCAAGATGTTGAGTCAGCCGGCCGCGGCCTTGCGCGCGGCGCGCGCCAACCGGGGTTTCAGTACGGATAAAAAGCATCCGCACTGAAACCCCGGTTATGGATAACGGCGCGGACAGCCTGGCATTTTCATATGAGATCGTCGATGGTGCACGGATGGCTTTTTAATCCGTGCACCATCGACGATCCGCGCGGACGGCTTTTCGTCCGCGCAACACCGCCGGCAGCAAGATTGCAGATATATTTGCTTAGGATTCAGGATCTAGGATTTGGGGACGATGCTTAAATTGGGCGATCGCGCTTTGAGTTCGTCGGCGGATGTTCCCCTCATCGCGGTTACCTCGGGTGAGCCGGCCGGCATCGGTCCGGATATCTGCCTGATGCTCGCAAAGCGCACTTTCGCCGCTCGGATCGTGGTCCTTGGCGATCGCAGTCTGTTTGCTGCACGTGCCAGGCAGCTCGATGCGCGCGTGGATGTCCGCGATTTTGATCCAGGCGGCGTTTCCGCGACTGGTATTTTGGAAGTACTGCACACGCCGCTTGTGGTCGGCTGCAGTGCCGGCACGACCGACCCGGCAAACGCCCGCTATGTTCTGGCTTTGCTCGATCGAGCCGTCGATGGCTGCCTAGGGCGCGAATTCGCCGCTATGGTAACGGCGCCTGTGGACAAGGGGGTCATCAGTTCGGCGGGGATTCCGTTTACCGGCCACACCGAATACCTGGCCCGGCGCACCGGCACCGATCAGGTGGTGATGATGCTCGTCGGCGGCGGAATGCGCGTTGCGCTGGCGACGACGCATCTGGCACTCAAGGAGGTATCGAGCGCCATCACGCGCGCGGGGCTGGAGCGGGTCATCCGGGTTCTTGCCGCATCGCTCTCGCGTTTCTACGGCATGGCGCGGCCGAATATCCTGGTCACCGGACTCAACCCGCATTGCGGCGAGGCCGGGCACCTGGGGCGCGAGGAAATCGAGGTCATTGCCCCGGTGCTGGAGAAGCTGCGTGCCGAGGGGTTTTCCCTGCGCGGTCCGTTGGCGGCCGACACCCTGTTTTCCCGCGAGAATTTGCGCGAAGCCGACTGCGTGCTCGCCATGTACCACGACCAGGGGCTGCCGGTGCTGAAATTCGCCAGCTTCGGCGCGGGAGTCAACGTAACGCTCGGGCTGCCCATCATCCGCACCTCGGTGGACCACGGTACCGCGCTCTCGCTTGCGGGAACAGGAAAAGCCGATCCGGGAAGCCTCGCGGTCGCGATCGAAGCCGCGATCGAGATGGTCCGCGCGCAGGCGACGAGCGCTTGAGCTCGTGATTGCTCATGGCCATGTTCCCCGCAAGAGGTTTGGCCAGCATTTCTTGGCCGACCGCGCGATCATCGAGCGAATAGTCGCCGCAATCGATCCCCGGCCGGAGGACAATATTGTCGAGATCGGACCGGGCTTGGGTGCCCTGACCGGGCCGCTGCTGGCGCGTACGCGCGCTCTTCACGCCGTCGAGATCGACCGCGACCTGGCCGCGGCGATGCGCCATAGGCATTCGGCCGAGGGCCTGGTGGTGCACGAAGGCGATGCACTCAAATTCGACTTTTCGGCACTGCCATCCCCGCTGCGGATCGTCGGAAATCTGCCGTACAACATCTCGACGCCGCTTCTGTTTCATCTGGCTGAATTCGCCGACCGGCTCAGGGACCTGCATTTCATGCTGCAGCGCGAAGTCGTCGAGCGGATGGTCGCGCTGCCTTCCCGGCACGAATACGGCCGGCTTTCGGTCGCCCTGCAGTACCGCTTTCGCATGCGCAGTCTTTTTTTGGTTCCGCCCGAAGCGTTCCGGCCGCCGCCAAGCGTCGAATCCGCACTGGTGCGCATGGAGCCGATCGGCCGCCCGGCGCGTGCCGCGCGCGACGAAGCGTTGCTCGCGCAGGTCGTTACCCGGGCGTTTTCGCACCGGCGCAAGACTTTGAAAAATGCGCTGCAGGGATTGGCGCTCGCCGAGGATCTCGCCGCGGCCGGAATCGACGCCGGCCTGCGAGCGGAAAACCTCTCCGTCCCGGATTTCGTCGCCCTCGCGAATTGCCTCGTCGAACGGCGCGGAGAGCCGCACTAGCCCCTTCTAAAAGGGACCCAGTACTGGCAGAATTCGACCTTCGGCACGAAACCCCGATTTTCAGTGGAGACCAGCATGGGTCTGCTCGACGACCTAAAGAAACAGGCCGAGATGGTGAAGACGCAACAGTTGTCCCAGGATTCACTGCGGGACGACGCCATCAAGCTGGTCGAGGACAAGATGAAGCAGACGTTCCATTACCTGAACGATCTGCTCAAGCAGCTTGCAGTCATCAAGCCGACCAACCCGATGGTCTACTCGGTTCCCGGGGTGGGAGATCTTTCCAGCCTCCAGTTCTTCGAATCTTTCATCGACTTCCGGCGCAAGCGGATCAACGACAAGGACCACTTCGATGTCGTCACGTTCTACCTCAAGTGGAGTTCGGGCGAAAACCTCGTGGTTGAGCGCGATATGCCGGTTACGGCGCAAAAGGTGCGGGATCTGCTGTACAGCTACAACTTGAAATTCACCGAGGAGGAGACCAAGAACGAGCGCGGTATGGTGGCGAAAACAAAGTTCACGGTGCAGCCCGCCATCGTGACCGATGTCACCATCAAGGCCGATCACGAGCAGGGGCGGTTGCTGATCACCGCCAAGAACCTGCTGCGTCTCGGACGCGACGACTTCGTCGTTCCCGCCGGTGAAATAAACGATGCGATGCTGGAAGAATTCGCCAAGTCGCTGATCGGGCAGGCAAGCGGATTCCGCAAGTTTCGCTCGGTGTCGGGCCCCCCTCGCTGAGGATTCCGGCTATCCCGGTTTAGTCGGTTCTAAATTCGTCTCCCCCTTTTCGCGCAGTTGCAAGCAACTGCGCGAAAAGGGGGAGATTGATAAAGGGCAAAAATTAGCTTCCTTGGTTCCGGCTCGTCCGGCTTAGGAGCCGTCCCCGTTTGCCCCCCTCGCGCGCTGTCACTTGCGCTGGACCAGCTCCAGCTTGTAGCCGTCGGGGTCCTCGACGAACGCAATCACGGTGGCGCTGAACTTCATCGGACCGGCCTCGCGAGTCACCTTGCCGCCGCGGCTCTTGATCTCTTCGCAGGCTTTGTAGGCGTCGTCGACGGCAATCGCTATGTGGCCGAAGGCATTGCCAAGCTCGTAGCTCGAGACTCCCCAGTTGTGGGTGAGTTCGATGACGGCGTTCTCGGACTCGTCGCCGTAACCGATAAAGGCGAGCGTGAACTTCCCCTCCGGATAGTCCTTGCGGCGCATCAGCTTCATCCCGAGCACCTCGGTGTAGAAGCGAAGCGAGCGTTCAAGATCGACCACACGGATCATGGTATGAAGGATGCGCATCTTGGGTCTCCTGTGCGGATGGTCACAATTCGGGCAGTGAGCGCCCGAGGCGATTGAGTTCGCGCCGGACCTCGGCGTAGTCGGGAACGGCGCTTGCCACCACAGCCCAGAACCGCGGCGAGTGATTGAGCTGCTTCAAGTGAGCCAGCTCGTGCACGACGACGTAATCGATCAGGCGCGGCGGCAAGTGGTATAGCCGCCAGTTCAGCAGCACGCGAGCGCCGCCGCGGCCCTTCGCTTGGCAGCTTCCCCATCGCGTTCTCGCTTTCGACAGCCCGAGGGAGGGCAAGGGCACGCCGAGCGCCGCAGCGAAATGCGCAAGGCGCTCCTGGAAAAGCGCCAGCGCGCGCGAGCGCAGCCACTCGAGCGCCTGCTCCGGCCACCGCTCGATATTGTCCGCGGGCAGAATGAGACAGTCGCCGACCAGGCCGACGCCGGCGCCGACTCCGGCGCGCAGGCAGACCGTGCGCCCAAGCACGGGCAGACTCGCACCGTCCTGCCAGCGCATGGGGTGCGGACGCATCGTGCATTCGGCCAGGCGCCGCGCGATCCAGCGTTCTTTCTCGCGAATGAACGCTTCGACTTCGGCTATCGGGGTGTAGCGCGGCGCACGCGCTTCCAACTGGCCGGATTCGATGGAAATTCCAATGCTGCGCCGGCGCGCGCGCACCAATCGGTACGCCAACTCCCCGCTCTCGAGCCGAACCCGCCTGGGCGTTCCTTTACCGGGCGCCGGGCGCTCCTTCGCATCGGCCTCGGGGTGCTGCACGGAAAATTCGAACGGCGTCGGCGCCGATCCGAACGGCAACTCGAGCTGCTTCAAATCGGACATAGCCTCGCCATGCGCGTCTCGATCCATTCCTCCGCTTTGGCGTTGAGCGCCTCGGGGCTCAGTCCGGCGGGATCGATGGGCGCGCCGATCTGCACGGTAATCGTTCCGGGTCGCTTGACGAAGGCGTTCTTGCCCCAGAACATCCCCGCGTTGTGCGCCACGGGGACCACGGGGATGCTCAGGCGCGACGCGAGCCAGGCGGCGCCGACGTGATATTTTCCGCGCTTCCCGGGCGCCATGCGTGTGCCTTCGGGGAAAATGAGTATCCAGAATCCCTGCGCCACGCGCTTGCGTCCAAACCCGACCAGGCGCTTGGCCGCGTGGGTGCCCCGGCTGCGATCGATCGCGATCGGGCTCATCAGCGCCAGGCCCCAACCGAAAAACGGGATCCACAGCAGTTCGCGCTTGAGTACGTGCACGTGCGGTGGAAAAATGAGCTGGAAGGCGATCGTTTCCCAGGCCGATTGGTGCTTCGAGACGATTACGGCCGGGGTGCGGGGCAGGTGCTCCAGTCCTTCGACGCGATAATGAATGCCGAGCAATACCCGCGTGAGCCACATCACCGGGCGCGACCAGCCCGAGACCATGCGCCAGCGTGCCAGCGGCGGCAGCGGCAGCATCAGCAATGCGATCATCGCGTACGGCGGCGTAACGAGGAGCAGCGCAGCCAGAAAAAGGACGGACCGTACCAGGTTGATCACGCGCAAAGCGCCTCGGCGACCGCCGCCAAGTCGGCAAAAATCAGCGTCGATCCGGGCAGGTTGCCTTCAGCGCGTGTTTTCGTCCCCTTGCCGCTGAGAACCAGAATCGGCTGCGCGCCCGCTGCGACCGCGGCCTGCAGATCGGCTCGCGTGTCGCCGACCGCGGGCACGCGCTCCAGCGGAACATTGAAGCGCTCGGCGATCGCTGCATACATGCCGGGGTTCGGCTTGCGGTAAGGTGAATTCGATTCCGGGAGGTCCGGACTGTAGAAGATCGCGTCGATGCGCCCGCCGGCCTGGTTGACCGCACGGTGCATCTTGGCGTGGATCGCGTTCAGAGTGGCCATGTCGAACAGGCCGCGGCCAATCCCGGACTGGTTGGTCGCGACCGCGATGCCGTACCCGGACTGGGTCAACCGGGCAATTGCCTCCAGGCTGCCCGGGATCGGGCGCCACTCATCCGGGCCCCTGATGTACTCGTCGCTGTCGTAATTGATGACCCCGTCGCGGTCGAGGATGATGAGCTTCATGCGGCGAGCTTCGAGATGTCGGCGACGCGGTTTATCGCCTGGCGCATATCGGCGAGCAGCGCAAGCCGATTTTCGCGCAGCTGCTTGTCCTCGACCATGACCATCACCGTATCGAAGAACGCATCCACCGGTTGTTTGAGAGGGGCGAAGGTCTTCAAGTATCCGGCAAAGTCGCCGGAGTCGAAATAAGGCTTGGCCGACTCCAGGGCGCGGCGCAACGCGTCATGCAGCGACAGTTCGGCGCGCTCCACGAGCGCCGAGGGGTCGGCATTGGCGTAGGACTCGCCCTTGGATTGGGCCTGTCGAAGAATATTCGCAATCCGCTTGTTCGCCGCGGCCAAGCTCTCGGCCTCCGGAAGCGCCGAGAATTCCCGCACTGCCTGGAGCATGCGCCGCAGCAGGTCGATGTTCACCGGATGCAGGCACAAGACGGCTTCGACTTCGTTGGCGCTATAGCCCAGCTCCAGGAGGTATCCGCGCGCTCGCTCGTAAATGAACAGGATAAGGTCGGTGCGTGCGTCGGCGAGTTTGCGCTCGAATCCCTTGAAAGCCGCGCTGACGAGCTGATCGACGGGGATGGCGATCGATTGCTCGATCAATATCCGGATGACGCCGAGCGCCGCGCGGCGCAGACCGAAGGGATCTTTGTCTCCGGTGGGCTGCTGTCCGATGCCGAAGAGTCCGGCAAGCGTGTCGAGTTTGTCGGCCAGCGCCACGGCGCACGATACGGGGCCCCGAGGCAGCGCGTCGCCCGCAAAGCGCGGCCGATAGTGCGCCCCGATCGCATCGGCTACCTCGGGCGGCTCGCCGTCGTGGAGGGCGTAATAGCGGCCCATGATGCCCTGCAGCTCCGGAAATTCGCCCACCATGCCGGTGAGCAAATCGGCTTTGGCGAGCCAGCCCGCGCGCTCGGCGTGCGCCGCATCGGCGCCGATCCGGCGCGCAATGTCGCCGGAGAGCAGCTGGATGCGCTCGACGCGTTCGAGCTGGGTGCCGAGCTTGTTGTGGTAGACCATGGTTGCCAGCTGCGGCACGCGTGCCTCCAGCCGCGCGCGCCGGTCCTGATGGTAGAAAAACCGCGCGTCCTCCAGCCGCGGGCGCACCACGCGCTGGTTGCCCGCGACGATGTGGCGCGGATCGGCCACCTGCAGGTTGCTGACGATGAGAAACTTCGACAACAGCCGCTCGTTGGCATCGAACAGCGGAAAATATTTCTGGTTCTGCCGCATGGTGAGGATCAGGCACTCCTGCGGCACTTCGAGAAACTCCGGATCGAATTCGCCGGCGTAGACGCTGGGATGTTCGACCAGTGCGGTGACCTCGTCAAGCGTGTCGCGGTATTCGCCCAGGCTTGCGCCGAGCCGCGTCGCTTGCGAGAACAGGGCCTCCTCGATCGAGGCTTTGCGTTCATCGAAGCTGGGTACAACCCTACCGTCGCCTTTGAGTACTCGTTCGTAATCGTCGGCGTGACCGACGACAATATCGCCCTTGCTCATGAACCGATGACCGCGCGTAATGTTGCGCGAAGCAACTCCTAGCACAGTACCAGGCACGACCCGATCGCCGTGCAGCATGACTAGACCATGCACCGGCCGAACGAACTGAGCGTCGCCGTCGCCCCAACGCATCAGCTTCGCGATAGCCAGCTTCTTCAGCGCTGCCGTTACGATTTCAGCGAGAACGGCATCCAGCGTTGTCCCGATTGCCGTAACGCGGGCGACAAATACCTCGCCTTTCGGGGTCTGTTTTTTTTCCAGTGACTCCGGTGCAATCCCATTTTTTTTCGCAAAGCCGGTAATCGCTTGCGTCGGCGCCCCGGTTGACGGACCTTGCACTTCGCGATGGACATCGGGTGAGCGCTCACGCACCGCAGGAACGCACACTGCGATACGGCGCGGCGTCGCGTAGAAATTGAAGTCGACAACCGATTCAATAAATCGATGCGAGGCGAGCCCGTCGAGCACCTTAAGCGCGAAGTCTGATCCAAGCTGTTTCAGGGACTTGGGCGGTAACTCCTCTGTGAGGAGTTCAACGAGCAGCGTTGGGTTCATGGCCTAGGCGACCATTGCGGAGCGCGCAAGCATCGGAAAGCCGAGTCGCTCGCGCGACTCGTAATACGCCTGCGCCACCATGCGCGCCAGAGTTCGCACGCGGCCGATGTAGGCGGCGCGCTCGGTGGTCGAGACGGCGCCGCGCGCGTCGAGCAGGTTGAAGGTGTGCGAACATTTCATCACCATCTCGTATCCGGGAAGCGGGAGCCCGGCCTCGATAAGGCGCTTCGCCTCGCGCTCGAAGTCGCCGAACTGCGACAGCAGCCATTGCGCATTGGCGTGCTCGAAGTTGTACTTCGATTGTTCGACCTCGTTCTGGTGGAACACGTCGCCATAGGTGACCCCGGGTGTCCAAACCAGATCGAACACGTTTTCCTTGTCCTGCAAGTACATGGCCAGCCGCTCCAGGCCATAGGTAATTTCGCCGAGCACCGGCTTGCACTGCAGGCTTCCCACTTCCTGGAAGTAAGTGAATTGGGTCACTTCCATGCCGTCCAGCCACACCTCCCAGCCCAGTCCCCAGGCACCCAGCGTCGGGGACTCCCAATCGTCTTCGACAAAGCGGATGTCGTGCACGGCGGTGTCGATGCCCAGCGCACGCAAGGATTCGAGGTACAGGTCCTGGATGTCGTGCGGCGAAGGCTTGAGCACCACCTGGTACTGATAATAATGCTGCAGGCGGTTCGGGTTTTCGCCGTAGCGGCCGTCCTTGGGACGGCGCGAGGGCTGCACATACGCCGCTCGCCAGGGCTCGGGGCCGATCGCGCGCAAAAAAGTGGCGGTGTGGAAGGTGCCGGCGCCGACCTCCATGTCGTAGGGCTGCAACAGAACGCAGCCGCGCGCGCTCCAGAAATCCTGAAGCGCGAGAATGAGTTGCTGAAAGGTTTGCATGGAGGCGCGAATTTTACCGGCTTTCCACTCTTGCAGAAACCCGACGGCCGATGCCGCGCCAGAAGCTCAGGCATACGATCCAGAGCACCAGCAGCGCCGCCGTTGCAAGCGCCGGGACATTGCCCAGGCGCACGTAGGGCGTGGCGCCGGTGAACTGTTGCACAGCGCCGGTCAGGACCCCCTCGGCAAAGCCCGGGAGACGGCCGATCACGGTGCCGCGCTGATCGATGATGGCGGTCACGCCGGTGTTGGTAGCGCGCAGCATGGCGCGCCCGGTCTCGAGCGCGCGCATGCGCGAGATCTGCAGGTGCTGCGCCGGTGCGAGCGAATCGCCGAACCAGGCGACGTTGCTCACATTGACGAGCAGCGTCGCTTTGGGCAGCTGGCGGATGATCTCCTCGCCGAACGCGTCCTCGTAGCAAATGTTGACCGCGACCCGGGCGCCGCCTGCCTCGAGCGGTTGCTGCAGATCGCTGCCGCTGTCGAAATCGGCAAGCGGGATGCGCAGCACCGAAACGATCCAGCCGAATTCGGGCGGCACGAACTCCCCTAAAGGAACAAGGTGGACCTTGCTGTAGCGCTGCGGAGGCGAGGCGCCCAGCGTTACCACGCCGTTGGTCATGCGCCCGCCGGGCTCGCGCAGCGGCACGCCCAGGAGGATATCGGCCCCGCGCGAGCCGGCGTGGTGCGCGAGTTCGGCCAGATAGCGCGGGTCGACCGCATCGAGAAAGCGCGGAATGGCGGTCTCCGGCAGCACGACGAGCTGCGCATCGCTTGCGAGCACCAGCCTGCGGTAGGTGTCCAGGGTCACTGCGTAGCGGCGCGGATCGAACTTGAGGCTCTGCGGAATATTGCCCTGGACCAAGGCGACGCGCACCGGTTCGGCAACGGGCCGGGTCCACTCGATCGCACGCAATCCCTGGCCGGCGGCAACGAGCAGCACGATGGCGGCGACGGCAGGCACGCGCGCACGTCCTGCGCCAAGCACGAGCAGCGCGAGCCCCGAGAGCAGGCAGGTCGCGAAAGATACGCCGAACATGCCGGCGATAGGCGCGAAGCCGGCAAGCGGCGTATCGATCTGCGAATAGCCCACCGAAAGCCACGGGAAACCCGTGAGCAGCCAGCTCCGCAGCCACTCCGCGAGGGTCCACAGCGCCGGAACCAGGACGAGGAACCGGAGGGGAGGGCTTGCGCCGATGCGCGCCTGGAGCGAGCCGACCAGCGCCGGGAACAGCGCAAGATAACAGCAGAAGGCGAGTGTGGCCGCTGCGGCGAGCGGGGCGGGCATCATGCCGAACTCGTGCAGACTGACGTATATCCAGGACACGCCCGTGCCGAAGTGTCCGAGCCCGAAAGCAAAGCCGAGCGCGGCCGCGCGCCGCGGCGAGTCGGCCCGCTGCCAGAGGTAATAGAGCAGCGCCAGCGCCGCGGGGGCGAGCGCAAAGTATTGCGGCACGGAGAACGCTGCGACCGAAATCGCGCCTGCGGCGAATGCCGAGAGCATCGCCCGGCGCCCCGTAGCGAGGAGCGAGGCGGGGTTCAAATCCGTTCCGGCAGCTTTTGCACCGACAGCAGATACAGGCGCCGGCTGTCGGCGCGCAGCACCGCGAGTCGCACGCCGTCTACGGCGATCGCCTCGCCCCGCTTGGGCAGGCGGCCGAAGCTCTGCAGGACCAGACCGCCGACGGTGTCGAACTGCTCGTCGGAAAACTCGGTGCTGAAGGCGCGGTTGAAATCCCCGATCTCGGTCTGCGCCTTGACGCGCCACTGGTTTGCCGATTCCTGCACGATGTTGTCCTCGGTCTCGTCGAAGTCGTACTCGTCCTCGATCTCCCCGACGATCTGCTCGAGCACGTCCTCGATCGTGACCAGTCCTGCCA
>JACQTO010000264.1 GCA_016210745.1 Betaproteobacteria bacterium
CCGACACGCCCGTGCGGGTCGGCAGGCGCGTGGCAGTTATCGGGGCGGGCAATACGGCGATGGATGCCGTGCGCACCTCGATGCGCATGGGAGCCGAGGAGGCGATGATCGTCTACCGCCGCAGTGAAAAAGAAATGGGTGCTCGCGTCGAGGAGTACCATCATGCGATCGAGGAGGGCGTGAAGTTCCATTGGCTCACGAACCCACTCGAGATCCTCGGAAATGCCGAAGGCTGGGCCACAGGGCTCAAGTGCCAGCAGATGAAACTCGGGGAGCCCGACGCGTCGGGTCGCGCACGCCCGATCCCGATCGAGGGCAGCGAGTTCGTGCTGGATGTGGATAACGTCATTCTGGCGATCGGGACGACGCCCAATCCGCTGCTCACCCGCACGACCTCAGGATTGCTCACGAACAAGAAAGGCTGCCTGGTGGCAGACGAAAAGACGGGGCTCACGTCCAAGTCGCTGGTATTCGCCGGCGGCGACGCGGTGACCGGTGCGGCCACGGTAATCCTGGCGGCAGGCGCAGGCAAACGCGCCGCACACGCCATCAACGAGGCGCTGACCTCGCGAAGCTAGCGTGGCTCAGGGGGTGCCGAGTCGCACCCACCCTGAGCGGAGCAAGCACCTTACGTCCTCCCTCCCGCGACGAGCAGACTTGCGCGCTGCGCGCGCCAACCGTGTTTTCTGTACGGATAAAAACCATCCGTACAGAAAACACGGTTATGTTAAAAACCAAGACGACTTGGGTTTTTATACGAGATCGCCGATTGCGCACAGATGGCTTTATCATCTGTGCGCAATCGGCGATCCGGACGGCTTTTCGTCCGCGCAACATCACAAACGCCCAGCCACAGGCGGCGTGAGCTGCGAGCCCGCAACTAAACGAAACGGGGCGACCCGCCCGCCTAGCCCTAGAAACCCAGCGCCAAGAGCCAATAGGCCGCGGCGATCGTGCACAGCAACGGCAGCCCGAAGCAGACGAGCTTGGCCACGGCCCCGGCGTGAATTCCGAAGTCGTGCAGCATGTGGAAGATGCGCAATGCCGCATGCCAGAGGAATAGCGCGATGACGGCAAACACGATGAGCTTGCCCAGGCCGTTCTGCGCGAATCCCAGCATGCTCTGATACCGCATCAGGTCCGACGAGACCAGTACGCCCCCAGGCACGCCGATCCCGGTTACGAACACCAGCACCGCGCCGACCAGCGCCGAGAGCATGCCGCCGGCGCCGAACAATAGCCAAAATACCGGATCGTTCGCGCGCTTCATGGCTTGACTCCCATCAGAATTGCCAGGACGGCCAGGTTCACTATCACCGCCACCACGACACCCGTCCAGGTGATGGTGGACTGCTCAAGCTTCGTGCCGCCGATGTAGATCGTCGGCAGGGTCTTGGGCATGATCTTGAACCAGCTCCAGGTGTGGTAGACGAAAACCGCGAGTAGCAAGACGTGAAGACCCACGGACAACGGACTCTTCAGGGCCTCGAGCCATCCGTTGTACGCTGCCTCGCCCTGACTGAGACGAGCCAGTCCCACCAGCAGTATCACCGCGTACACGGCGACCAGCACCGATGTCGCTTCCATTGCCATGTAGCGGAGAAAATACGGATCTCTCTTCCACCAGCCGGCCATCGGCCGAACATAGGGACGCCGCTTATCCATTTGCGCGCTCATGTTCCTGCTCCCCTTGGCGCCATAAATCTGACGAAATAATCAATTGCGCTGCCCATCTTGTTCTGGTTGATGGCATTGGCCGGATCGACCCCCTTGGGACAGACCACGGAGCAGTACGCGACTGCGGTGCATCCCCAGAAGCCCTCCTCCGAATGTCCCAGATTCATTCGCTCGGCGCGCCCGCCATCGCGCGAATCGGCGTTGTACCGGTGCATCAGCGCGAGAATGCCCGGCCCGGTGAACTTGGAATCCAGTCCGTACTGCGGGCAGGCCGAGTAGCAGAGCATGCAATTGATGCAGCCGCTGAACTGCAGGTATTTCTCGAGCTGCGCCGGGGTCTGCAGGTACTCGCCCTGCTTGAGCGTGCGCGGCTCCTTGGGAATGATGTAAGGCTTTATGCTCGCGAGCTTTTGCATAAAGTCGTCCACCCGCACCACCAAATCGCGCTCGATGGGAAAATGCTCCAGCGGTCCGACGCGCACCTTTCCATGGAAATGGCGCAGGAACGTCCGGCAGGCGAGCTTGGGCACGCCGTCGATCATCATCCCGCAACTGCCGCAGATCGCCATCCGGCATGACCAACGGTAGCTAAGCGTGCTGTCAAGTTCTGCCTTGATATGAGCCAGTCCCTGCAGCACCGACATATCGTCGGTAAACGGAACCTTGTAGCTCTGCCAGAAGGGCTCCTTGTCCTGCTCCGGACGGTAGCGCAGGACTTCCATTTCGATAACTTTTCCGTTCTCAGCCATTGGCCGCTTCCTTTTTCTTCGCCTGCTCTGTATTTTTCTCCTGTTCGGCCTTTTTCTCCTGGTCGGCCTTTACCCCCGCGGCACCGTAGGCGCGCGTACCGGGCTTGGACTTGGTGATTATCACGTCCTGGAATTCAATGCGTGGCGGTCCGTCACCGGTGTAGTAGGCAAGCGTATGCTTGAGGAAATTCACGTCATCGCGGTTCTCGTAGCCGTCGATCCGCTGATGCGCCCCGCGCGATTCCTTGCGATTGAGCGCGGAAGTGGCCACCACCTCCGCCACTTCGAGCAGGAATCCAAGCTCGATCGCGGTCAGCCAATCGGTGTTGAACACACTCGACTTGTCTTCGACGTCCAGGTTCTTGTAGCGCTGCCTGAGCTCGGCCAGCTTGTCGCATGTCTCCTGCATCTCCTTCGCGACGCGATAGATGCCGCAGCCGTGCTCCATGCTCTGCCCCATCTCCTTGCGCAGCACCGATGCGCGTTCCTTGCCCCCGGTCTTCTTGACCAGGTCCAGCGCGCGCTTCTCCGCTGCCGCGGCCTGCTTTTCCAGCAGCGCCGGTTTGCTGTTCGACACTGACTTTGCCAGACGCGCCGCCTGAACCCCGGCCACCTTGCCGAACACGACGATATCCACCAAGGAGTTCGAACCCAAACGGTTGGCACCGTGAATGCCGTTGCTCGCGCACTCGCCTGCAGCAAACAGCCCCTGCAACGGCGTTGCGGCATTGATGTCGGCATAAATGCCGCCCATGGTGTAATGCACGCCCGGCCGAACCGGAATCGGAGCTTTTGCCGGATCGATCCCCATGTACTCCTCGGCCAACTCATAGATCAGCGGCAGGCGCTCGCGCAGTTTCTTTTCTCCGAGATGGCGCATATCCAAGTGAACCGCCTCGCCAAACGGGGTCGAAATGGTCCGGCCCTTCCGTTCTTCGTGCCAGATCGCCTGGCTCACGCGATCGCGCGGGCCCAGTTCCATGAACTTGTTGCGCGGCTTGTCTTCGGCGGGCCCGAGACCGTAATCCTGCAAGAACCGATACCCATCCTTATTGAGGAGAAATCCGCCTTCGCCGCGACAGGCCTCGGTGAACAGCAGTCCGGTTCCCGGCATGCAGGTCGGGTGATACTGCATGAATTCCAGATCGCGCAGCGGCGCGCCGTGGCGGTAGGCGAGCGCCATGCCGTCGCCGGTGACGATGCCGCCATTGGTGTTTTCGCGAAACACCCGGCCGGCACCACCGGTGGCGATGCTCACCGCCTTGGCCTGAATATAGGTCAACTTGCTCGTGCTGACGTCGATCGCCACCACGCCTTGGCAGCGTCCGTCTTCGACAACGATATCGCAGCAGAAGTGCTCGTCGAAGCGCTTGATCGAGGGATACTTGATCGAGGTCTGAAACAACGTGTGCAGCATATGGAAGCCGCTGGTGTCGGCGGCGAACCAAGTGCGTTCTATTTTCATGCCGCCGAACGCGCGTACGTTGATGTGCCCATCGGGCTTGCGGCTCCACGGGCAGCCCCAGTGTTCCAGCTGGGTCAACTCTTCGGTGCAATGGGATACAAAATACTCGACCACATTCTGGTCGCAAAGCCAGTCGCCGCCGGCTACGGTGTCGTTGAAGTGATATTCCAGGCTGTCGTCGTCCCGCACGACGCCGGCCGCGCCGCCTTCGGCCGCCACAGTGTGGCTGCGCATCGGATAAACCTTGGAAACGAGGGCCACCTTCAGGGAAGGATCGGTTTCGGCCACCGCGATCGCCGCCCGCAACCCCGTACCACCCGCGCCAATAATAGCTACGTCCGCCTTGAACACTTCCACGGTGTCCCCCTTGTCAAAAAGCCCCGGCGCAAGCCCGAGGCCGAATTTCCACGAACCGCAATATGACCATAACAACGACTCAAGAACTTGACATAGATCAGCCAGAGCCGGAACTCTTATGCACACCCGTTGCCGGCGATGGCTCGCGAGAGCGAGAAATTGGCTGGTTAGCCGAATTCATGTTCCGGCGCAAATTCAGTGGAGACTTACCGGCACGTTGCCGTTCCGGAGCGGACGCCGCACTCATTGGGCAGCGGTGGGCTGTTGGTAATTCCAAGCGATATCGCGCATCCTTCCAGCAGCAGGCAAACAAGCGCCAGGACTTTGTTCAAGTCTCAACCTTTCCTGCTGATTACAATGTGCGTGCGCTTCTTGGGCTGACCCTTCTTGGCCCGGTTGACCATCAACTGCCGCAATTCCTCTTCCTGCTTCATCCGTGCATCGGCCCGCGCGCGATTTTCGCGTCGACGCTCTTCCTCGGTCAAGGGCTCCCAGTCCAGAAACTTCGGACGTGGAAACAACTCCGAAAATCCCGGTTCCAACTCTGTCTTCCTCTTCCTGGTCTTGGTCATTGCTCACCTCGCTTTGAAGCAAATCGGCTTGCTGGCGCTGCATTCCTCGCTGGAACCACCGGCCACCCAACGCCGCTTGGTCCAAACGCCGGCGCCGCGGCGGGAGCAGCAGTGCCGCTCCGCGCATCGGCACAGACAAATACTTCGTATAAGTCCACCTAATGTCCTGGATTCGACCTAGTAAGCAAGGGATGAGGATTATGACGGTGCGGCAAAATCGGGGGGATGCCTAACAAAGTAAAATAATTATATCAGAACCTTACGTGGAATTGGCGGCGCAGAAACGAGCGCGGTTTTCGCCTACACCCATCACTCTACCAGCTGCGCGTCATGGAGCATGGCCTGCGGGATGGTCAGCCCAAGGGCTTGCGCGGTCTTCCTGTTGATGACCAGCTCGAATCCCGTCGGTTGATCCACCGGGAGGTCGGCTGGTCTGGCCCCTTTGAAGATCTTGTCGACGTAACCGGCAGCGCGGCGGTAATTGTCACGAATAGGCGCCCCGAAAGCCATGAGAGCACCGGCCTCGGCATACTCTCTTCGCACGAACATCGCCGGGAGGCGGCATTCCAGTGCAAGGGCAGCGAGGCGCTCTCGCTCGCCGAAAAACATGGCGCTCGTCACGCCGATGAAACCACCGGCGCCCCTCCGTGCCATCGCAGGCAAGGCGACATCGAAATCGTCGGGGGCACGCACCCCGAAAACCTCCAGAGACGAACCCAGAGACCGGGCCGCGTCCTGATATTCACCAACCACGAGCGATCCGGCTTGATTGGTCTGGTCCCAAAGGACGGCGAGCTGCGCGGCGCCGGGAACCACCTGGGCGAGCAGCTCCAGGCGTCTGGTGCTTAGGCCCGGCGCCAAGTCGCTCAAGCCGGTGACGTTTCCTGGCAGTCCGGACGAACTTTCATTCATCCCGGTATCGACCGATACGCCTGTCGCCATGACGATGGGGATCGTGGTCGTCGCCCGCTTGGCCGCGAACGCGGCAGGCGTTCCGGCGGTTACGATGGCGTCGACTTCCAGCGCTACGAGCTCAGCTGCAAGTTTCGGAAGCAGATCGGCATTTCCCTGCGCCCAGCGGGACTCGAAACTGATGTCCCGCCCTTCCACATAGCCAAGCTCCAGCAATCGCTGCCGAAACAGCTCCCATAGCTGCAGTCGAGCGGGGTCGCCCGAACTGGTTTCGAGGATCCCTATCCTGCGCATGGCGCCGGCCCCTCGTGCAAGGGGCAAAGCGTAAGTTGGCGGAAGGCAGCGCCGACGCTACGAATCATCAAAGCAATACCTCCATCCGCCCGCCATCGATGCGCGCTCTCGAATCGCACGGTTACTGGTGGGCCCGCCTGGATTCGAACCAGGGACCAAAGGATTATGAGTCCTCTGCTCTAACCAGCTGAGCTACAGGCCCTTAAACCACCCGGCCGGCACGCGCCGGCCGGGTGGCAACGCCCTATCTGAGCGCTTTCCGCTTGTTCTACCGCCTCTATCGCGTTCAGGTGTTGTCCAGGAAGCTCTTCAGCCGCTCCGAGCGCGACGGGTGGCGGAGCTTGCGCAGCGCCTTGGCTTCTATTTGGCGGATGCGTTCGCGCGTGACGTCGAACTGCTTGCCGACCTCTTCGAGCGTGTGGTCGGTGTTCATCTCGATGCCGAAGCGCATACGCAGCACTTTGGCCTCGCGCGGCGTGAGCGAGTCCAAGATGTCCTTGGTGACCTCCCGCAGCGAGGCGTACATCGCCGCATCATTAGGCGCCAAGGTCGAATTGTCTTCGATGAAGTCGCCCAGATGCGAGTCGTCGTCGTCGCCTATCGGCGTTTCCATCGAGATCGGCTCTTTGGAGATCTTGAGAATCTTGCGGATCTTGTCCTCGGGCATCTCCATCTTCAGCGCCAGCGTCGCCGGATCGGGCTCCTGCCCGGTCTCCTGCAGAATCTGCCGGCTGATGCGGTTCATCTTGTTGATCGTCTCGATCATGTGCACCGGAATGCGGATGGTGCGCGCCTGATCGGCGATCGAGCGCGTGATCGCCTGCCGGATCCACCAGGTGGCGTAGGTGGAGAACTTGTAGCCCCGCCGGTATTCGAACTTGTCCACCGCTTTCATCAGGCCGATGTTTCCCTCTTGAATGAGGTCGAGGAACTGCAGTCCACGGTTGGTGTACTTCTTGGCAATGGAAATGACCAGCCGCAGATTCGCCTCGGTCATCTCGCGCTTGGCGCGGCGGGCCTTCGCCTCGCCGGTGGACATCTGCTTGTTGATCTCCTTCAAGTCGCGCAACGGAATGCCGATTCTCTTCTGGATGTCGATCAGTTTCTGCTGCCGCTCGAGAATCGACGGTTCATAGCGCTGCAGGCTCGAACTCCACGGATGGCCGGCCGCGATCTCGTTCCTCACCCAGCGCAGCGAGGTCTCGTTGCCCGGAAAAACCTTGATGAAATGCGCTCGCGGCATGACCGCCTTGTTGACGCAAAGGTTCATGATTTCACGCTCGTGCCCGCGCACGTTTTCGACCATGCCGCGCAGTCCGTCGCACAACCGCTCGATGATGCGCGCAGTGAAGCGAATATTCGTCAATTCGCCTCCGATCTGGTCGCGGACCTTGATGTAATCCTTGCTGCGGTGGCCTTGCTCGGCCAGGGCCTTTCGCATCTTGTCATAGAGGCGCCGGATCTTCTGGAACCGCACCATCGAATCTTCCTTGAGCTTCAAGAGTCTTGCGGTCAATGCCGCGGCCCCGGCCTCCTCCGACTCCTCGGACTCGTCTTCGATCTCGGCGTCTTCGGCAATCTCCTCGATGGGTGCGTCCTTGGCATTGGGGTCGATAAGGCCATCGACCAGCTCGTCGATACGCATGTCGTCGCGCTCGACGCGATCCGCGAGCTCCGTGATTTCGGCAATCGTGGTCGGGCAAGCCGAAATCGCCTGGATCATGTGTTTCAGCCCGTCCTCGATGCGCTTGGCAATCTCGATTTCACCCTCGCGCGTCAGCAGCTCAACCGAGCCCATTTCGCGCATGTACATACGCACCGGGTCGGTAGTGCGGCCAAACTCGGGATCAACGGTCGAAAGCGCCGCTTCTGCGGCCTCCTCGGCGTCCTCATCCGGCACGGGCGTGGACGCATTGCCGGAAATCAACAGCGTTTCGGCATCCGGGGCCTCGTCGTAGACCTGGATGCTCATGTCGTTGAACGTCGTAATGATCGATTCAATCTGCTCGGCATCGACAAGGTCGTCGGGCAAGTGATCGTTTATCTCTGCGTAGGTGAGGTAGCCGCGCTCCTTTCCAAGCTTGATGAGCGTCTTCAGCCGCATGCGCCGCGCCTCGGCTTCCTCGGGCTTGAGCTCCGCGCGCGCGAGCAGCGCCCGCTCCGCGTCACCGTTGCGGTTCTTCAATGGCCGCCCGGGACGGCCGCGTCCGTTCGCCCGGAGCATTTCCTGCAGTTTGAGCTTGGCCTCGAGCACCTTCTGCTTGGCCAATTCTTTTTCCTTGCGCGCCTGCTCCCGGGCAGCCTGTTTCTCCCGGAGCGCGGCGGCGCGCGCCGTTTCTTTCTCTTTGCGCACCTGCTCCTTCTCCTTCGCTTTCTCGTGTGCTACGCGCTCTTTTTCCTTTCGGCGCGCGTTCTGCTCGCGTTCCCTTTCCTTGGCACGCCGGGCCTTTTCCCGTTCCTTCTGTGCCTTCAATTGCGCCTTCTCCCGGGCCGCCTTTTCGCGCGCCCTGACTTTTTCGCGCTCGCGCGCCTGAACCTGCGCGCGCTGATCCTTCGCTTTCTTAGCCGCGACCGCGGTCTTCGCCTGCGCTTGACTGCGCGTCTTGGCGGCACCTGCGGCTTTTGCGTCCGAGCGCGCTTTACCCGATTTCTTTCGCGTCAGCGCCTTGGCTCTAACTTTCTGTTTCGACATAATTTTTCCTGAACGGTCGGGAGGGATGGGTGGTCGGGAAAGCCTAAAATTATAGCACACTGGGTTGGGTCGACCGGCTCTGTTTCAATGCCGCGTCATCGGCGATCAAACCGCGATATTCGTCGTATTCCTGATCCGACAACCCTTGGGTTTCCGCTTTCTGCTCGAGTTCATGCAGGCGCGGATTTCGGCGCTGCGCGCGCAGGGTCGTTATCGCCCCCTGAAACTCGATTTCGATGTTCTCGTCCTCCAACTTGCTCTCGAGCAGCGAGGCGCGCACGCGCTTCATGATTTCCACGTGCTCGGGTACCGATAGGCGCTCGATGACCGAATCGACGTGCAGTCCGGATTCCGCGCGGCAAATTGCAGCCAACTCCGATAGCACCTGCGCTTCCGGCAGCGAAACATTGAGTTCCTCCAGCGGCACCTCCAGCACCAGAGCCGGCCTCACGAACAGCCCGCGTAATAGTTGGCGGTAGAGACCGCGCTGTGGCTGGTGCCTGCCTCTGGACTCGGATGCCGCCCTCGCGGCCGCCGGGCGCTGGGGAAAACCACGCCCGGCGACGATGCGAATATCGGTGAGCCGCGCCGCCTCCTCCTGCGTAGTACTCGAAAACTCCGCCAATCGCTTCACCATTTGCAGCTGCAACGCGGGCGCCGCGATGCGCTTTAGCAATGGCTTGGCCTCGTGAATCAGCCGAGAGCGCCCCTCGGCCGTGCGCATATCGACGCGGCTCATCAACTGCTCGAGCAGGAAATCGGAGAGCGGCTGCGTCTCGCCGAGCATGCGCTCGAATGCCTCCGAACCCCGCTCGCGCACGAAGCTGTCGGGATCGTGCTCGGGAGGCAGCAGAAGGAACTTCACCGCCTTGTGATCTTCGAGGACAGGCAGGCTCACTTCGAGGGCGTGCCACGCCGCGCGGCGGCCGGCCGCGTCGCCATCGAAGCAAAAGACGATCTCGTCGGTCTGGCGAAAAAGCTTTTGCACGTGCACCGCCGAGGTGGCCGTGCCGAGCGTGGCCACGGCGTACTCGATGCCGTGCTGCGACAGCGCAACCACGTCCATATAACCTTCGACGACGATCGCCCGCCCGCCCTGGCGAATCGCGGCACGAGCCTGCGACAAGCCATAGAGCTCGCGGCCCTTGTCGAACAGCGGCGTTTCGGGCGAATTGAGGTACTTTGGTTCTCCGTCGCCGAGAACGCGACCGCCGAAACCGATCACCGAGCCGCGCTGATTGAGTATCGGGAACATGATCCGGTCGCGAAACCGGTCGTAGCGCCTGCCGCCTTCCCCGTCGATGACCAGGCCGCACTCGCGCAGCGCCTTATCCTGGTAATCGGGAAAAACAGCCTCGAGGTTCTGCCATCCCGCCGGAGCGTAACCGATGCCGAAGCGCGCGGCGATCTTCCCGGTGAGGCCGCGCCGCTTCAGATAATCGATCGCCTCCGGTGCGCCCTTCAGCTGCTCGCGGTAGTAGCCCGCCGCCCGCTGCAAAATTTCGTAAAGGTCTGCCCCCGCGTCGGACTTGTTCGTTCCTCGCGGTTCGAACTCCGGCAGTTTCATGCCCACGGACTCGGCCAGATCCCTCAGCGCCTCGACGTAGCCGAGCCCCTGGTACTCCATGACGAAGGAAATGGCGTTTCCGTTCGCCCCGCAGCCGAAGCAATGATAGAACTGCTTGGGCGAACTCACGGTAAAGGAAGGAGTCTTTTCGGTGTGGAAGGGACAGCAGGCAACGTAATTCGCACCCGATTTCTTCAGCCGAATGTGGCGCTCGATCACTTCGACGATGTCGACGCGATTGAGCAGGTCCTGCTTGAATGATTCCGGAATCAAACTCTGTCTGCGAACTCTGGCATTGCGACCGGATGGACGCATGCGGGTTGAATGCCGGCAGTGGACGCCCCCGCCGATCCTCCGATCAGTTTGACCACGCTGCCAGAGCCTCCTCCGCACTGGGGGACGGTCACGCGACGGCGAGAAACAAAACTATGCCGAGCGCTCGGGCCCTCCTTGATTTATAGGCGATTCCTGCCGAAACTCAACCCGCGGCGAGCCGCGATTTCACCAGCGCCGACACCTTGGCGAGGTCGGCCCGCCCGGCGAGGCGGCCCTTGAGCAAGCCCATCACCTTACCCATTTCAGGCATGCCCTTTGCCCCAGTCTCTGCAATAGCCTTGGCAATCTCACCGGCAAGCTCGTCGTCGGAAAGTTGCTCGGGCAAATAGGCCGACAACACGCCGAGTTCGAAAGTCTCCGCGTCGACCAGATCCTGGCGCTTCGCCGACTGGTATTGCGCGATCGATTCGCGACGCTGCTTGATGAGTTTCTCCACGATACCGAGCACGTCAGCGTCGGTGAGCTCGACACGGTCATCCACCTCTCTCTGCTTTATTGCCGCAAGCAGAAGCCGAATAGCTGACAAGCGCTGCGTTTCCCTCGCCTTCAGCGCCGTCTTCATGTCTTCGGTAATCTGAGCCTTGAGCGGCATCGCAATTCAGCGCGGACCGGCAATCCGGTAAGGTGAGAAAGACCGAGGGCCAGACGGGTTGGTTCCCGTCCGGCCCCGCTTGCTAGATCCTGGAGCGTGAATTCTGATCAATACAATTTGGGCGGCAGCATATGGCTGCGCAGGCGCTTGTAGTGGCGCTTGACTGCAGCAGCGAGCTTGCGCTTGCGCTCAGCGGTTGGCTTCTCGTAGAACTCCCGGGCGCGCAGCTCGGTGAGCAACCCGGTTTTTTCTACGGTGCGCTTGAAGCGCCGGAGGGCAACCTCGAACGGCTCGTTTTCCTTGATGCGTACAGTCGTCATGCAACTCTCTGGAATAGGTACAAGGAGTTGGATTTTAACCAGTTTTTGCCGCCCACGCTAGTGTCAGCCGGCGCTGACCGGTTCGCTCCACTATCGTTTGAGTCTGAGCCGAGGGCGGGGTTCCCATCGTGGGTGGGGTCAGAACTCGGCCGCTAGCCTCGGGTTCTATGATCGGCAGAGCGAATCCTGGTTTGCTCACGCCAGGATAATTGCCCGAAATCAAGATTGGCCCTCGCCGGCCAAAGGCTCGGCAGCTTCGGTCTAAGGTCGGCGAGCCCAAGAGTATGGGTTATGCTGACGGCCAAGTTACGGCGCCAAGCGCAATCGGCTGCAATTCATGCTTATCCTGGGAATTGAAACTTCGTGTGACGAGACCGGCGTAGCCCTCTACGATAGCGAGCGCGGACTGGGGCAGGGCGCGGTGCCGCTCGCAGGCCTGCTCGCCCACACGCTTCACTCGCAAGTCGAATTGCACGACGAGTACGGGGGGGTGGTTCCGGAACTGGCCTCGCGCGACCACATTCGGCGCCTGTTGCCCCTGATCGGCGTCGTCAT
The DNA here is from genome assembly GCA_016210745.1 of Betaproteobacteria bacterium. Classification (GTDB taxonomy): domain Bacteria; phylum Pseudomonadota; class Gammaproteobacteria; order Burkholderiales; family SG8-39; genus JACQTO01. The sequence continues at coordinate 12,089 of JACQTO010000264.1, forward strand.
GACACGCGCGGGAACCGATCTAAGCCGGGTCTCTGCCGTCGCTTACACCGAAGGCCCCGGACTGGCCGGTGCACTGCTGGTCGGGGCGAGCGTCGGAGCAAGCCTCGCCTACGGACTGGGCGTCCCCGCGATCAGGGTTCACCATCTCGAAGGCCATCTGCTCTCACCGCTGCTGTCGCCCGTGCCGCCGCGATTTCCGTTCGTAGCTCTGCTCGTCTCCGGAGGCCACACCCAGCTGATGCGCGTGTCGAATGTCGGCAAATATGCGCTGCTCGGCGAAACACAGGACGACGCGGCCGGCGAGGCCTTTGACAAGACCGCGAAGTTGCTCGGCCTGCCCTACCCGGGCGGACCGGCGCTCGCGCAGCTTGCACGAAGCGGGCGCGGCGGCCGCTTCCGCTTGCCGCGACCGATGATCGCCTCGGGCGACCTCGATTTCAGTTTCAGTGGCTTGAAAACCGCAGTATTGCTGCTCACGCGCCAGCATGAAATGGACGCGCAGACGCGGGCCGACGTTGCGTATGCGTTCGAGGAAGCGCTGGTCGAAGTGCTGGTGGCCAAATGCATCGCGGCCATCGCAACCAGCGGTCTGGGCCAACTCGTTGTCGCAGGCGGCGTAGGCGCCAACACCCGGCTGCGCGCGGCGCTCGATGCCGCCGGCCAGCGAAAAGGGTTTCGCGTCTGTTATCCGCCGCTGGAGTTCTGCACCGACAACGGCGCGATGATCGCGCTGGCTGGAGCGCTGAAAATGCAGGATGCAGAATTTAGGATTCAGGATCCAGAAAGGCAGGATTTAGGATTAAGAATTGAGGATCTGGGGAGATCCCGAAGTTTTACCGTCAAACCGAGGTGGGACCTCTGACCGCGTCCAAGCGCAATCACAAAACCAACTTCCTCTGATCCCGAATCCCGAATCCTGAATCCTTAATCCTGCTTCCCGATCCTCCCCTCTTGCCCGCCAAGCAGCCGCTGCAGGTTGGCGCGGTGGCGCCAAATGAGCAGCAGGGACATTGCCGTTACGGCTGCCGCTTGCGCATAAACACCGGACAGCCAAACCGAGAAGATCGGGGCGAGCAGCGCGGCAACTAGGGCGGCCAACGAGGAGTAACGAAAGAACGCCGCTACCGCGATCCAGGTCGCAAGCACCGCCAATCCCAACCATGGGTTCAACGCGAGCAGGATGCCAAGGGCGGTCGCCACGCCCTTGCCGCCGCGAAAACCGAAAAACACGGGAAACAGGTGGCCGAGAAAAGCAGCCACAGCCACGCCGGCAATTCCGGCCTCGCCGATGCCGTAGTCGCCCGCGAATCGTTGGGCCAGATATACCGCCACCCAGCCCTTGGCCGTATCGCCGACGAGGGTCACCGCAGCTGCGAGTTTCTTGCCGGTACGCAGCACGTTGGTCGCGCCGGGATTACCCGAACCGTAGCTCCGCGGGTCGGGCAGTCCGAACCCGCGACTCACGATCACGGCAAACGAGATCGAGCCGATCAAATAGCCGACAAAGCAAAAAACCGGGATTGTCATGGCACCGCCGCTCACGACCGGTGATATTACCTGACGACGACGCGCTCCCCGATTCCCTGGAGGTCGCGCAGTCGCGCCTTAGGCTGCGTCCGAACCAAACCTGCAGGCAGATCCGACCCTGATAGTTTCCTAATGGTTGATTGTAATTCAATAATACAGGTAGTTATTCATTATAAGGAAACTGTCAACATGTGGCCATCATTCGCAAAAAGGAGCAATCATGAGCAAAGTCTTGGTTCTGTATTACAGCACTTGGGGACACATCGAAACGATGGCAAATGCAGTCGCCGAAGGCGCGCGCTCGGTAGCCGGTACCGAAGTGACGGTCAAACGGGTTCCGGAGACCATGCCTGCGGAGGTTGCCAAGTCGATTCACGCCAAGCTGGACCAGGCCGCGCCGGTGGCAAGACCCGAAGAGCTCGCTGATTACGACGCGATCATCTTTGGCACGCCGACGCGCTTTGGCAACATGTGCGGTCAGATGCGCAACTTCCTCGATCAGACCGGGTCGCTTTGGGCCAAGGGGTCGCTGATCGGCAAGGTGGGCAGCGTATTCGCTTCCAGCGGAACGCAGCACGGTGGACAGGAAAGCACGATCCTGTCGTTTCACATCACCCTGCTTCATCAAGGCATGATCGTCGTGGGGCTGCCGTACTCGGCCAAGGAGCAAACGACGATAAGCGAAATGTTCGGCGGCTCCCCTTATGGCGCGACCACCATTTCCGGCGGCGACGGCAGCCGCATGCCCAGCGCCAACGAACTCGCGTTGGCGCGCTTTCAGGGCAATCACGTCGCGACCGTCACCGCCAAACTCGCTGGAAAATAACATCGCGTCCGATGCTCGCCCGGGGCGCCTTTTGAGCTAATGACTTAGAATGCGCCTCTTACTTCATCGCCGCGCATGGACAAGATATTCATCCGCGACCTCAGGCTCGAGGCCTGGGTCGGCCTCTACAAGCACGAAAAAATCGCGCCGCAGACGATCGGGATCGACGTCGAGTTCGGCTTGCCCGGCGACGCGGTGTTCCGTACCGGCCGCGTCGGCGACACCATCGACTACAGCCAGGTGGTGGAACGCCTTCGCGCGCTCCTCGAAAAGGAACACTTCGGCCTGATCGAGATCCTCGCCGAGCGCATCGCGAAGCTCGTCATCGAGGACTTCGGCTCCCCCGAAGTCAGGGTAAGCATCACCAAACTCGGCGTGGTGAAAGGCGCGGGGCGCGTCGGCGTTACCATCGAGCGCAGCGCTTCAGGATAGAGCGCCCATCGGGTAGCGCCAGCCGCCGTTAGTCACCTACAAGTCTATTGTTGACAAATTTGGCGAAGATTGGGTCTCTAAATTCGTCTCCCCTCTTGGTGCAGTCGCTTGCAACTGCACCAAGAGGGGAGATCGATAAACGGCGAAATCAGCACCTTTGGCTGCGGCTCCTCCGGCTTAGGCCAGGACCCGGCCGGAGCGTCGTTCAATCCCTGGACGGCAATGGCCGAATGATGTAGCCCCCCGACTTGTCGTCGGGTTCCAGTTCCAGGAGCTTGCTCGACTGCGCTTCCTCGAGCAGCTTGTTGAACGATCGAAAGCCGTAATAGGATTCGTTGAAGCCCGGATTGCGGCGCTTCAGCGCCTGTTTGACCATCGAGCCCCAGATTCGCTCGCTCTCGCCGCGCTCGGCCGTGAGCGCATCGACCGTTTCCAGAACCAGGTCGAGCGCTTCCTGGCGCCGCGCATCCTCGCTCGTCCGCTGGGGTTGCTTTTGCGCAGCCGGCGCCTGCTTGGCCGGGGTCTTGCGCGCGGTGCGCTTCTTGGCCTGTTCCGCACGCACCAGGTCGTCGTAGAAAATGAACTCGTCGCAGTTCGCGACCAACAGGTCGGAACTGGAGTTCTTGACGCCGACGCCGATCACCACCTTGTTGTTCTCACGCAACTTCGACACCAGCGGCGAAAAATCCGAATCCCCGCTGATAATAACGAAGGTCTCCACATGCGACTTGGTGTAGCAAAGGTCGAGCGCATCCACGACCATGCGGATGTCGGCCGAGTTCTTGCCCGACTGGCGCACGTGCGGGATCTCGATCAGCTCGAACGAGGCCTCGTGCATGCCCGCCTTGAAGTCCTTGTAGCGATCCCAGTCGCAGTACGCTTTCTTGACCACGATGCTGCCTTTGAGCAGCAGGCGCTCCATCACCTTCTTGATGTCGAACTGCGCGTACTTGGCGTCGCGAACGCCGAGGGCAATGTTCTCGAAGTCGCAGAACAGGGCCATATTCTTGATTTCCGGTTGTCCGAGCATTTTCTTCTCTCCGCGCTATCGATCTCGGCGGCGACGCCGAAGGTTACCAACGCACCGCACTTCAAATCCCGGATCTTCAACTGAGGAATCCGGAAACAACGGCGATGGTTTTGCCGTTTATCAATCTCACGTTTTTCGTGCAGTTGCAAGCAACTGCACGAAAAACGTGAGACGCATTTAGAAGCCAAACCATTGCCACGTTCGTCAACCCTCCTCCGATACGTGCCCAATTCCTCCCACCTAGCCTCTCGGATGATGCGCCTTGTGCAGCCGCTTCAGACGCTCGCGCGCCACATGGGTGTAGATCTGCGTGGTCGAGATGTCGGCGTGCCCGAGCAGCATCTGCACCGCGCGCAGATCCGCGCCGTGGTTGAGCAGATGCGTCGCGAATGCATGCCGCAGCGTGTGCGGGGACAGCGCCCTGCCTGGAATCGCCGCTGCGGCATGACGCTTGATCAGATACCAGAACGCCTGTCGCGTCATCGGCCCGCCCCGGGCGGTGACAAAGACGTGATCGCTCGAGCCTTTGCCCAGGAGCTGCGGACGGGCATCCTCGAGGTATCGCGGCAGCCAGTGGAGCGCCTCCTCGCCGAGCGGCACCAGCCGTTCCTTCGATCCCTTGCCCATGACGCGCACCACCCCCATGTCGAGCGACACCTGCGAGAGCTTCAGTCCCACCAGCTCGGAGACGCGCAGGCCGCTTGCATACAGCACCTCGATCATGGCGCGGTCGCGCAGCCCAAGCACCGATCCGATGTCCGGCCGCCCGAGCAGCGCCTCGACATCGTTCTCTGACAGGGTATTCGGAAAACGCTGCGGTTTCTTCGGCGCGTCGAGCTTCGCGGTGGGATCGGCGTTCGAGCGGCCGCTGCGCATGGCGTATTGGAAAAAACGCTTCAGGCTCGAGTGCAGCCGGGCCTGCGTGCTCGCCCTGCCAAGGCGACCCGAATTCGTGCGCCGGGTGTAACGCGCCGCGAGGTAGTCGGCGAGGTCGGCATCGGTGACGGCGAGAATCGATTCCCTGCCCTGGCGCTCGAGCCAATCGGCGAACAGGCGCAGGTCGCGCCGGTACGCCTCGAGCGTGTTCTTCGCCAGCCCGTCCTCGAGCCAGAGGGTATCGCAGAACTCGTCCAGCAGCGCAGCGTTGCTCTGGTTCATTTTGCGGCCTCGCCGGCATAGCCGGGTATCGCGCCTTCGTGCGCGAGCAGCCAGCGCTTTGCATCGAGCAAGTATCCCCCGCCGCTGTGCGCAAAGCCGCCGATGCCCGACGATGACACGACGCGGTGGCACGGAATCACGAGCGGAAACGGGTTTTCGCCACAGGCCTGGCCCACGGCTCGCGCCGATGAACCGAGTTCTCGCGCGATCTCGCCGTAGCTGCGCGTGCGGCCCGGGGCAATGGCGGCGATCGCGGCCCAGACCCGGCGCTGGAAGGGCGTACCGGCCTGGCGCAGCGGCAGCGCGATGCGGTAACTCGGATCGTCGAGATAACGTTCGATCTGGAGCCAGGCCACCACCGAAAGCTTATCCGCAGGCGCAAGCACGTTGCCGTCGCGCGGCAGGAAAGCGATTTCCGCGATGGTCTCACCCTGGGTGCGGATGCCGAGCATGCCAAATGGCGTTGGCATTTGTGCCTGCCAGGACCCCGCCCCACCGGGAGCGGACGGTTTGCGTTGCCTGGGCGAGTTCACGCGGGTCGCGGCAGGGGGCGCCGATGGCGCACTATGATGCCGCGGCGAGATTCGCCCGCCGCGGCCGGAGCCTGTCTTCTTCGCGCTCACGGGGTCACGCGGAGCGCGCGCGCAAGCGCGCGACTTGCAGGGCGATCACGGCGGCCACCAGGCCGATGCCGACGACATCGGAGACGGCGCTCGGGTATACGAGCGCAAGCCCGGCAACAATGAGCATCACCGACTCGATCCACGACGCCCGGGACAGAAGCCAGCCTTGAATACCGCCGGCGAGCGCGGCGATGCCGATTGCCGCGGTGACGCTCACCTCGATGATCGACATCCAATTCGCAGCGGCAAGGGCCTTGATCGAACCCATGAGCAGCAGGCCCAGGCCCGAGGGATCGAGCACGAACATGAACGGCACAAGAAATGCCGGCATGGTGTACTTCCACGACTGCAGCGTGGTCTTGTACGGGTCGCCGCCGGTAATCGCGGCCGCAGCGACCGGCGACAGCGCCGTCGGTGGCGACACCTCCGACAAAACCGCGTAGTAGAAAATGAACATATGCGCTGCGAAATTGGGCACGCCGAGCTCGATCAGAGCCGGCGCGGCGATTACCGCGCAGATGATATAGGACGCCGTAACCGGCACCGCCAGGCCCACGATCCAGACGATAAGCGAGGTGAAGACCGCGGTGAGCAGCAGCGAGTGCCCCGCGTATTGCAGAACGATCGAGCTGAATTTCAGGCCCAGGCCGGTCAGCGTCACCACGCCGACGATCATGCCGGCACCGGCGCAGGTCGCCGCGACGCTCAGGACCCCGATCGATCCGCCTTCGAGCGCCTTGACCAGATTCGACCGAAAAAGGTGCCCTGCGATCGGCCCGCGCCCGAGGAGCAAATCATACGAAAGCATCGCGCAGTTGCGGTGCAGGAAGCTGGTCGCAAACGACACCACGGTCGCCCAGAACACCGAGAGCACCGGCGAAAATCCCATCAGCATGAAGGCGACGATCGACACCAGCGACAGGAAGTGGAACCAGTATTGCCGGGTCAGGCTCCAGAGGCTCTCCACACCCTCGATCGCCGCTTGGCGCATGTGGAACTTGCGCGCGTCGATTTCGACCATCAGGAACAGAGCGAAGTAGTACAGGCAGGTCGGAATAACCGCCATCAGCAGCACGTCCAGATACGAAATCTTGAGGAACTCGGCGATCAGGAATGCCGCGGCACCCAGCACCGGGGGTGAAATGATGGCACCGAGCCCGCCGGCGGCCAGCAGCCCACCCGCGGCCTCCTTGCCGTAGCCCGCCTTGGCGAGCATCGGGTAGGCGACCGATCCGAGCGTCACCGTGGTCGCCACGCCGGAGCCCGATGGACCGCCCAGCAGGAACGAGGCGAGCACCACGGTTCGGCCTGCCCCGGCGTGCTTGCCGCCCATCGCGGAGAACGAGAAGTCGATGAAGAACTTGCCGGCGCCGGAGTATTGAAGGAACGCACCGAAGATCGTAAACAAGATGATGAGGGACGAGGATACGTCCACCGCGACGCCGAAGATGCCCTCGAGGGTCATATACATGTGTCCGACGACTCGCCCGAGTTCATAACCCTTGTGCGTCCAGGGCTCGGGCAGCCAGGGCCCGACCATCGCATACACGATGAACGCGATGGTGACGATCGGCATCACCCAGCCGTTGGTGCGGCGCATCGCCTCGAGAATCAGCAGCATCAACGCAACGCCGAAGACGATATCCCAGTTGTCCGGCAGTGTGTTTCGGTCGGTGAAGTCGTCGCCTCCCTGGATCATGTAGACGACGGTCAGAATCGGCAGGATGGCGGCGATCCAGTCCCACCACATGACCCGGTGTCGAAAGCGCTTTGCCAGCGGAAACACGAGAAAGGACAGAAACAGAACGAAGGCGACGTGCACCGGCCGCATGATCTGCGTGGGAACGATGGCATAGGCGGAGTAGAGGTGAAAGACCGACATCACCACCGCAACGGCGGTGACGAAGCCAGCGAGCCATCCGCGGAGCCGGTTGGCGGCGCCTTCCTCCTCCTCGATGAATTCCTCGGCCTTTTTCAGCGCTTCCTGGCTGACCTCAGCCGCGCGCTCCTTCTCGATTAGGTCGATGTCGCTCATATCCCTGGCCGGCCGGTCCGCATGCGCCGCCCCGTTTCAGGCTATCCCGGGCGCGCCGCTGACCGGGCCGAGGTCGGCGGCGCTCAGTTGACTTTGGCGCCTCGCTCCTTGAAGTATCTGAGCGCTCCCGGATGAAACGGTATCGGCGTGGCGCTCGCCTTTTGGGACTCGAGCTTGAAGTTCGACGCTTCCTGGTGCACCCGGATCAGCTCGTCGCGCTTCTCGAAAATCGTCTTCACGATGTTGTAGGCAACCTGATCGGACATCTTTTCGTGGGTGACGAGAATGTTCGACACCGTCGCATTCTTGTTATCGGCCTCCATGCCCCGGTAGGTAGCTTTCGGTATCGCGTCCTCGACGTAGAGGTTGCCGTATTTCTTGTTCATCGCCGCGACGAGGTGCGCGTGGTCGATCATCTTGAGCTTCACCCCGGGTGTGTTGGCGAGGTCCGTCACTGCCGCTGTCGGCAGCCCACCGACCCAGAAGAACGCATCGATCTTCCTGTCCTTGACGGCGTTCACCGACTCGGCCACACCCAGACGCTCGCGCTTCATGTCCTTGTCCTTGTCCAGACCCGCCGCTTCGATGACGCGGAAGGCCATCACTTCGGTCGCGCTGCCCGGTGAGCCGGTCGAAACGCGCTTGCCCTTCAGGTCCGTGATCTTGTTGATGCCCGCACCCTCGATCGTCGCCACGTGCATGCGATTCGGGTACATGATCATGAGCGTACGCAACGGCACCTTGTTACCCGAGAATTTGTTTTCCCCCCGGTAGGCGTCCTGGCTGGCGTCGGCCATCGTCAGGCCGATGTAGGGCTTTCCGCTGCCGATCAGCTTCAGGTTGTCGACCGAGCCACCGGTCACCTCGGCCGTGGCCTGCAGGCCGGGCACGTACTTGGACAGCACGCTGGCGATGCCGCCGCCCAGCGGGTAGTACACGCCGCCGGTCCCCCCGGTGCCGATACTGATATTGACCTTCTCCTGCGCCGAGGCTGCGCCGGCTACGGCCAGCGCGGCAGCGACAAATACGGAGGCGATGCGTTTCATGACGGTCTCCTTGATCTGATTCTCTCGTGGATCGATTCGACGACGAAGGATACTGTGCAGCACTCATTATCCGCGCTCGGCCTCGCCGCGCCAAGCCCGAGGCGAACCGTGGTCGCCGAACCGATCGCTGCCCGATTCACAAACGATTCCCGGCCCTGCCGGGGCAGGTTCCGGCGCGCTCAACAAACTAATCTATATGACCTGGATCACTCAGTTCTCGGCCGGGCTATAATGAGCGCACAACTCATGAACAGCGCGCTCCGAACTGGGGTCGAGACCTTCGCCCCCCTTTACATCGAGGTCAAGCGCCTCATAACTCAGGGCCTGATCGAGGCGGAATGGGAGCCCGGCTCGGCGCTGCCCTCCGAGACGCGGCTCGCCCAACGCTATCACGTCAGCATCGGCACCATCCGTCGCGCGGTCGACGAACTGGTTGCCGAACAAATCCTGGTGCGCCAGCAGGGCCGCGGCACCTTCGTTGCCACGCACGATCCCAAGCGATTGCTGTTCCACTTCTTTCACATCGTTCGCAGCGACGGCGTCAAGCAACTTCCGGAGACCGAAACGCTCGCGTTCGAGCGCGATCGCGCCGACACCAGCATCGCGCGGCGGCTGAACCTGCTCCCGGGAGAGCGTGTCATCCGCATCCGCAACCTGCTGCGCCTGGCCGGCGAGCCGATACTGCTGGACGAGATCGTGCTGTCGCAAGCGCGCTTTCCCGATCTCACTGAGAAAATTTTCCGCGAGCGCGACGCCACCGTGTATGCGCTCTACCAGACGCGCTACGGCATCAACATCGTGCGCGCCGCCGAGCGGCTGCGCGCCACTATCGCAGAGCGCGCCAGCGCAAGACTCCTCAAGATCCCTCCCGGGGCCCCGCTGCTGGAGATCAATCGCACCGCGATGACTTACCACAACACGCCGGTCGAGCTGCGCAAGAGCCTGGTCAACACGGCTGAGCACGAGTACTGGAGCGATTTCGGCAAGGGGTAGACGTGCACATCGCCATCCCCTTTTGCAGTTCCATTGCCGCGCCCAGCTTCTACCAGGATTTCATCGAAGGCATCGAGGCCGCCGCCGCCGCGCTCGGCCACAGCTCCGAGCGTGTGGTGTTCGCCCAGGTAGATCGGCTGGAACAGGACGAACTCGACCGGTTTTTCCGCTGGTCGCGGCAGGCACGCTGCGATTTGGTCCTCGATGTGTGCTGCTGGGGCTACGGCCTGTCACGCACACGCCTATGGAACAGCGACGGCAGTGTCGGCGCAACCATCTTCGATTCGCTCGGCGCTCGCTACTGCGCGTTGCTCTACGATCAGCCGTATTTTCAGCCCCTGGCGTGGATCGAAACGGACGGGCTCGTAGTGGGCTGCCCCGACCATAATCACGCGGAGTTGATCCGCCGGATCTACCCGCAGGTGCGTATGCGCGCCACCGCATTCGTGCCGCCGGCCACGCGCCTGGACAACGACTGCTCGTTCGCGCGCTGGCTGGAAAAATGGCCGGGGATACTGTACGTCGGCAACCTCGCCCCGCAGGCCCTGGCGCGGTTCTGGCAAGACGTGCCGCATCGCGATGCATACGACGCGGTCGCGGACACTGCCCTCGCCCATCCGGACCGGCCGCTGCACCTGTGCGCCATCGCCGCCCTGCATCACCTCGGACTGGAACTTCCCGCGCCGGAGTTGGTGGAATTGCTGCGCTCGCTCGAGTACTGGATGCGCCAGCAACTGCGCCATCGCGTGGTAACGGAAGTGGCACGCTCGGGCATCCCGATGCGCATCTGTGGCGACGGCTGGGATTCGATCGGGCTGCCTTCGAACGCCGAAGTGCATCCGCAAAGCGATTACCGCGGTTTCATGAAACTCATCGGTTCGGCGCGGCTCGCCCTGGACGTCTCGACCTATCTCGGCGGCGCCAACGATCGCGTATTCAATTTTGCCGTCAACCGCACCGCTTTTTTCACCAATGCGCACGCCTGGCTGCGGGAAGCGTTCGGCAACGAAAGCGGCGCCTATTTCTATTCCCTGCACAACCTGGCCGGCCTGGGCGAGCGAATTGCCGACGTCCTGGCGCATCCCGCAGAACTCGAGCGCCGCGCCGAGCGCGCGCGCGAGACCGCGCTGGCCGGGCACCTCTGGACACATCGCCTGCAGGCCGTGTTAGAGGCTGCGTTCTAGATTACGTCCCTAATCCGGACGAGATGGAACCAAGGAAGTTGGTTTTGCCGTTATATCGATCTCGTGTTTTCGCGCAGTTGCGAAGTTTGCAACTGCGCGAAAACACGAGACCTATACAACGCCAAATTCTTCACCGGAATCGTCAACAGTTAGCTCGCAAATGCCTACCTGCACATCAGATTTCCGGCGGTGAGGTCTATCGGCCGGGTGCAGTCCTGAATATTGATGCGGCGCGCCGGATCGGCCGGCGCCGCCGCCCCGTACGGAACCATGCTGCCGTCGGGGTAGCGCAGGTAGTACTGCTGCATGCCGTCGGCCAGCAGCACTCCGATCACCAGGATGCCGGCGAGAGCGCTGGCGTGGCTGCCCGCCTGTATGCTCACCCCCGCGGACTGCACGCCGCCGGCAGGGGCCAGTCTCGATTGGTACAAGGCATTTCCGTAGCACCCGCAGAGCAGGCAGACCGACAGGATCAGGGCGCGGCGCATGGGTGGCAAGCGGTATCAGGTCGCGGTTCGGACGTCGGAGTCGGATTGCCGGAAGAGGCTAACACAGGTCTGCGCGCGCGGGCCTTTCGCTCGGGCGCCGGCAAGTGCGCGCCGCGGGGCCCCTGCTAGAATGAGTGTGAATCTGCTGCCGGCCCTGAGCCGGCTGAAGGAAATCTCCCATGAACCAACCCTTCGAGACGCTGTCCGCCGACAAGACCCGGTATCTCCGCGAGCGGACCGACAAATACTTTTCCAAGTCCCGCGACATCATCGAGAAGTTCGGCGACCGGATCGTAACCTACGGCGTGTTTCTGCGCCGCGGCGTAATCTGCGCCGTCAACCCAGCGATCGAAATCCTGCGTCAGTACTATCCGCAGGAGGCCGCGCCGCTCAAGATCACGCGCCCGTACGAAGAGGGCGCATTCGTGCCCGATCAAAAGCCCATATTCGCCTACACCGGATCGTATGCGGCGCTGGTAGAGCTGGAGACGCTGATTCTCCAGCGCACAGGTGTCGCCTGCGTATCGGCTTACAACGCCTACAAGATGGCCATGAACCTGAAAAAGGTCGCGTTCATCGACATGCACGCGCGCCACGCCCCGGGCGACGACCTGTCGCTGCTTGCCGCCTATGGGGCTTCGGTGGGCTCGCGCATCGCCAAGTTGAACGGGGCGATCGGTTTCGTAGGCTCCTCGCAAGACCTCACCGCCCACTTCTACGGCCAGGACAAGGGCGTGGGCACCATGCCGCACGGCATCATCGGCTATGCCGGCTCGACCCTGCGTGCGGCGCAAATGTACGTCGAGACCCATCCGCAGGACAATCTAACGGTGCTCATCGACTACTACGGCCGCGAGTACAGCGACGCGCTGGAAGTTTGCCGCTGGTGGTACAACGAATACCTGCCTCGCGATACCAACTGCACGCGCCAGTTGGCGCTGCGCCTGGACACGCACGGCGAGCGCTATGCCGAAGGACTCAATTACGAGAAATCGGTCGATATCGTCGTCAACTGGCTGCACGTGCCCAACGAGTACGAGGCGGTGCGCTACGTGCTGGGCGAGGAAGCGTTCGACGCCGACAGCCTGAACATCACCAAGGACCGTGCGCGCCGGGTATTGTTCGGCACCGGCGTGTCGGTAGCGAGCGTGATATACATGCGCCAGACCCTGGACGCGCACGGGTTCAACGCCTGCCGCATCGTCGCCTCGTCGGGCTTCAATCTGTTCAAGTGCAAGATGTTCGCCAATGCGCGCGCCCCGCTCGACATCGTGGGCACCGGTTCGTTCATCCCGGAGACCTATTTCGACACTTTCGCCACCGCTGACATCTTCATGTACGACGGCAAGTTCGACGTGAAGCTCGGCCGCGAGAAGCTGTTCCAGGGACTGAAGCCATAGAACGCCCCACGGGGGACCCGCGTGCTGCGCAACTTCGATTTTGGCGCGCACTGTCGGGTCCAACTGGTGTCCTATATTGGATGAACGGTGCATACGCCGATTGGGCGGGCGTAACGCCCGCGAAACGCCGCCTGCCCGGCGCCGGGTGCGAAGCGGGACAAGGGCTGGTTGGGCAACCGGCGAATCGGCTTATGCATCGGTGCCGGCCATCATGACGGATGAGACCTTGGGACCCGATCCCTTCACGCCGTTTTCGCCCCGGTCGACCCTTCCTCCGCGATCGGGTACGCTGAAGGGGGTGACGCGCGGACAATCCTGCCCGTTGCGGAGCCGGGGCCTTGGGGCGCTTCATATAGCCGGGACATGACCACGACATAACTACGGGAAGCAGCGCCGGGAGATGTTCGAACTTCGAGGAGGGTCACCATGTATTCGTATCCATTCCATCGTTTAGCTGGCGCAGCAAGGAAACTTTGCATCTTGACGGCAGGGGCCACGTTGGCGCTCGGCATGGCCGGAACCGCGGCAGCGCAGGCAGTCGCGATCGCCACGTCCGGTCCCGGATCAATCTACCACTCCTCGGGGAGCGTTATCGCCAAGCTGCTGAGCGACAAGGCGGGCGTCAAGGCGACGATCCAGCCCTTCGCCAGCCCCAATGTGTTTGTTCCATCGGTCGATTCGGGCGAAATTCAGCTGGGAACCGCCAATATCGCCGAGCTTACTTGGGCGCTGCAAGGCGAGGAGTACTTCAAAGGCCGGCCGTACAGGAACCTCAGGGGCATCGGTATCATGTACCCGCTGCGCTCGGCGATTTTTGTGCGGAAGGATTCGGACATCAAGACGCTTGCCGACCTCAAAGGGCGTCCGGTCGTTGACGGTTACTCCAGCCAGAAAGTCATTATTCCGCTTCTGGAGGCGATGTATGCGACCGTGGGTTTGACCCGCAAGGACATGCGAGCGGTGCAGGTCCCCAATGTCGTCGGCGGCGCCGACGCATTTGCCTCGGGCAAAACCGACATGTTCTTCTTTGCCATCGGTGCCGCCAAACCAAGAGAGGTCGACGCGGCCGTAGGCGGCATCCGGATGCTGACGCTTCCCAACACGCCGCAGGCGCTGGCGGCGGTTCAAAAGCACTTTCCCCCAGGGTACATTCGCCTCGAAAACCCGGGCCCGGGCAACATCGGCGTCTTGACGCCCAGCTATTCGCTTGCCTATGACGCGCTCATGTTCGGCAGCACCAAGACGCCCGATGACCTCGCCTACAAGGTCGCGAAGACCATGTACGAGAGCGCAAAAGAGATGGGTGATGCATTTCCGCCCTTCAAGTTTTTCGATCCCAAGCAGATGGCAAGGAGCGTGGGCCCGCTACAGTACCACCCGGGGGCGGTGAAGTTCTTCAAGGAGGCCGGAATCTGGTCCGGGAAATGACCATTCCATTCGATCAGTCCGCCTGATCGCGAGCGCGCTTTGACCTCCAGCTCTGCCCGGCTCCACGGAGCGATTACCCGCTGGGCCGAAAGCACGCTCGCCACCGCGATCACGCTGGGTGCTGTCGCTTGGTCGGTCGGCATCTACCAGATCCTCGATCTTTCGATCTACGCCGAACAATTTGCCGCGGTGATGCTCGCCGTGGCGCTCGCGCTCGCCTATCTCCATTTGCCGCCGCAGCGCGAGCAGCCGCGTGCGCGCGTTTCCTGGCGCGACTGGGCGGCGGCGATAGCCTCTTTGCTCGCCGCCGGCTATCTTGCGGTTCGCTACCCCAACCTGGTGGACATTATCGTCTTGAGGCCGCCGGATGCGGTGGCCGTGGGCGCCCTCCTGATCGTGCTGCTGCTCGAGGCGTTGCGGCGGGCAACGGGCCCCGCGCTGCCGGTGATCGTCGTATTGTTCATCGTTTACGGCCTTTTTGCCGGCGAGATTCCGGGACAGCTCCAAGGCCGCTCGACGGACTGGCAGAAACTTGCCGCCTATCTCACTATCGACACCAACGGCATGCTTGGCGTTCCGATCAAGATCGGCACCACGATCGTCACCGCCTTCATACTTTTCGGCAACCTGCTCACGACCACCGGCGCCTCCACCTGGTTCACCGAGTTCGCGTTGGTTCTGATGGGCCGGTTCCGCGGCGGCTCTGCCAAGATCGCGGTGGTCGCCTCGGCGCTATTCGGCTCGATCTCCGGGAGCGCGGTCGCGAACGTGGTTGCCACGGGCGTCGTCACCATTCCGATGATCAAACGTTCGGGCTACCAGCCGCATCAGGCCGCCGCCATCGAGGCCGTCGCCTCGACCGGCGGCCAACTGATGCCGCCGGTGATGGGCGCCTCGGCATTCCTGATGGCCGAATTCCTGCAGATACCCTACAGCGAGGTGGTACTCGCCGCCCTGCTCCCGGCGCTTCTGTATTACCTTGCGCTATTCATTCAAACGGACCTGGACGCCGCGCGCGCAGGAATCCAGCGCGTCGACCGCGCCGAAATTCCGCCCGCTCGCGCCATACTCCCCGGGCTGCATTTCGTACTGCCCTTCGTCGTACTGATCGTTTCGCTGTTTACCTACAACGAGCAGCCGGAGACGGCAGCGCTATGGTCGGCGCTCGCGCTCATCGCGCTTGCGCTTGCGTTCGGCTACAAGGGCAAACGCCCCGGATGGCGCGAGCTCCTCGACACCTTGCGCATCACCGGTCTGGGCGTCCTTGAAATCATCCTGATCACCGCAGCCGCTGGCCTGGTCATCGGGGTGCTTGGTATCTCCGGCCTGGGCTTCAACATGACCATGGCTCTGGTGACTATCGGTGGCGGAAATCTTTACCTGTTGCTGGTGCTGGCGGCCATCGTCTGCATCATTCTCGGCATGGGTTTGCCGACCGTCGGCGTTTACGTTCTCCTTGCCGCCCTGGTGGCGCCGGCACTGGTCAAGCTCGGCGTGCAGCCGATCGCGGCGCACCTGTACGTCATGTATTTCGGCATGATGTCGATGATCACGCCGCCGGTCGCGATGGCTGCCTACGCCGCCGCGGGCCTCGCGCGCGCCGACTTCATGCGCACCGGACTGGAGTCAGTGCGCCTGGGGTGGTCCGCCTTCGTGGTGCCGTTCCTGTTCGTGCTGTCCCCCAACCTCATCCTTCGCGGCGAAACCGGCGACATAGCGCTCGCCATTGTCACAGCCGTTCTCGGGATCTGGCTGGTGTCGATCGGGTTGGTCGGCTATTTCCTGCGGCGCATCGCCCTCCCCCTGCGATTGCTCTACGGCGCCGCCGGGCTGCTCGCGCTCATTCCGGCCAACGCTTTTCCGGGCGCCGCGCTCACCGATGTGATCGGCGCGGCGGTCGGCGGCGTCCTCATCCTGGCCGAGTTCTGGATCGCGCGAGCGCGCCGCGGATTGTCAGCTGCGGGAAGCGCAGCGATCCGGTCCTGACCAGGGGGGCGCGCGAAAATTGCGTCGCCGGTTACTATGTGAGTGTGAACCGTAACCATGTTTCGGTGCCGCCGGGCTTCCGGCACCGCGTCTCATCAATCGCCGCACTAGCCCGCGGCACAACGATGGAGGTCGCCATGAATCGACGCTTATCCGCGGCTGCAGGGCTGCTGGTTATCGCATTCACCGGTTTCGGCTGTGCAATGCAGCCATCCGGCCAGGCCGATGCCGGATGGATCACGCTTATCGAGGGTGCTTCGGGTCTGGACAAATGGAATCGCATCGGCGACGCCAATTGGCGCGGGGTGGATGGCGCCATACAGGCGGACAGGAAGACCGACAAGGCCGCCAGTTACCTGGTGTCGAAGAGGCGCTATACCGATTTTCAGATCAGGGCCGAATTCTGGGCCAGCGACGACGCCAACAGCGGCATTTTCATGCGCTGCGCCGATGCCAATAAGATCACGGACAAATCTTGTTACGAAGCGAATATCTTCGACCGGCGTCCCGATCCAACTTATGGCACAGGAGCCGTGGTCCACATCGCAGCGGTGAATCCGATGCCCAAGGCCGGCGGCAAATGGAACACCTACGACATCACGGTCAAGGGAACGCGTCTGACTCTCAGGTTGAACGGCGTGCAAACCGTCGATGTTCAGGACAGCAAGTTCGCATCCGGTCCGTTCGCGCTGCAGTATGGGTCCGGCGTCGTAAAATTCCGCAAGGTGCAAATCAAGCCGCTCTAGTCACTCTTAGGGCAGGTGCTGACGAAAGCGGTGAGAATTGGCTTCTGACTGCGTCTCGCCTTTTTTGGAGTTGCATGCAACTGCAAAAAAAGGGAGATTGAATGACGGCAACACCAGCACCGGTGCATGCGGCACGCGCAGTCGTCGGCAAGCCGCCCCTTGCGGGGCAAGAATTCAAACAAGCACGAGAACCATCATGAGCGAATTCCCCGAAGACATCTACACCGAACCGTCCAATGTGGACGTCGATACGCTGAAAAATCTCGGCCCCTTGCGCGCCATGGCCGGCGTCTGGCGCGGCGTGCGCGGGTTGGACGTCAAGCCCAAGGCCGAGGGCCCCAAAAAGCAGGCCTTCGTCGAGCGCATGGAACTGCAGCCGATCGACCCGCAGACCAACGGACCGCAACTGTTCTACGGCCTGCGCTACCACACGCACATCGTAAAGCCCGATCAGGTGAAGACGTATCACGATCAGGTGGGCTACTGGCTCTGGGAGCCGGCAACCGGCACGGTGATACACACGCTCACCATTCCGCGCGCCCAGGTCGCCATGGCCGTGGGCAAGGCGCGTGCGGATTCGAAGAGCTTCGAGCTGGTTGCGGCCCGCGGATCCGACACCTACGGAATTCTCTCAACGCCGTTTCTGGAATATGCGTTCAAGACCGTGGAATTTAGGATCAAGGTGGAAATCAATACGGACGGCACGTGGTCCTACGACGAGGACACCGTGCTCATGATCCGGGGCAAGACCGAGCCCTTCCACCACACCGACCGCAACACCTTGACCAAAACCGTAGAGCCGACGCCAAATCCCCTCGCTCGAACGTAGGCGCACCCCGGTGGCGATGCCGGTGATCGATTCGCTTCAGGCCGCCGCGCGCAAGCGCGCAAAACCGGCATCGAGATCGGCGATCAGATCTTCGACGGCTTCGAGCCCCGCGTGAAAGCGCAGGCATGGGCCCGCATGGGGCCAGGCGGTCACACTGCGGTAATCGGTCGGCTTGCAAGGCATGACCAGGCTTTCGAATCCGCCCCAGGATGCACCGATGCCGTAGAGCTCCAGGCCATCGACGAGCGCGGCGAAGGCCTTGTCTGAAATCGCCTTGAACACCACCCCGAACAGCCCGCACGCGCCGCGATAATCGCGTTTCCAAATCGCGTACCCCGGGTCGCCGGGAAGTGCCGGATGCATCACGCGCTCCACTTCGGGCTGCCGGGCAATCCACTGCGCGAGTTCCATGCCGGCCTGCCAGTGTTGTTTCAGGCGGGTCGCCATGGTGCGAAGGCCGCGCTGCGCGAGATAGATGTCATCGGGGCCCGCGGTCTGCCCCAATTCGTAGGTGGTTGCCCTGAGCTTGGACCAAGCCTCCTTGGTGCAAGTCACCGTCCCCAGCATGGCGTCGGAATGCCCGACGATATATTTGGTCGCCGCCTGTACGGAGACATCGACACCGTGCTCGAACGGCTTGAAGTAGAGCGGCGTGCCCCAGGTGTTGTCGATCAGGACCGTGATCCCGTGCCGGTGCGCGACACTTGCGATCGCCGGTACGTCCTGCATCTCGAAGGTGAGCCATCCCGGCGATTCGAGATAGACGACGCGCGTGTTGGGCCGGATAAGCGATTCGATGCCCGCGCCAATCAGCGGGTCGTAGAAGGTGGTGGCAACGCCATAGCGCGCGAGCACTCCGCGCGCGACGTTGCGCGTGGGGCCGTAGGCCGTATCGGTCATGAGCAGGTGATCGCCCGCAGCGAGGAAGGAAAGCAGCGCCCCGGCGCAGGCCGCAAGCCCCGAAGGGTAGACCACGGTGCGATAGCCGCCCTCGATTTCGGCAACGGCCTCCTCCAGCGATCGGGTGGTCGATGTGCCCCGGCGGCCGTAATAGGTGCCGGGGACACCTTGAGCGCTCAGCTTGTTCTTGCGCTCGTAGTCCTCCAGCGTCGGCGACAGGATGGTGGAGGCGTGAAACACGGGCGGGTTCACGACGCCTTCGAAGCGCTCGGGATGGCGTCCCGAACGTACCACTTTGGTCTCGTCCTTCATCGGATGTCCTGGGGCGATGCGCCCGGCTAAATAACGAAACGTCTATTTTGACAGCAGCAGCAAGAATTGGGGTCGGGTTGGAGCTTATTGCGAACGAAGACTATCGCGGAATGTCTGTCAACCCGACCCCAATTACCCCAGATACTCCCTACGGCGTTTTATCGGATTCCACTGTCCGCCGCGCTGTCGGGCCGGTTACTGCTGTTTCGCCGACGGGCCCTGCGCAAACGGGGCCGCGCCGAGTCCGCTCCAGCCGCCGCCCAACGCCTTGACGATGTCAGCCGCGGCTGCGCGTTGCGCACGCAGCGCGTCGCTGCGGTTCAATTGCGCCTGCAGCAGGTTGCGTTCGGAATCGATCACCTCGAGCTGCGAGAGCAGGCCGTTCTCGTAGCGGACACGCGCGAGCCGCAGCGCCTCCGCGAGCGCCGTCATGCGGGCATTTTCCGCCTCGAAGGCCTCGCGCGCGCGCGCCTGCGCGGACAGCGCCTGGCGCACCTCGCTGAACGCCGCCTGCAGCGTCTTCTGGTATTGCGCCAGCGCCTGGCGTTCACGCGCCTTGACCGCCTCGATCTCCGCAGTCAGGCGCCCTCCCTGGAAGATCGGCTGCGCCACGGCGAACGCCAGCGACCAGATGGTGGCCGGTCCCGAAAAGAGGTCGCCGAGCGCCGCGCTTTCGCTGCCGAGAAAACCAGTCAAGGCAATTCGCGGGAACAAAGCTGCGCGCGCTTCCGCGATGCGCGCGTTCGCGCCGATGAGCCGCTGTTCGGCTTCGGCGATATCCGGACGGCGCAGGAGCAGATCCGAGGGCAGTCCCTCGGGAATCACCGGCGGCAGCGGCTCGCCCTCTTCGGGGCCGCGCGCGAGCTCGCCTTCCACGATCGCGAGGGGACTGCGACCGGCCAGCACCGCGAGCGCCAGTTCCTGGGCGGTGCGACTCGTCTGCAGCGCGGGCAACTGCGCCTGGGCCGCGGCGATTTCGGCCTCCAGCTGCCGCAGGTTCAGGTCATTGACCAGTCCGGCTTTGGCCCTCACTTTCTGCAGTGCGAGACTGTCCGTGCGCAGGCGCAGCGCGCGATTGGTCGAGGCGACCTGGGCGTCCAGCGCGAGCAGCGCGAAGTAGCCCCGCACCACCTCGGCGACAAGCGCGATGCGCACGGTTTCGCGGGCCGCCTCGCTCGCGAGCAGCTCGGCGCGCGCCGCGCGGGTGGCGCTGCTCAAGCGCCCCCACAGATCCACCTCGTAGGCGACGTTCAACTGTCCGCGATAGTTGGTTGACGCGAGCGGCGCGCCGGGAGGAAGCGGCGTGGAGGTGCGCTCCGACAGGCGCAAACGGTCGCCCTGGAAGTCCGCGTCGACCGAGGGCATCCGAGCCGAATCCGTGGCGCGCAGAAGCGCGCGCGCCTCGTCCACCCGCGCCGCGGCGAGCGCGAGGTCCTGATTGTGGAAAAGCGCCTGCTCGATCAGGCGCTCGAGGCTCGCGTCGGAGAAGATCGTCCACCAGCGTTCGCCGGTTGCCGTCACGCCCTGCGCGGGCGCGCCCCGCCAGCCCGACGGGAGATCGACCGCAGGCCGCTCGTAGGAGGGAGCGCCCGCGCAACCAGCCAGCAGGAAGAGGATGAGCGCGTGCGCGCCAAATATTTTCGCAACGTTCATTACGCGACGATCTGATGGTGGGGACTACGCCCGGCACGCAGCACCGATTCGCGGTGGTGCTTCGCTTCTTCCTCGATCTCGGCCGTGGAGCGTGGCTCGGCCAATCTGCGATCCTCGATGAGCTTGAAAAACCACGGAATGAAGAAGATCGCGAGGAACGTCGCCGCGAACATGCCGCCCATGACTCCGGTGCCCGCCGAAACGCGCGCGCCCGCGCCGGCGCCGGTAGAGAACGCGAGCGGCATCACCCCAAGGATGAAGGCGAGCGAGGTCATCAGGATCGGACGGAACCTGAGACGCGCCGCTTCCACCGCTGCACCGGCGGCGGACATCCCTTCGTGTTTGTGCAACACCGCGAATTCGACGATCAGGATCGCGTTCTTGGCCGCCAGGCCGAGCAGCGTCACGAGGCCGATCTGGAAGTAGACGTCATTGGTGAGCCCGGCCAGGCGCACGGCGGCCAAGGCGCCGAAGGTGCCGAAGGGAAGGGCGAGTATGACCGAGAGCGGCAGCGACCAGCGGTCGTACTGAGCCGCGAGTATCAGAAACACCATGAGTGCAGCCAAGCCCAGAGCCAGCACCGACGTGCCACCCGAGCGCTTTTCCTGGAAGGAGGCCCCGCCCCAGTCGAAGCTGAATTCGGCCGGCAGCGTCTCCCGCGCGATTTTCTCCATGCGCTCGATCGCCTGACCCGAGCTGTAGCCCGGCTGCGTCGAGCCGAAGATCTTCACCGCGGGCAGGTTGTTGAAGCGGTCGAGCGAGTCCGGTCCCGACGAATAGTTGACGCGGGCAAGCGAGGCCAACGGCACCATAGCGCCGCGGTCGGAGCGCACGTACACGGCGCTCACGTCGTCGGGACGCTTGCGATAACCCGGTTCGGCGGACATCAGCACCTGCCAAGTGCGGCCGTACTTGTTGAAATCGTTGACGTAGAACGTGCCGAGTGTCCCCGCGAGCGTGGCGTAGAGCTCGTCGAGCGGCACGCCGAGCGCTTTTGCCTTCTCGCGGTCGGTGTCGACGTAGAGCTGCGGCACATTGGCGCGCCACAGCGTATTGACCTGCCCGAACATCGGGTCCTTGGCCACGGCGCCAAGCAGCTGCTGCGTCACTTCCGCGAGTCGCTGCGGGCCGCCTTCGCCGCGGTTCTGGAGGTAGAACTCGAAGCCGCCCGCGGTCCCGAGGCCAAAGATCGGCGGCGGGCCGAACGCGAGCACCAGCGCTTCCTTGATGTGGGCGGTCTTCATGAAGAACTCGCCGACCAGCTGCGGGGTTGCGACCTTGCGCTGGTTCCAGTGCTTCTGGGTGACGAAGATGGTGGCGGCGCTGTTGCGGAAGGCGCCGCCGAGGAAATCGAATCCGGTGAAGGCCACCGCGTCTTGGTTCGCGGGATTCGATTTGATGATGCCGACGACCTCGTTCACCACGCGGTCGGTGCGCTCGAGCGTCGCGCCGTCGGGCAGGAATACCGCGGCGATGTAGAAGCCCTGGTCTTCATCGGGCACCAGCGATCCCGGCGTGGTGCGCCACAGTCCGATCGCGACCGCCACCATGGCGATGAAGAGCGCCGCGGCGATGGTCCCCCGGCGCAGCATCCAGGTGACCCCGTCCACGTAGCGTCCGGTCATCCGTTCGAACCAGTCGTTGAACCATCGGAAAGCGCGCGCGGGCTGCTTGTGCTCGCGCTTCAGGATCAGGACGCAGAGGCTCGGCGTGAGGGTGAGCGCAACGAGCCCGGAAATCACCACCGCGATGGAGATGGTCACGGCGAACTGCCGGTAGAGCTCCCCGGTCAGTCCGCCGAGGAAGGCGATCGGCACGAACACGGCGCACAGGCTGAGCACGATCGCGATGATCGGGCTGGTCACCTCGCGCATCGCCTTGATCGCCGCTTCGCGCGCACTCAGGCGCTCCTCGTGCATGATGCGCTCGACGTTTTCCAGCACCACGATCGCATCGTCGACTACGATGCCGATGGCGAGCACCATCCCGAACAGCGTCAGCGTGTTGATCGAGTAGCCGAGAAGGAGGAGTCCGGCGAAGGTGCCGATGAGCGATACCGGCACCGCGGCGAACGGTATCAGCGTCGCGCGCCAGTTCTGCAGGAAGAGGTAGACCACGAGGAAGACCAGGAGCATCGCGATAAGCAGCGTGTGCACGACCTCGTTGATCGAGACTTCGACAAACCGCGTGGTGTCGTACACCACCGAGTGCTGAAGACCTGAAGGAAAACGCTGCGAGAGATCGTTCATCGCCTTTTTCACGCGCGCGGCCGTGCCGATCGCGTTGGCGCCGGGCTGGAGAAAAATGCCCACCAGCGTCGCCGACTTGCCGTTGACGCGCCCCATGAACTCGTAGTCCTTGGCGCCGAGCTGCACGCGCGCCACGTCCTTCAATTTCAAGGTCGAGCCGTCGCCATTGGCGCGCACCACGATGTTCTCGAACTCCTCGGGCTCTGCCAGCCTGCCCTTGGTGGTGATGGTGTAGACGAGCTCCTGCGGCCCGCCGGTGGGAGATTGGCCGATCTTGCCGGCGGCGAACTGGGCGTTCTGCTCGTTC
>JACQTO010000269.1 GCA_016210745.1 Betaproteobacteria bacterium
CTGCAGGAAAGTCCCGTATTTTTCCGAAAGCCTCTTCAGGCCGAGGATCAGCTCGTCGGAGGCGTTGTTGAGGCCCCTGAACGAGGCGCTCGTCGTAATCCGGCCGCCGTGGCCGGAGCGATACTTATCGAAGAGTTTCTCGGTCTTCGCCAGGCAACTGGCGGTCGTTTCAATCATGCTTTCGGGCAGCAGGCCCAAAACCGACTTGGTCTTGTCGAAGCAGCTCGTCGCCACGACCATGCGCAATCCCGAAGCGGCAATCGCGCGCACGGTCGCGTCGGGATGGTAATTGCCCGGGTCTACGAAGCAGGTGACGCCGTGCCGGAGCAGCTCGATCGCCGCGAGCGAGGAGCTGGTGTACACGTCTTCCTCGGTCATCGCCCCTTCGTAGGGATACATGTGGTCGAAGAGGAACGACTGGGCGTTTGCTTCATCGGCGAGCCCGCGCGACATCTGGAACGACGCATGCAGGTGGTTATCGACGAAACCGGGCGTGCCGACCATGCCCTTGCCCTCGATCACCGTGTCGGCGTTCCAGGCCTTCTGAACCTCCGCGGTCTTGCCGATGGCGACGAACTTTCCGCCCTTCACGGCCACGGCCGCGTCGCGTATGACCCTGCGCGTGGGGTCGACGGTGATCAGCCAGTCAACGCCGCGAACGACGAGATCGGCGCGCTGTGCTGCGCTCATTTCTTGTCTCCGACGTAGGTGAGCTTCTCTTTCAGCTTGAGTTCGATCAGGACGTTTTCTTCGGCCGAATCGTCGCACAGCATCGAGCGGTGGGTGATGCCTTTCGGAATGAGCATCATGTCGCCTTCCTTCAGGACAGTCGTGCCCATCTCCGTTTCCCAGCGCAAGGCGCCGCGAACGCAGAAAATGATTTCGTGGTAGTCGACATTGCGGTGCCAAAAGCCCATGTCTTCTTTCGAGCGCTTGGACACATCGATCATCACCGGGCCCGATTCGAACAGACGCAGCGGCGAGCCGTCTGCCTTGTTGAAGTTCGAAGGCTGGAATTTGGAATCGAAGATGTTGAGGATCTTGAACATGTCGGCTGCGGTGAGCACGCCCAGGTTCTCGACCGGATTTCCCTTCCTCTCCAGGGTCACGTTGACGCCATCGATGGTCACAAGCTCGCGCAGCGGTGGTTTGGGTAGCTTCAAGAGTTTTTCCTCCTATCGAGAATCGCGAAAATGGATGTGCCTCCGGGCAATCACCCGGAGGCCCGAGCCGCTAAAGTGCGCGGCTCATTCCCTCTATTTTGCGGCAGCAATCGCCCGCGCGACGTAGACCTTGGCGAGATTCGTCCGGTATTCGACGGAGCCGTGAATGTTGCCCAAGGGAGTGACGCCGTCGACTGCGCCCGCGGCGGCTTGCTCGATCGCCTTGGCCTCCAGCCGCTTGCCCTGAAGCGCGCGTTCCACCGCGCTCGCCCTGTAGGCCTTCTCGCCGACGCCGGTAATGCCGATGGCGATTTCTTCGCAGACATCACCTTTGCCCACGCGCATGCGCACTGCCACGCCGACCAGGGCGAAGTCGGTCGCCCTGCGCGCCGCTTTCAGGTAGGCGCTGCGCTGTCCGGTCAAGACCGGCACGCGGATTTCGGTCAGGATCTCGTCGGGCGCGAGCGCAGTTGCAAACATGCCTTGGAAGTAGTCCTTCACCGCGATCAGCCGTTCGCCCTTGGGACCGACGACCTTCAACTCGGCGTCAAGAGCGAGGATCGGGGCCGGCATGTCTGCGGAGGGATCCGCGTGCGACAGGCTCCCGCCGATCGTTCCGCGGTTGCGAACCTGGACATCGGCGATCACCGTCGCGGTCTCGGTCAGCAAGGGGCATTTCTCGCGCAGCAGCGCAGAGGACTTGATGTCGGCATAAGTAGTCATGCCACCGATGGCGATCTTGCCGGCATCCTCGCGGATATAACTCAGACCCGCGATGCGGCCAAGGTCCACGAGGTATCCGGGCTTGGCCAGTCTCAGTTTCAGGACCGGGACCAGACTCTGGCCGCCGGCGATCAACTTCGCGTCGTCCGGATGGGCGGCAAGAAACTTGGCGGCTTCGGCAACTGAGGTCGGAGCAACGTATTCAAATTTGGGCGGTATCATAATTATGGCTTCCTTCTCAGATCACCTTGGTTTCCCGAATTGCCCTCATGACCTTTTCGGGGGTGATGGGCAACGAAGTCACCTTGACGCCGAAGGGCGTTAAGGCGTCTTCCACGGCATTGGCGATTGCGGCCAACGAACCGATGGCACCGCCCTCGCCCACCGCCTTGGTCCCGAGCAGCGAGGTGGGACACGGCGACTCCAGATGCTGCAATTCGAAGCGCGGCAGGCCGACCGCCAGGGGCTTCATGTAGTCCACGAACGAAGTGGTCAGGATCTGGCCGTTTTCGTCGTAGATGAACTCTTCCAGCAACACGGTGCCGATGCCGTGGACGGTCGAGCCGATCGCCATGCCGTCGACGATTCCCGGGTTGATGTGCCGGCCGCAATCGTGGACGATGACATACCTGCGGAATTTGATCATTCCGCTTTCGGTGTCCACCTCGACGACGACGGCGTGCACGGAATTGGAGTGCGTCATCTGCACATTGAAGTTTTCTTTGTTGGGCAGCTTGGCGATCTCGTTCTTGTAGTAGGCGACCTCCTTCAAGCCCGGCTCGACGCCTGGCGGCAGGAGCAGAATCTGCTTGTAGGCGACGGTCGCGACTTCCTTGTACGTGACGGCTTTGGCCGTGTCCTTCTTCCAGCACACGGTTCCGTCCTTGAGCGTCACTTCCGACTCGGGCACCTTCAGCATATGTGCGCCGAGTTTCAGCACCTTATCGCGGACCTTCTTCGTCGCCATGATGCAGGCACCCATGTCCACGTCGTTGAACCGGTTCGCATAACAGCCGGAGTGGCCGAGGAACGGGGACATCAGCGAGTCCATTCGGGTGTTCATCGTGACCCGGTCGGGCGTGAACGCCAGCATGTCCGCGATCACCTGCCCCACCGAGGTCGCGTGGCCCTGGCCTTCATCGACCGATCCCAGGAGCACGCTGACATTCCCGTCGTAGTCCATGGTGACGATCGCCCCTTCGGCGTTGCCCATGTATTCCGGGGTCCCGCGCGAGGTGTAGTAATAGCCGAGGTTCGAAGTTCCGGGCTCGATGCTCGCGCTCAAGCCAATGCCGATGTAGGTTCCCTCTTTGCGCAGATCCGCCTGCTGCTTCTTGAATTCCTCGTAGCCGACGTTCTTCAGGGCCGTGCGCAGAGTCTCGGGATAGTTCCCGCTTTCGTAAATCTCGCCCGAAGGCGTGGTGTGCGGCATCTGCTCGGGCTGAACGAAGTTGCGGAAGCGCATTTCAGCCGGATCGATGCCCAACTGGTTGGCGGCCCGGGTCATCAGCCGCTCCAGCGTGAAGATCATGACCGGCTTGCCGACTCCCCGGTTTTGCACTGTGGGGGCCTTGTTGCTGACGATGCTCATCATATGGGCCTGGGTCGCCTTGATGTTGTAGCAGCCCACCATGGTCGCGAACTTGATCAGGTTGTAGATGCCCGCGGTGTGAACGAAGGATCCGTCGTTCTGCCGGTCCTGGATTTTCAGGCCGAGCACTTTGCCGTCCTTCTTAAGCGCCAACTCCAGATCGACGATGCAGTCCGGCGTATGGGTTCCGGTCAGCAGGTGTTCGCGGCGCGTTTGGATCCACTTGACCGGCTTGTCCACCTTGCGCGCGATCACGCATTGGGCGACGGCGTACGGCCACAACGCCAGCTTGATGCCGAAACCGCCGCCGCTGTCGGGAACGATGAAGCGCAGCTTGTTGCTCGAAACGCCCAGGCAGCCGCTGATGTTGACGATGCTACGGCCGGGTTGCTGGCAGTTGGACCAGACCGTGTAGCTGTCGGTCCCCTTGTCGTACTTGGCGATGATGGCCCAGTTCTCGAGCGGTGTTGAACTGAAACGCTGCACGCGAAACTGCTCCTTCACCACCAGGTCGGCGTCGCGGAACGCGCCGTCGATATCGCCGTGGGTGAGCGTGTCATCGAGCAGCACGTTGGTGCCGGCCTCTTCGAAGATCAGCGGAGCGTCCGCCTTCATGGCGTCGTCCAGTTCCACCACGACTGGAAGCGGCTCGTATTCGACCTCGACCAGGTCGAGCGCGTCTTCCAGCGTATAGCGATCGTTCGCCACCACAATGGCAACCGGTTCGCCGACATAGCGCACTTTTCCGGTCGCCATGACATGTTGGCGCGTTGGCCGTGTGATCGCGCGCGAGCCAATTGGCTTGGTGACCGCCGCCACCTCGGGTCCGGTCATCACCGCGAGCACGCCCTTCAGTGCTTCTGCCTTGGAGGTATCAATCCGCCCGAGCTTGGCATGCGGATGCGGGCTGCGGACGAAACCGGCATACACGCAATCCATGTTCAGGTCGTCTACGTAGGAGCCTTCGCCCTTGACAAAGCGCGTATCGGCATTGCGCCGTACCGGCTTACCGAAATAATTTCTGGTGACAAAGATTTCGTCGAAGTTCAGCATGATCATGCACTCCTGGATTGACGCATAAGGCTCGCCGCATGGGCGATGGCGTCAACGATCTGTTCGTAACCGGTACACATGCAGATGTTGCCCTCGATGGCCTCTCGGATTTCCGCTTCGCTCGGATTCGGATTGGACTTGATGAGCGCGAGGGCGCTTATCATCATGCCAGGCGTGCAATAGCCGCACTGGATGGCGAACTTGTCGAGGAAGGCTTCCTGAACCGGGTGGAGCGCGCCGTCCTTGGCGAGCCCTTCGACGGTCGTCAGTTCGGCCCCGTCGGCTTGGACGGCAAGCATGTTGCAGGACTTGATCGCCTCCCCGTTCAAAAAGACCGTGCAAGCGCCACAGTTGCCGGTGTCACAGCCTACGTGGGTCCCCGTGAGGTGGACCTTGTCCCGAAGATAATGCACCAGCAGGAGGCGGGGCTCCACCTCGTCTTCATAGTCCTTCCCGTTGATCCTTACCTTGATCGTATGCATGGCTCCCTCTAAAAAATGAGCGATAGGAAAATCAATCCGTCGGGCAACCCTATATCGGCGGGAGACTTTTCACGCTTGATAGTGAGTTCCTTCGCGGCCCACATAAATTTCTCCATGTACGTCAATGGAGCCCTCCTCGGTTCTATCACTGTTGCACGTCGAGCTAACAATGACACTCAGTCGGCGCAAAGTCGAGGAGCGACGAACCTGGATGGCAGGATGACTATGTTTTTACAGAACAAAATTCATCACAGCATGGCTCGCTTTCACGGATTTAACCGGACCCGCGATGCCTTTCGCATCAATTAGTCAGACGTCTGTATATATTGAAATGCCGCCACAAGATTGTCAAGCTGTTCGGCCACACAATCAACCGCAAAAGCGCATTTCGGGCGCCCGGCGAACTTGCTCAGGAGCGCCACGAAATGGTTCGTGCTGGCGGCAGGAAGCTGCTGGCGGTCTCAGCTGCCCTTGAACACCGGCTTGCGCTTTTCGTGGAAAGCGCGGGCGCCCTCACGAAAATCGTCCGAATTTCGCAGCCTGCTGTAACAATGGCCCTCCAGCTCGATAGCCACGGACAGCGGCGCATCCTCGGTATCGTTCAGCAGTTTCTTCGCCGTTCGCTGGGCGTACGGTGCGACAGCACGCAGTTCGCGGACCAGTTCATCGGTCGCCTTTTCCAGCCCGGTTTCCGGCACACACTCTAACGCGATCCCCCATTCGCAGGCCTGCGGGCCGGAGATCCGCCTGGAGCGCATGACGATATCTTTGGTACGGGCGATGCCGATCATCTTCTGCAGGCGCGCTGAGCCGCCTGAGCCCGGAATCTGCCCCAGCTTCTGCTCCGGCAGCGCATAGAGCGATTTTTCGGTGCAAATGCGAAAGTCGCAAGCGAGCGAAAGCTCGAATCCGACGCCGAAGCAATAGCCTTTGTTGGCCGCGATCACGGGCTTGGCACAGCGGGCGGGAGAGGCGATATTCCATGCGAGCTTCGACACGTGCTCCGGAGACGCCTCGAGAAACCCCTTGATATCACCGCCGCTGGAAAAGTGCTCGCCCATCGCGCGCAGGACGATGACGCGAACACGCGCGTCATCGTCTAGGGCTTCGAAAACGAGCCGCAGCTGCTCGCGCTGCTTCATCGAAACGATATTGAAAGGCGGACGGTCGAGAATGATGTCCGCCCTTTCGTTCGCCTCATCGATTTCGACGCGAAATCCATCGAGGTCGTTAAGCAGGCTCTGCGCCTGGTGCGTCAATTGAGTCACGAACTTCTCCTTGGTTGAATAGCTTATGCAATTCGCTTACTGAAACCCGGCGGACCAGAATCGGCGATGCTGACTCTTGCCGTCCGGGCATGCACTTCACAGATGGCGAGCGATGACCATGCGCTGGATCTCGCTTGTGCCTTCGTAGATCTGGGTGAGGCGCGCGTCTCGGTATAAGCGCTCCACCGGGAAATCGGCCATGTAGCCGTAGCCGCCGTGGACCTGGATCGCCTTGGAGCAGACCCACTCGGCCATTTCGCTGGCATAGAGCTTCGCCTGCGAGGCTTCCGCCACGGCCGGCTCACCGGCGTCACGGCAGTGCGCCGCGTGCAGCCACATCAGCCGCGCCGCGTTCACCTTGACTTGCATATCGGCCAGAAGATTGGCCACACTCTGGTGCTCGATGATCGGCTTGCCGAATTGCACCCGCTCCTTGGCATAGCGCACCGCCGCCTCGAGCGCCGCGCGGGCGATGCCAGTCGCCTGGGCTGCTATGGCGGTGCGGCTGGATCCAAGATTCCCCAACGCGATGGAAAGCCCCTGCCCCCGCTCCCCGAGCAGGTTCTCCGCTGAAATCACGCATTGATCGAAGTGAATCGCACAAGTATCGGAGGCGCGCATGCCGAGCTTGTGCTCCGCCGGCTGCTTTACGAATCCCGGCGTGTCGGCAGGCACGATGAACGCCGAGATGCCTTTCTTGCCGCGATCCGGGTCGCTAACCGCAAATACCACCGCGATGCCGGCCCGCCGGCCGTTGCAGACAAACAGCTTCTCTCCGTTCAGCACCCATTTGCCGTCCTTCAGCTCGGCGCGGGTACGCAGGTTGTGCGCTTCCGAGCCGGCCTGCGCTTCGGTGAGGCAGAACGCGCCAATTTTTCGGCCGGACGCGAGATCCGGGAGAAACGCGCGCTTTTGCTTTTCCGTGCCAAAGGCGGCGATCGGCCAGCAGCCGACGGCATTGTGCACCTGCACGAGAACTGAAGTCCCGCCGCAGCAGGCGGCAACCTCCTCCACCGCGAGGCCGAAAGATACATAGTCGGAAAAAGTGCCGCCGTACTCGGGGACCACCATCATGCCCAGCAGCCCCATAGCACCGAGTTTGGCGACCAGCTCATCGGGCAGGCGGGACTCGCGGTCCCGTTGCGCCGCACCGGGCGCCAGTTCGCGCACTGCAAACTCGCGCACGGCATCGCGCAGTTGGCGCTGCGGCTCGCTGAGAAATTCCATTTGACCCTCCGCCTGAACTCTGTGGCGAGGCAGTCTAGGTGCAGGGTCGGCCAGCGTCAAGCGAACGCAGACTCGCCCAGATGTGCTGATGCGCCGAAGACAACGGAGGGAGACCGTGCAAGTGTCGAACGGCACCTACGGATGCGCAAGTCGAAATCCGGCATCGATAAACATGATCTCGCCCGTGACCTGCTTCGCGTTTTCGAGCAACCACACTGCCGGCTCGGCGACGTCATCCGGCGTGCTGACGGAATGCAGCGGCGAGGCAGCCTCGGTCTTCCTTACCAGCGCTGCGTAGCGCTCCGATCCAAGACCTTGCTCCATCCATCGGGTCTTGACCATGCCGGGGCACACTGCGTTGACGCGAATTTCTGGACCAAGCGCCCGGGCAAGGCTTAAGGTCAGGGTATTCAAGGCCCCTTTCGACGCGGCATAGGCAATCGAGCTTCCGCCACCACTGACGCTTGCGGCCGCAGAAATATTGACGATGGCGCCACGACCCGCGCGCTTCATGTGCGGCGCCACCGCCCGGCACATCTGGAAGGGACCCACGACATTCACCCCGAATATGCGCTGGAAATCCCCGGCGCTCAGTCCCTCGAGATCGGCATGGTCCACGAATTTAGTGGCCCCCGCGTTGTTCACGAGATAATCGACTCGCCCCCACTTCTTGATTGCCTCATCGACCATGCGCCGGCAAGCATCGTCCTCGGCAACATCGGCCTGCTGGAGCAGGGTATCGACTCCATGTGCCGCGCACTGGGTGATCACCTCTTGCGCTTCCGCCTTGCTTTTGGTGTAGTTGACGACGACATAAACGCCGCTGCGCGCGAGCATCGTTGCGACGGCGGCGCCGACTCCCGAGGCGGACCCCGTGATGATCGCTACCTTGTTGGCGACTGCCATGGTTCTCCTCCCGTGTATTTCCGTCCCGTTTCAACCCGTCCTATACATGCAATCCTATTTTATACATGTCTCTCATTCATTATCTGCTTGGCGGCGCTCTGGTGTGGTTTCTCGTCCCCAATTCAGGTATAAAAAGGCACCGCTTCCCTGTGGACTTTTCGCGTTGAGGCGACCGGATAGGAGCAATTCAATGAGCACGTTGTCCCGCGACGATTTTCCCATTTATTACTCGGAGGACTGGCGGCATTGGAAAGACCCGGAGTGTGCTGAGTACATCGATCCGACCAGCCGATTGCTGGACCGCCATGCTGTCGGAACACTCGCGGGAAAAGCGGCGCTCATCTGCGATGACAGGCCTCTGACCTACCGCGAGTTGCTGGAAGAAACATGCCGATTCGCCGCCGGATTCGCCGCGATCGGTTGCGCACGCGAGTCGCGCATGCTGTTCTTCGCCACCGACAGCCTCGAATACGTCGCGAGTTGGCTCGGTGCGGTGCGCGGCGGCGTGATTCCCGCGGTAGTCTCCGACGCCCATAAGGACCACCACCTGAAGTACTTCCTCGAGGACACGGCCGCGGCCACGCTCTTCATCGACGAAGAGCAACTGCCGAAGCTCGCGAGTATCGCGGGCGAGCTGCCCGCGACTCTGTCCCGCATTCTGGTCCGCGGCTCGGCGGCGCTCATTCGGGGGAAAGTGAGCGGGGCCGAGGTGTTGGAACTGAACGCGGTGCGCGCGCGGGGAACAGCGAGTTTTGCCGCCGTTCCACGCCACAAGCACGACATCTGCTACATGTTCTATTCGGGAGGCACCACAGGCACGCCGAAAGGCATCACCCATCTGGCCCACGACTTCGTCATTGTCCCGGAACGCCATGGAGCATTCTGGTCCTACAGCCAAGACGATATCGTCCTGGCGACCTCGAAGAAATACTTCACGCACGGATTGTGGCCCGGGCTCCTGATCCCGCTCTACTGGGGCGCGACCTGCCTCATCTCGCACGGACCGGTTGCCGGCGACACCGTGGCTGCCGCTATCGAAAAACATCGCCCGACCAAGTTCGTCACCGTTCCCACGGTCATAAAGCTGCTGCTCGCCGAGGTGGATCGCAAGGGGGTTGTCCCGGATTTGAGCTCGGTGAAATTCGCTGTCGCGGCTTCGGAAAAAATGGCACCCGAGTTGTTTGAGCGCTTCCATAAGACCTTCGGCATCGAGCTGATGGACTCGATCGGAAGTTCCGAAGTCACCTACGAGTGGATCGCGAACCGGCAGAAGGAGTACCGCCGCGGGAGTCTGGGCAAGCCGGTGTTCGGCGTGCGGATCAAGCTCACCGATGAACAAGGCCAGGAAATCCAGGAACCGAACAAGGTTGGCGACGTTTGGGTGAACAGCGTTACACGGTGCCTATACTATTGGCGCAAGCTGGAGCAGACACAAAGCACGTTCTGCGGCCCCTGGACCCGCACCGGAGACCAGCTCTATTTCGATGAGGACGGTTATTTTTGGTTCGCCGGCCGCGGCGATGACGTTTTCAAGGTCAAGGGGCTGTGGGTTTCGCCGATCGAGGTTGAAGCGGTGATCACCAGCCACGATGCGGTCGTCGAGGCCGCGGTCATCGGTGTGGAGGCGAGCGACGGATTGATGGCGCCGCGAGCCTTCGTCGTGCTGAAGGACAAGGGTCTCGACCGGCAGGCAGTCGCTTCCGATCTTTCCGGTCGAATCCGCTCCCAGATCGGCGGCTACAAGGTGCCGGACCGAATCGAGTTCGTCGAAGCCCTGCCGCGCACGCCGCTGATGAAGATCGACCGGCGTGCGCTGCGAGAGATCAACAAGAAGCCGCCTGCCCGCTGATCTGCCCGCCAGGCAGATAGAAACCAGCCCCGAAATAGTTCAGGGCGCAGTCAGCCGCGCTATGCGCGGAGTACTGCGCCCTGCATCGTCACCGCAAACTGCTGTATTCAGGCGCGGCCGCAGCGCCTCATTCCAGGCTCTTGATATTCGCGCGCTTCAATACGTCGGTCCAAGTTTCCATCTGTGTCTTGACCAGGTCGGCGAACGCTTCAGGTGTGCCCGGCAACGTCTCCATATTGAGCGCGACGTACCGCGTTTTGACATCCGGCGCCGCAAGCGCCTTGTTGAGCGCCTCATTGATCATCACCACGATGTTGCGCGGCAGCCCTGTCGGCCCCACGATTCCCCACGTCGAACCGTATCCCATTTCAGGCAGCGGGGAGCCGGCTTCCGTGAATGTCGGAACATCGGGGACCACGCTGGCGCGTTTTTCTCCCGTAAGGGCGAGCGCCCGGACCTTGCCCGAATCGAGGTGCGCCTTGGCAGCGGCCACGCCGGTCGTCATGAGAAAGGCGAGGCGTCCCGCAACGACGTCAACCATCGCAGGCCCGGCCCCTTTGTAGGGGATATGAACGACGTCGATCCCGTTCTTCGTCGTAAACAGCGCCGACCCGATATGAGTCGGGAAATGACCGGCGCCCGCCGAACCGTAAGACAACGCACCCGGCTTGCTCTTGGCAAGCGCGATCAGTTCCTTAACGTTCTTCACCGGTAGGGTCGCGCTTACGTAAAGGAACACCGCGCCGGAAGCCGCACCGCCGATCGGGACGAAATCCCGGCGGGGGTTGTACTGAATCGTCTTCGGGTACAGGATCGGGTTTACCGCGTAGCCCGCGACCGTATCGCTGAAAAGCAGCGTATACCCATCCGCCGGCGCCTTCGCCACGTACGCGTGTGCGAGCATTCCCCCTGCGCCCGGCTTGTTCTCGGCGATCATCTGCTGCGGGAGTATTTCACTCAGCTTCTGCGCTACGACGCGCCCCAGAATATCGGTCGGGCCGCCGGCGCCGAATGGGATCACCAGCCTGATCGGCCGATCCGGATAGGCCTGGGCGAAAGATCCCATTGCAGCGGCGGCCAAGCAGAGCCCGCCCAGTGTCGCGGCGAGAATCACGCGAAATCTTGAACAAATCATAAGTCCTCCTCCTTGTGGATTAATTGAAATCTGCCCGGTAAGCCAGACGGCAATAGCTAACCGCACACCCTCCTGTCGCGGAGGATAGAGAGATTGGTGAATCTGCGCAAGAGGATTTCCCAGCGTTTTCCCGACGCGCCGTTATTTCCGGATGCGCCCGGTCCGCGGAGCCGCGGACCGGGTTTGCTCAGGCCGAAGATCGGTTCTGGAGAACCAGGGATTCGTTGCCCCGCTGCACCTGGATATAGCGCACCTGCCTGTGATTCCGGAGTTCGCGCAGCAAGCTCACTAACGGCGTGTCGGAAAGAAAATATTGTTTTGGCGCTGCGGCGCGCATCGCCCGAATCTCGTCCTCCCCCTTCATGATATAGCGCAGCAGGAACTCGTCGTCCGAAACTCCCGACCCGCCCAGTTTTTCGCGGAGTTCCTGCAACGACACGTCGGATTGCTCGCGGTCAACCAACTCCTTGGCCCTGCGCATGCCGATCAGCCTGTCCCTGAGGTTCTGGTCCATCCAGGTATAGCCGGAATCTTCCCCATAAGCTCCCTTGGCGAACAAGATCATGTCGTCGATCACGTGTCGATACCTTTCTCCTGTGGCCACGTTGATGGCGGCTTGCGTGACGACGAACTGGGAATACGGCGTGATCATGATCGGGTAACCGAAGTCTTTGCGCACCTGTACGGTCTCTTCGAAGACCTCGTCCAACCGGTGCAGGATGCGCAACTCCGCCAATTGATGCCTTAAGTTCGAGATCACACCGCCCGGAACCTGATGAACGTATTGCGCGTAGTCGTATTCAAGGGGGACGCCGATCGGCAGCTTCTCCTGTTTCGCGATCGCCGTAAGCCGCTCGACCACGGGCCGCAGAACCTCCAAATCGACCTTCGGCGAATATCCCATGAGCCGGGCATTCGCGGCGACGTTGAATATCGACGGTTGCCCGGAGCCGTTTGCCAGTGGGGGAACTCCCGTGTGCAGTCTCCGCACTCCCAGCTTCAACGCTTCCAGATAGACGAGCGGTGCCAGCCCCGTCGTGCAGTGCGAGTGCAGTTCCACCGGGATGCCGTTCGCGTTCTCCACCAGCACCGGAAGCAGCGTGCGCGCGCGGTCCATCGTAAGCAGGCCGCCCTGGTCTTTCAGGTAGATCGCATCGGGCTTGAACGCGGCGAGCTCACGCGTCTTCTGCGCGTAGTACTCGTCGCTGTGGCGGGGCGAAATGGTGTAGGACAGGGCGAGAACGACCTGCAAGCCCAATTTTCTGAATACCGGAACGATCCAGGGGAAAGCCCGCGTTGTTTGGTCAAACGTGTTGGCTGTCATCTGGGCGCGATTCAGAGCGCCGATCTTGACCAGATGCGCATAATAGAACTCGATCATCGACCGGGGCGTCAGAGGGTCCAAGGCCATGATGTAGTTTCCGGCCATCGAACTCTTGACCGCGTTGGGCATCTTCTTGGCCAACATCCGCATCATTTTCCAGGGGTCCTCCCTCAAATCGCGGACGCATTTCTTCATGAAGTTGCCGCCGGGAACCTCGATGACATCGAATCCGGCGCGGTCCATCGTCTCGGCTACCGCCTCCATCATGCCGGGCCGCATTCCCAATGCCCAAAGGCTCTGGGACCCGTCACGAAATGTTGTGTCAATAAAGCGCACATCCATGACCTAATCGCTTCCTCTTCGTAGTGAGCTGGTTAACTGCGTAGAACCTGTTTCATGATGCTCCGCGTGCCGCGTTTACTCAGGCACCGCCGCTCTCTTCGGCAGCCAGACTCTCCCAATGCTCCACCGCATCCCGGGGCTTCCACCACGGGTCTATGCCGAGATCTCTGCAGATGACGCCGGCGGCGTTGTAGCCAGGCGCTCCGGTGATGTTGCCGCCGGGGTGCGTACTCGATCCGCACATGTAAAGCCCCTGCACCGGCGTACGATACTGGCTCCATCCGGGGAACGGCCGCTTGTCCATGAGCTGGTCCTCGCTCATTTGCCCGACCACGATATCGCCCCCGTGCATGTTGGGAAGATGCCTTTCGATATCGGCCGGGGTCACGCCAAACTGATTGACGATGTTCGCCGGCGTGAGATTGGTTGCGTAGTGAGCAAGATGTTTGGAGCAACGATCCGTGAACTCATGGCGAATCTTGTCCCAGCGCGCACGGCCGCCCTCCTCTTCGCACAGAGCGCCGGGCGCGACCTGCCAGAAAAATGCCGTGCATTTTCCAGGCGGGGCCTGGCTCGGGTCGTGCTGCGCGGGCTGAGCGCCCAGCAGTTGCAGGGACCGGGGAAGGTGCCCGCTGTTGGCGTCCTGGTAGAGCTCCTCGATATCCTTCAGCCCCTCCAGGCCCGCAATCACGTAGAACGACTCGTTCACATCCGGATCATAGTCGGCTGCCTTCCAGTAGAGCCGCTCGTTCAGCGCCAAGTGCAGCGTGAACAGCGGCGTCGTGTTGGAGTATTTGAAGTTATCCACTTTCTGCGCGAACTCCTGCGGCAGATTTCCCCGTCCGACCAGATCGAGAAATGTCTGGTTGGGGTTGAGGCTGCTGATGACGAATTTGCGCGCGCGGAATTCGCGCCCGTCCACGGTGCGCACGCCGACCGCCCTGCCGTTTTCCATCATTATGCCGGCGACTCTTGCGCTTTCGATGAGGTCGGCGCCCGCTTTCACCACCATCTTGTGCAGGCTGTGGGCGAGCTTGTGCGTGGATCCCTTGGACATCTGCGGCGTCACGCCCGAGCCGATGGCGGCAGCGGCGATCATTCCCAATCCCTTGGAGTCGGTCTCGTAGCCGCGGATCACGGAAAGGAAACCGAACATGCCGCGCACGGCATCATGCTCGAACATGCGCGAAAACGTTTCATCGATGGAATACGGCTGCCATTCCAGGTATTGCCGGCCGAGAGTGCTCTTCTCCAGTATCGCTTTCTTCTTTTCAAAGGGGACCGGCGGGGCATATTGCTCCTGAAAGAAAATCTCCCGCGACATCTTGTTGTACTTCTTGTGCAATTCGAGGAATGTCCTGCCATCCTTGGCCGAGAACCGCCCGATCGACGCAGCCGTCTTCTCCGGCTCGCTTGCATACCAGAGTATGGCCTTGTGCTCGCGCGTGAGCATGGCGACGGAAATCGGCAGGCGGATGTACTCCTGCCCCATTTCGCCCAGCCCGAGGTCCCGGTACCACATCAGGTCGGATACGCCCCTGTGCATGTTGGAATGCACGTTGTGCCAGAAGCCGGAGCGCGCACCTTCGTGCGAGTCCAGCCCTCCGCCGATTTCCAGATGACGCTCCACCATGAGCATCTTGAGGCCTGCCTTGGCCAGATAGCCGCAGCAGATCATCGCGTTGTGCCCGGCACCGATGATGATTCCGTCGTACTCGTTTTCCATGCTCTCCTCCGCATCTACAGGCATTGCCGTTTCACGGCAATTTTCAGCGGCCCATTCTAGCTAAATATATTTGAAATTTGGCCTCCAGTGTTGCGATGTTGCGCGGACGAAAAGCCGTCCGCGCGGATCGCCGATTATGCACGGATGAAAAAGCCATCCGCGCACAATCGACGATCTCATATGGAAATGCCAGGCCGTCCGTGCCGTTATCCGTAACCGGGTTTTCAGTACGGATGTCTTTTATCCGTACTGAAAACCCGGTTGGCGCGCGCAGCGCGCAAGGCCGCGGTCGGCTGACTGACCGTCGATTTCATAGCAGGAAAAATATTTGTTGAAGTGGTTCTGTTCAACATCTTGCGCCTAATAGAAGATCATCCTCCGCGAGGATCGGACAAATGAGGCGAAAGACACCGACTGAGTCGCGCTGCGAACTGGTGCGCAGTATACTGAGCGTCCCGTCTATTCGTTCCATGCCAGAGGAGAATTCAAAGATGCCGTATGAAGATTTGCGCAGCTATCTCGATGCACTGGAGCGCAACGGCCTGATGCGGTGGATCGACAAGCAGGTCGACAAGGACACCGACATCGCTGCGATCGGACGCCTGATGTTCCTTGGCGTGCCTGAAGAACAGCGCTACGGACTGGGCTTCCGCAACATCAAGGGTTTCCCGGGCGGGCGCGTCGTGTCAGGCGTGGTCGCGGCTTCTCCGCGCATGGTCGCCTGCGCCCTGCAATGCGATCCCGATCCAGCCAAGATGTCCGAGCGGCTGATGAACGGCATTGCCAACCCTATCGAAGCCGTGATGGTGAAATCCGGGCCGTGCAAGGAGGTCATCGTCGGGGCCGACAAGCTCGATATCCTTTCGTTTCCGATTCCCATCTGGACCCCGACCAAGGACGCAGGCCCTTACTTGACGCCGATGTGGATCACCAAGGACCCGGACACCGGCGTGCGCGACATCGGGATTCGGCGCTCCCAGATCAAGGGGCGCGACAAGGCCGGGATCCTGTTTGGCGCTCCCGACCGGATCGGCGCCATTCACTATGCCAAGTGGAAGCAGCGCGGCAAGCCGATGCCCGCGGCCATTGTCGTCGGAACCGATCCGGTGCAATACTTGGTCGCGCCCTCGCGCTTCGGCGTCGACGAACTTTCCGTCGCGGGCGGAATACGTGGCAAGGCGGTTGAAATGGTCAAGTGCGAAACCATAGACCTCGAGGTTCCGGCGACCGCCGAGATCGTCATTGAAGGCGAAGTTCAAACCGAAGGGCTGGAAGCCGAGGGCCCGTTTGGCGAATTTACCGGCTATGTTGCCGGCGCGCGGCTGGGTCCTGTCTTTCACGCAAAGTGCATTACCCACCGCAAGGATCCCATTGTTCTTGGTCTCATCAGTCAGTTTCCGCCCAGCGAAAGCAGCATGATTAAGCGCCATTTGCTCGAACCGAGCATGGTCAAGCACCTGAGCCGGAACCTGAGCATCCCGGGGATCGTCGACCTGCATGCGGTTGAGGCCGGCGGCTGCACCGCCATGCTCTGGATCAGCCTGAAGAAGATGTATACGGGCCATGTCGACCAGGTGGCAATGGCCGTGCTTGGCTACATGGGAATGAGCTATTTCAAGTGGATCGTGGTGACCGACGACGACGTCAATATTCGGGACCCGTTCATGCGCGACTGGATTCTTTGCTGGCGCGTGCGCCCCGACAAAGACATGCGCATGATCACGAATACAGCGTCTGTCGAGCTGGACCCATCGTCGATGCCGCCCGGTTTCGATCCCACGGACCTGCGCGGGACCAAGGTGATCATCGATGCAACAAAGAAATGGCAGTATCCCGAGGTATCGCTGCCACCGCGGGAGAATCTGGAACGGGCGCTATCCAAGTGGACCGAATATGGCCTTCCCCCGCTCGGCAACGTGAAACTGCCGAAAGGTATCTAAGTAGCGGACTTCGCTAGCCTATTGCTCCGGTGGCAAGCGCGAAGGAGCTTCCGACCTTCCGGAACCGGAGCCGTTTGGGCAGGGGCCCGCACGCCGATTTGCTTCGGCTATTGAGGTGGGAGAAAATCGCGTTGCGCGATAAGCGTGATTTTCTGTTGCCCGGATTTTCCGCAGGCAGTTTCATTTGTGTGAGGTGTGTCAAATCTTGCCGGCGCCCTCGGCGCATAGAATCCCGGCTCCTCAAGACAACGAGGAACTCGCTACCCGAGAATGACGCCGCAACGCGCGGGCGCAGCCATTGCGTGGACTAAGAGCGGTTCGGTGACCGTCCGGCGCCAGCAGCCCGGGCAAAGCTATCAGGAGTGACTATGGCGGAGAAAGAAGAAGGAACGGCGGGTCGGTTGCCCAAGGAGCTCATAAACGCCGAATGCCCCCGCTGCGGATTCAAGATCAGCGAGGACAGCGAGGTGAGCTTCAGCCGCGAGGATTCGCTCTTTGTCGGATACGGCCTCACCTGCCCCAAATGCGGCAACGAGTTCAGTTTTACCCTTTATTGATTGATTTCAATCAGATTCAGCTAGGAGGCTTCATGGCGAAAGCATCAGAACGGCCGGCAGCAAAGTCCGGACGGGTTGCATACAAAGATCTCAGGGAATGGATCAGCGCATTGGAGGCTGCCGGCCAGCTCTCGCGCGTCAAGGCGGAAGTGGACTGGAAGTACGAATTCGCGCAGGTGGTTCGGCGCACCTGGGACTTCTACGGCGATGCTTCTCCGGCCATGCTGTTTGAGAACATCAAGGACTACAAGGGGCCGGGACCCAGCAAGATCTTTACCGGGAGCTTTCGCTCCTGGTACCGCACGGCCATGATGCTCGGGCTGGATCCGGACAGCACTTCGCGCACCGAGCTGATCACCACGCTTCAGGACCGGATCAACAATAAGGCAAACTTCATCCCGCCGAAGATCGTAAAGACGGGCCCCGTCAAGCAGAACATCGTCACGGGCGACAAAGTCGACATGACCATGTTCCCGGTGCCCTTCTTCGGCGAGCGCGACGGGGGCCGTTACATCGGCACCATGCACAGCGTGATTACGCGCGATCCCGATTCTGACTGGATGAACGTCGGTACGTATCGCATGATGATGCACAACGGCCAGGAATGCGGGATTCAGATGGATCCGGCCAATCAGCACATCGGCCAGCACTTCTACAAGCATGTCGAGAACAACGAACCCATGCCCGTTGCAGTGGTAATAGGCCAGGAACCGGCGCTGACCTTCATGGGGGCATCGCCCACGCTGGAGCCGGTGTCGGAATTCGATGTCGCCGGTGCCATCCGCGGCGAAGCGATCGAAGTCGTCAAATGCGAGACCAGCGATCTGTACGTGCCGGCTAACGCCGAGATCGTCCTGGAAGGGACGATCCACCCGAAAGAGCGCAAGCTCGAAGGGCCCGGGCCGGAATACGCCGGTTACTACGCCAACCAGCCGGGCATGAAACCGGTCTTCCGCTGCAAGGCAATCACCTATCGGAACGATCCTATCTTCCGTGCCACTCCGGAAGGCCATCCTATCAACGAAGACCACATGATGCTGTCGATCAACACCACGGTCTACGTCATGGACGCCTTGGCCAAAGCCGGCGTTCCGGGTGTCAAGAAAGTTGCCATGCCGGTTGACGCCAGCGGCTACGCCACCTGCGTGGTGTCGATCAGGACCTCGACCGAAGGGCACGCTGACTGGGTCGCGAGCACGATCTGGGGCACGAAGATGAACATCTGGTCGTTCAAGTATGTCATCGTGGTTGACGAGGACATCGATCCCTGGAACTCCGAACAGGTGAACTGGTCGCTGGCCTGGCGTGTCAGGCCCAGCCAGGACATCAAGATCTGGCCGCGGCACAAGGGCTCGCGCCTCGACCCGAGCGTCCCGCCGGAGGAAAAAGGCTTCCAGGATCGCGTGTTGATCGATGCCACCCGGCCCTATCACTGGGCACCGCGCGAAATCTGGGGCGCCGACGGTATCGGCAAAGGATTCCCGCTGAAGTTTCCCCCCACAACGCGGCCGCGTTCCGACGTCGCGCTCAACGTCAACCGGCGCTGGGCCGAGTTGGGAATCAAGCCGACCGAACGCTACATCGGGCGCCCGGAGGGCATATTCAAGCACTGGTGGAATGACGAGGAGATCATCGCGGCGCGCGATCTCAAAGTGATGCCGTAAGGAATCTCTGAAGAACATCATTCCTGCGAAAGCGGGAATCCAGAAGATCCTTGATTCGACTGGACCCCCGCT
The DNA here is from genome assembly GCA_016210745.1 of Betaproteobacteria bacterium. Lineage (GTDB taxonomy): Bacteria > Pseudomonadota > Gammaproteobacteria > Burkholderiales > SG8-39 > JACQTO01. The sequence goes on from JACQTO010000269.1 coordinate 19,023, forward strand.
TTCGCGGGGGTGACGAAAATGAGGTTCTTCGGAGCCTCACCAAACTTTGAACATTCGCCCTCGTATAAAGAACGAGATCTGAAAATACAGCGGCCGGCCCCATTCGGGACCGGCCGCATCATTTGCAGCACCGGAAAATCGTTGCCGGGGCTTGCCAGCAACTCAGTTGTGTCGAACCATGCCTCCAGCTATTTGCCTTCCTTCTGCGGTGTCGGACGGGCAGACAGGGAATAACGCCATTTCAGGTCCTCGTCGCGGTCGATGCGCATCCGCGGCTGGTAGTCGATGTCGCCCAGGCCCAGTTCCGGAAGGCGGGCGCGGGCGGCGTCCTCTTCCTCTTTCGTCAGGACGCAGACGGGGGGGAACACCGCGTTGTTCCACGCTTCCCGACGCTTGAAATTCCAGTTGCGGGTCGCGTCGATCAGGACTCTCGCCCACCTGCCGGAGCCGTAAGCTGTCAGGTCGCGCTCTTCGAACGGCGTGGAGGGGTCGAGCACCGACCCGAACTGGTTATAGGAAATCTCAATCCCGCCCTCGGCTGCATTCACCCGGGTGCAAAAAGCCCACTCGAGCTGCCCCGGATCGCGGATATCGATGTCCTCCTCCACGACCATCACATTCTTCAATCCCCAATTCGCGAAAGACATGCTGTAGATGGCCGAAGCGATCTGTTTCGCCTGGCCCCGATATCTCTTCCGGATCTGGACATAGATCATGTAATAGGAACCGTCGTTGTTCATCCAGACGTCGGTGATGCCGGGAATGCCGCACGCCTCGAGTTGATTCCACACGAGCGCCGAGACGCCGATCGATATCATGTGGCTGTCCTCGTTCGCCCAACCGGGCCGAATGCTCTCGACCGTGCCCTGATAAATCGGATCGTCCCGGTAAGTGATGCAGTCCACCTTGATCGTCGGCTTGAGCGAGGCAGCCCCGCCGTAATAACCGCAATGCTCGGCGAACGGTCCCTCCATGCGGTAGTCCTTCGGATCAAAGGACACCGTTCCTTCCAGGACAATCTGCGCCGAGGTGGGCACCAGCAGATCGCTCGTCTCGCACTTGACCATTTCGATCGGCTCGCCCCTGATTCCGGCCGCGACTTCCAGTTCACTGTAGCCTGGCGTGGTCATCGGACTGGCGCTGAGGAAGGTGAGCAGCGGGTCTGGGGCGTAGCAGACTGCCACCTTGAGGTCCTGTCGAACATCCTTCATCTTGCTGTAGTGGCCGCCCCACCCTTGGCTCGGCACAAGCAGCGTCGCGATCTCGCGCTTGCCCGCGATCATGCCGCGGTACATGCCCATGTTGTACACGCCAGTCTCGGAATCTTTCGTAATCACCTGCGCGAAGGTATTGATGAACCGGCCGCCGTCCCAGGTATGCCATTTCGGTGTCGGGAAATCGTAGACGTCGATGTCGTCGCCCTTGATGACGTTCTTCTTGAGCGCCGCCCGAGAGCGCTCGACGACCTTCATTTCGCCGCGCTTCCGGTAGGCCTGGCGTGCGGCGATGACCAGATCGCGCAGATCGCCATTCTTGGGCTGACCCAGCAGCAGAGCCAGATGATTGTAACTGCCCATCGATCCGCAAAATAGCTTGCGAAAGCGGCCCTTTTCGTAGTCCTTGATGTTGGTGAACAGCAGCGCCGGACCGCCCGAAGAAACGACCATGCGTGCGATCGTCCCCAGCTCGACGTTCCAGTCGACCTTGCCGTCAATCTGTCGGAACAAACCCTCGCTCTTGAGAAGTTCGATCCAGCTCTGCACGTCGCGCACCGCGTGCGCCCCCGACTTATTCCCATCTGCCATGACTTGGTCTCCTCGTTGATGTGCCGCCGCTGCTGCAGCGCTCGCCGCACGGCCCGCGTTCCGCTTCCTCCTCGGTGCTCGGCGTTCCCGCATTATAGGAATGCCGCCGGCAGCCGATGTACGGAATTGTAAATGTGTTGGCCCGCCGAACAAATGCGCGTAGAATTTTCCCCGTCCGAATGCCCCTAGAAGCAATGCCGTAGCGCATCAGGGCATGTGCAGCGGCCAAGGGAAAGGCAATCTGGGCTTCGGCCTCGTTTTCTGGTTTAATCCCGGTCGCACCGTGGCGCGCGTCGTTCCGCGCGGAACGATATTTCTCTTGTGCGGGGCCGCGCGGACCGTGTTTGCCGGTCTGTGCGGGCCAAAGCCGTTGCGAGGACGGATTCAGACTTAACGCTGGGGAGAAAGCCTTGGACCTGCGCAAGACGATCTTTGTCGAGGAAGACATACTGGCGGATGGGGGCAGGCAGCTTGTGCGGCGGGTGCGTCGCGTGGCCGGGCTGGCGGTGATCGCCAACCCCTACGCCGGACAGTTCGCTCAGGACCTCTCGCCGCTCTTCGATGTCGGGATGGAACTGGGCGCGCTTCTCATGAAGCGCGTCATCGAATTGCTCGGCGAGCCCGCGGTGAGCTACGGCAAAGCGGCGATCGTGGGAACCCTCGGCGAGATGGAACTCGGCGGCGCCCTGCTCCACCCCAAGGTAGGCAAGCCGATGCGTACCGCGGTCGGCGGCGGAGAAGCCATCATCCCGTCCAACGTGAAGGTGGCGGTTGCGGGGACGCCCATCGATGTTCCGCTTGGACATAAGGACAACGTGTGGTCCTTCGACCATTTCGACACCATGACCGTAATGGTCCCGGACGGTCCGCGGCCCGACGAGATCGTGATGGTGGTTGCGGTGGCTGACGGCGGTCGGCCCCATCCGCGGGTGGGACAAACTCGCGTAGTGGTCTGAGGAGCTTCTCTCGATTTGGTGGTGCATTTGCGGAAACGCGCAGATGTTTTGTTGATTTTTTGAGGAGGTCGTGAGCATGAATCGGATTAGTCGCAGGAAATTGCTTGTATGCGGCGCGGCCGTGTTTTCCGGGCTGCTGGCATTTGGACAAGCTGCGGCGCAGGGAAAACGCCTGGCGGGCCAGGAGCTGCGAATCGGCGCAATCGTCCCTTCGAGCGGACCGTTTGCCGAGTGGGGGCGCACCAACACCGTGACGCTCAAAATGCTCGAGGACGAGGTCAACGCCTCGGGCGGAGTCGAAGGCGCCAAGCTGCGAATTTTCATCTATGACGATGCTTTCCGCCCACCGCAGTCGGCGAACGTGTTGCGCAGGCTGGCCGAGGACGACAAGGTGGTCGCCATCGCCGGCCCGCTGTCCAGCGGCTCGTGCGAGGTCGCGCTCCCGATCGCCAACCAACTCAAGGTCGTTGCCACCTCGCAGGCATCATCCAAACCGGGCGTGGCCGCGCTCAACCGGCCCTGGGGTTTCCGCAACACGGTGGATGAACTCGCGCTTGCCCGCGCGACGGTGCCGTACTTCAAGAACACCTACAAGGTTTCCACGGTGGCGGTGATCTACGACGCCAAGGATGCAAACTCGGTGGCGACCGGCAGCAAGATCCTTCCGACGATAATGAAGGAAAACGGCATCAAGATTCTCAACGACGGCAATTTCCTCACCTTCAATTCCGGCGACATCGACGTCAGCGCGCAGGCCACGACCATACGCTCGCTCAATCCAGACGGAATCGTGATTGCTGCGGAGTACAGCCAGGCTACCACGGTAATTCGCGAACTCAAGCGGCAGGGTGTCGTCAAGCCGGTCATCGGCGGCACCCCCTTGATCGCGGCGGGGATGCTGAAAGCCGCGCCGGAGGTGCCGATCATCGCTCCGGCGACCTTCTTCGTCGGCGAGAAGTCCGGACCGAAAGCGGAGAAGTTCGTGGCGAAGCTTCAGCCGCTGCTGCGCAAGACCTCGGGACTGCCTGCCGAGATCGAGCCCAGCATGTATGACGCCAACATCTACGAGATCGTCACGCTTTATCTCGAAGCAGTGCGCAAGACCGGCGTCACGCTAAAACCCAACGAACTCGCGCAGGACCGCGAGAAAATCAGGAAATTCGTTGAAACCGGGGCATTCGAGGGTTTCGCCGGCAAGGTGGCGTTCAACAAGGATGGCGACGCGACCAAGTCGTTCTTCGTGGTCGTCGGCAAGAACGGCAAGTGGTCGATGGGTGGGCGCGGTTGCAGCGGGCCCGGAGGCAAAGGCTGCTGAAGCCTGTGAGGCTGGAGCGCACTGTTTCGGGCTCCTGAGCCGGACGAGCCGGAACCAAGGAAGCTGGTTTTTGCCGTTTATCAATCTCCCCCTTTTCGTGCAGTTGCAAGCAACTGCACGAAAAAAGGGGGAGACGAATTTAGAAACCGAATCTTCGCCAAATTTGTGAACGGTGAACTTGTAAATGACTAAGGGATGGTCGCGCTCCAGCAGTTGTTGAACGGTCTCACGCTCGGGGCCGTCTACACGCTCGTGGCACTGGGGTTTTCGCTGGTGATGGGTGTCCTCGGCGTGCTGAACATAGCCGTCGCGGAACTATTCATGATCGGCGGCTATGTGGCCCTCACGCTCCTTACCCAAGGATGGCCGCTGCCGGCGGCGATACTGGCGGCAATGGTCGCCGCGGGCATCGTCGGCGCAGTGATCGAGCGCGTAGCCTACCGCCCTTTCGCGGATGCGCCACCCATCATTCCCCTGCTTTCAACTCTCGGCTGTTCTATTTTTCTGCAGAACACGGTGGTGAATTACTGGGGTTCGGACCCGCTGCAGTTGCCCGACGGGATCATTGTCAGCAACTTTGAGCTTGCCGGATTACGCGTTTCCGGAACGCAGCTCGCGGTGATCGGATTCGCAGTGCTGCTTGTGGCGGTGACGGCCTTCCTGGTGCAGCGTACGCGTCCCGGGCGGGCCCTGCGAGCGGTGGCCGAAAACCGCGACGTAGCGCGCCTCATGGGCGTGCCGGCACGCCAGATCATCGGCATCACGTTCGTGCTCTCAGGTGTGCTGGCCGGCGCCGCGGGCGCCCTCATCGGACTGCACTACTCCGCCGTTCATCCATTCATCGGCGTCGAAACCGGACTGAAGGCCATTGCCGTGATGGTGATCGGCGGCGTGACGCGGACATGGGGCGTGCTGCTTGCGGGCCCCCTGGTCGGGGTGGCCGAGGTCATGAGCATCTACCTGGGCGGATCGGCGGTGCGGGATTTCGTCGTCTACGGGCTGATGATCGCTGTCCTGCTGCTGCGTCCGCAGGGGCTGCTCGGCAAATCGGCGCAGCAGGGAGGAGAGCGCGTGTGATGTCGAGCTATTTCCAGGCGCTCCTTGCCGATGTCGGCATCGGCGTTCTGGGCGGTCTAAGCGTCTATGTGATCCTCGCTGTCGGCCAGCTCTCCCTGGGCAATGCGGCCTTCATGGCGATCGGGGCCTACGTGGCTTCAATGCTGACCGTTTGGAGCGGCTGGCCGCTTTCGCTTGCCCTGGTTGCGGGCGCGCTAGTCAGCGGATTCGTCGGGCTGCTCATAGGCTTTCCCGCACTGCGCCTGCGCGGAATCTACCTCGCCGTCGCGACGCTGGGGTTCGGCGAAATGACGCGCAGCTTCTTTCTCTACTTCGAGCCAACCGGGGCTGCGAGCGGGTTCCGCGGCATGCACTACGTTTCGGCGGTAACGATCTGGATCTGGACGGCGGGTGTGCTCGCGTTCCTGCTCGCGCTCGAGCGCTCGCGCCTGTGGCTCGAATTTCGCGCGGTGCGCGACGACGAGACCGCCGCGGAAATGTCGGGGCTAGACACCACGCGCCTGAAGCTTCTCGCATTCTCTATCAGCGCGACAATCGGCGGAATTGCCGGCGGACTCTTCGCGCATCGTCATGTCTTCATCGAGCCGCCGAATTTCGGATTCGAGCAGTCCGTCGATATGGTGCTGATCACCATTCTGGGCGGCTCGGAGCTCGCGCTTGGCGCGCTCGCGGGATCTCTGATCCTCACCCTGCTCCCGGAGGCGTTGCGATTTGCGGCGAACTGGAGGCTGGCGTCGTTCGGGGCGCTTCTGGTGCTGATCCTGCTGCTGCGCCGCCAGGGGCTGTTGGACAGGTCGTTTTATCGACTGCTAGGGCGGCTTACCGGTGGGAGCCGTGGCTGAGGCTCTGCTTCGCCTGTCGGGTGTGGGCAAGCGCTTTGGCGGCGTGATAGCGCTTGAAGGCGTCGATCTGGAGGTGAACCCGGGCGAGATCGCCTCGGTCATCGGACCCAACGGCGCAGGCAAAACAACGCTGTTCAACGTCATGACCGGCGCAATCACGGCAACCGCGGGTGCCATCGAGTTTGCCGGCAGGCCTATCGGCGGACTCAGGCCGTACCGCATCGTACGCCTGGGCCTTGCCCGAACCTTCCAGAACATTCGCCTGTTTCACAGCTTGACCGTGCGCGAGCACTTTCGGCTCGCTCAGCACGCGGCAGCGCGCCGCGGGGAGTCCCGAGAAGCGGGGGCAACACGAATGAATGAACTGCTCGACGTGCTCGACCTTCGCGCCGCCGCGGATCGACCGGCGACGGACCTGTCCTATGGTCAGCAGCGGCGGGTCGAGATCGGGCGGGCACTTGCCACCGCACCGAAACTGCTCCTGCTCGACGAGCCGGTCGCCGGCATGAGCCGAGAGGAGACCGGGGCAATCGCGGCGCTGCTGCGCAGGCTGCGCGAGCGCGGACTCACGATCCTGCTCATCGAGCACGACATGTCATTCGTGATGGATCTATGCGACAGCGTCACCGTGCTCGATTTCGGCAACGTAATCGCCTGCGGCGAACCGGCGCAAATCCAGCGCGAGCCGCACGTGCTCGAAGCCTATCTCGGAAGAGAGGCGACCAGTGCTTAGGGTCGAAGGGCTAGGCGTCGCCTACGGCGCCGTGCGTGTTATCCGCGAGCTTGCATTCGAGGTCCACCCGGGTGAGATCGTAGCCCTTATCGGTCCCAACGGTGCCGGCAAGACCACTACCCTCAAGGCCATTGCCGGTCTGCTGCCCTTCGCCGGTCGCATCGCATTCGACGGCGCAGAACTGCGTCCGGGCAGGGCCGAGGAGCGTCCGCGCGCTGGTCTGGTGCTGGTTCCAGAGGGCCGCGGCATTCTCGCGCAAATGACGGTGTACGAGAATCTCCAGCTCGGCGCTTATTCGCGGCACGGGGAAGTGCCAAGATCGGACTTCGACGACGTCTTCGGGCGTTTCCCGATTCTTGCCGAGCGGCGAAACATCCCCGCGGGCCTGTTGAGCGGCGGCGAACAACAGATGCTGGCGATCGGCCGGGCCCTGATCGCCAAACCGCGTCTGTTGATGCTGGATGAGCCCTCACTCGGACTCTCGCCGATGCTGGTCGAAAAAGTGTTCCAGATCGTCAAGGAGCTGCGCGACGCCGGGATCACGATTCTGCTGGTCGAACAAAAAGCCCGTCAGACGCTTGCGATCGCGACGCGCGCCTACGTCCTTGAAACGGGCCGGATCGTCGCGGCCGACCAGGCCGAAAAACTGGTCGGCGACGCAGTGATCGCCAAGGCCTACCTCGGCACCGGAGCCGCGCTGAAGCGCTGAGCGATGGCTTCGGTTAGAATCCTTCCCGTCGGACAATGAATGGCATCGGGATGGATGTCGACGCGACACCGGCAGATTCAACGCATCTGCTTGACAAATACGGCGGCGCCAAATATCGTGCCCCGGGTAAAGTCGCTGTGAAATATCAGCCTGAAATTTGGGGGCGACAATAACAATAAATCATAAGAAAATCGGTGGCCCAGCGGCCTTTCACATTCAATATCCACACAATTCTGCGGGAGATTTCATGAAAACGATTATCAGCATCAAGAAATGCGGCGGCTTTCTTGCCGCCATGGCGCTCGCCGGAGCTTTTGCCGCACCCGCTGCCGCCCAGAACGTGATGAAGTTGAGCACGGCCACGATCAACGATAGCCAGCACGAGTGGATCAAGCTGTTTGCGGCTGCCGTCGAAAAGGGCTCCAATGGGAAAATCAAACCCGAGATCTATCCGGCAAGCCAGCTCGGTGCAATTCCGCGCCAGATCGAAGGTGTGCAGTTCGGTTCGATCCAGGTCTGGGTTGGTCCGCCGGAGTTTCTGGTCGGGGTCGACTCGCGCTACGAGGTGCTGAGCGCGCCGGGGCTGTTCAAGGATTCAAATCATTTCGTCCGGACATTCCAGGATCCAGAGTTCAGCAAGGCATTCCTGGCACTCGGCGCGAACCGAGGTCTCAAAGGGCTTGGCCTGTTTCTATCCGGACCGATCGTATTCAATACCCGCAGTCAGCTGCAAAAACCAGCGGACGTCAAGGGCATGAAGATCCGGGTGCTCGCCTCGCCGATGCAGATGAAACAGCTGGAAGCGCTTGGAGCCAGCGGGGTGCCCATGTCGCTGGGCGAGGTCATGCCGGCGCTGCAGCAGGGTGCGATCGACGGCGTCCTCAGCACTACCCCGGTATTCACGGCGTTGCGCTTTTACGGAGCCGCGAAGTACCTGTACGAGACAAACCATGGGATGGTGAGTTCGATAGCGGTCGTTAGCAAGGGCTGGTTCGATAAGCTGTCGCCCGATTTGCAAAAAATTGTAACCGATGCCGCTCAGCAAACCAGCAAGGAAATCGGCCCGTGGGCACTGAATTTCATCGCCAGCCAGCGCGCCGCGTGGATCAAGGCTGGTGGCGTCGTCACGGAGCCTACGACAGCTGAGCGGGCGCAGATAATGAAGCTGATGGCCCCTATCGGCACTGAGGTAACCAAAGCCAAGGCGCCGGAAAAAGCGATGTTCGAACTCATGCTGAAAGCGGCCAAGCGGGCCGAGTGAGGCCCCCGCCCCGCGCAGTCATAGGGTGAGATCGGGGTTCTGATGCGTTCGGGCACGGGTCGCCGGATTATCGACGTGGCAAGAGGGGCACTGAGGACAGTCTCTGCCCTCATGCTCCTCGGCATCGTCGGCATCAATGGCGCGAACGTATTCGGACGCTACATTCTCGACTCCCCGCTAAGCTGGGGCGAGGAGTCCATGGTCTTCCTGCAGATCATCGCGGTCTTTGTTGTTCTCCCCGCGGTGACGTGGGATGGCGCGCATGTTCGCATGGACCTGCTGGCGGGGTCCCTTCCCCTCAAGCTGCGGCGAATGCTCGAAATGCTGGCCGATCTGTCCAGCCTCGCTGTGGCCGTGCTGATAGTCTATGCGACGGTGCCGATTGTCCTGCGGCTCATCGAGTTCGACCAGCGCAGCGACGCGCTGGAAATCCCGGTGGCCATACCGCAGGGCGTGGTTCCTCTAGGATTCGCGCTCACTGCGGTTGCCCTCATCGCACGCGAGCTCTCCGGCAAGGCAGCTGAAGCCGCTAAGTCGATGCACCACTGAACCGCACAACGTGACGTTTTTTCTGTATTTCATACTTCCAGTACTCCTGCTGGCGCTGGGGATCCCGATTTACGTGATCCTGCTGCTGACTGCGATCCTTGGTATTGCCATCACCCCGGGCCTGCCGCTCACCGCGATGCAGACGGTGGTTTTCGGCAGCCTGGACACTTTTCCGCTGCTCGCAGTGCCCATGTTCGTCCTTGCGGGCGACATCATGGGGCGGGGCGGACTGGCGAGGCGACTGGTCGCGTGGGCCATGTCGCTGATCGGCGGCATCCGCGGTTCGCTGGCGGTGACCACCATTGCCTCGGCCGAACTGTTCGGCGCGATGTCGGGTTCGGCCGTGGGTTGCGTCGCCGCGATCGGCCGCTTGCTGCATCCTGCCCTTCGCGAAGGCGGTTACGGCCAGCGCTTCAGCATCGGCATCATCGCCTCCTCGGGGGCCATCGCCGTCATCATTCCGCCGTCGATTCCGATGATCATCTATGGCCTCGCGGCGCAGCAGTCGGTTCCCGCGCTTTTTCTGGCCGGCGTTCTCCCGGGCATATTGATCGGGCTGCTCACATCGGCCTATGTCCTGGTCTACGCCAAAATCAGGATGGTCCCGCTCACATCGAAGGCCCGCTGGAAAAACATCCTCGAGTCAACGCGCGAGGCGAGCTGGTCCCTCGGTGCACCCGTCGTCATTCTCGGCGGTATCTACGGCGGCGTGTTCACACCGACCGAAGCTGCCGGCGTCGCCGTGATCTACGCGGCGCTGGTCTCGCGCTACATATATCGCGAGGTTACCTGGCCCGAGCTCTGGAAAATCACCCAGAATTCAATGTATCTAGTCGGCCAGCTCCTGATCATAGTCGCCGGTGCAGGCGCCTATTCCTGGCTGATGACGACTAGCGGATTCCCGCAGCGCCTGGTGGAAGTCATCAGCGCTATGCAAATCGAAACCTGGGTCCTGCTGTTTTCGTTCAACGTGATCCTGCTCGTCGTGGGCAGCTTTCTCGAGCCGCCCGCCGCAATCCTGATTCTGGCACCGCTGGTCATGCCTCTGGTTCAGGCCCAGGGCGTGGATCCGATCCACTTCGGCATCATCATGACGGTGAACCTCGCTCTCGGCATGTTCACGCCGCCGTTCGGGCTGAACCTGTTTGCCTCCCACGCTCTGTTCGGGGTGCCGCTGCCAACGCTCTACCGCGGCGTGCTGCCGTTTCTCGCTATCTACTTTGTTGCGCTGATGATCATCACATACGTGCCGAGCCTCTCGCTCGCCCCGCTTGTTCTTTTGAAACACTGAGACCGGCTCCAGCCCGGCAACGCCATGAAGAGGAGTACATCGTGAGCCACCGTACCATGAGGGATTTTCTGGCCGCCCTGGAAAAAAAGGGCCTGCTCCGAAGGATTACGAGGCCGGTCGACCGCATGTGGGAACCGGCGGCGCTGGCGAAATGGATGTACCAGGCACTGCCCGAAGAGAAACGCTTCGGCATGTTTTTTGAGAACGTGAAGGGGTACAAGATCCCGATCGTCACAGGCGCGCTCGGCGCCAATACCGCCGCCTACGCGACCGCGCTCGACATCGAGCCTGGCGAGATCAATGAGGCCTGGGTCGAAGCCTGCCGCAACCCGATTGCGCCCAAGGTCGTCGACAAGGCGCCGTGTCAGGAAGTCGTGTTGACCGGCAAGGACGTACGTCTGTCCTATCTGCCGATACCGGTATGGACGCCCGGCAAAGACATCGGTCCCTACCTCACGACCAACACCGTGACGAAAGACCTCGACACGGGCGTGCAGAACATGGGCGTCTACCGCAGCCAGGTGCGCGATGAAACGAACGTCATCTCCAACCTCGCTCCGGGGCGCCAAGGCTACATCAATATGCTCACCTGGACCGACAAAGGGAAGGTTGCGCCCATCGCCTGGGCAATCGGCTCGCCGCCCGCGGTTCACATGGCCACCGTGGCCAACCTGCCCTACGGCGCAGACGAAATCGGCATTGCCGGCGGCATGATGGGCGAACCCGTCCGAATGGTGAAATGCAAGACCGTCGACCTCCTCGTGCCGGCCGACGCCGAAATCATCATCGAGGGCGAAATCCACCCCGGCGAGACCGACATGGAGGGCCCGTTCGGCGAGTTCGCGGGCTACATGGGTCCCATAGACCGGCGCCCAGTCGTGCGCATCACAGCGATCACTCACCGCAAGGATCCTATTTTTTACGGCTACACGAGCCAAATGCCTCCCTCGGAGAGCACCACCATCCAGAGCCTGACCAATGCCGGGATCATGCTCAAGACCCTGCGCTACGATCTGAGCGAAATAACCGTGACCGATGTGTTCATCGACCAGACCTTCGGCGGGTTGCTTGCGCATGCGATCATCGCGATGAAGTCCAACTATCCCGGGCATTCGAAAAAGGTCGGCCGCCTGGTTGCCGACATGTCGCCGATCAAGCGTGTGACGGTAGTGGATAACGACATCGACATTCGCGACCACACCCACATCGATTGGGCGATGAACTCGCGCTTCAACCCCGCCCGCGACACCGTATTGATCAAAGACGTCTATTTTCCGATCAACATGGACCCGTCAGTGCGTTCTCAGACCACGCAGGACACCATGGGCAGTAAAGTCGTTTGCGATGCCACGCTCAAGGTCGATGCAGGCACGTTCTCGCTGCCACCGAGGGAAATCATGATGAAGGCGCTGGACGTCTGGAAGGAAGCCGGGTTGCCCGAGTTCGAGATCCCGAAGCGCGCGAAACTGCGGATCGATAATTCCTGACACGGACGGGCCGGCACCCGCTGATTTTGCCGTTTATCAATCTCCCCCTTTTTCGGGCAGTTGCAAGCAACTGCCCGAAAAAGGGGGAGACGAATTTAGAAACCGAATCCTTGCAGCTGGGCAGCGCTTGCTGCCGAGCCGATATTTCGACGTCCGAATAAACCCAACGGAAGGCCCAGACCATGAGCAGCGCAAATCTGACATTCAATTTCATCTCGGCAGGCGGAAGGACAACCCGTGCAACGGTGATTTCGACCGCCATAATCGCCGGCTGGACCGGCCGCGACAAAGCGGCCATGGAAAAGCATATTGTGGAACTCGAGGCTCTCGGCGTAGCTCGCCCAGCCACGACCCCGATCTACTACCGCGTGGCAGCCTCGCGGCTGACGACAGCCGGACGGATCGAGGTGGCAGGGGGCGAGTCGAGCGGCGAGGTGGAGTTCGTTCTGGCTTCAATCGATAAGCGCCTGTGGGTCGGCGTGGGCTCCGACCACACGGATCGCAAGATCGAGACCATCAATGTAACGGCGTCGAAGCAGATGTGCGAAAAACCCGTCAGCGCGGACTTGTGGCCGTTCGACGAAGTCTCCGGCCACTGGGACAAATTGCGTTTGCGCTCATTTATCTTGGAGGCGGGGCAACAAACGCCCTATCAGGAAGGGCCGGTCACCACCATGCAGGATCCGCTCGAACTGATCGCCGGCTATTCCGCGGGCCAGGGAAAACTGCCGGATGGCGCGCTGATGTTCTGCGGCACGCTCGCTGCCAAGGGCGGTATTCGCCCCGCGCCGCGCTTCATGTTCGAGTTGGAAGATCCCGTGCTCGGCCGCAAGATCGCGCATGCCTACGATGTCGTTTCGCTGCCGGTGCTGGGCTAGCGGTGAACAGGAGAATATTGACGCGCCACTGGTGAGAATTTGCCTTTCATAGGTCTCAACATGGTGCAGTGCAATTGCGCGCAATTGCACTGCACCATGTTGAGATTGAAGTAAGGCAGAAGAACAACTTCACTGATTCCGGCTCGTTTGATATGGGAACAAGAATTGGGGCAGCGTAGACGCGCTGCAAATTCAAGCGAGACCGCCTGAGGTTGTGCAAGACGGCCAGCGGAGCAATTTCGAGGAGTATTCAAATGACGCACCGGACGATGAGAGATTTTCTGACTGTCCTGGAGGAAAAGGGCCTGCTGCGGCGGATCACCAAGCCGGTCGACCCCTTGTGGGAACCGGCAGTGCTCGCCAAATGGATGTATCAATCGCTGCCCATGGAAAAGCGCTTCGGCATGTATTTCGAGAAGGTGCGCGGCTCCGACATTCCGTTTGTGACGGGAGCGCTCGGCGCCAGCTACAAGACCTACGCGACAGCGCTTGGAGTCGAGGATGTCGAAGGCATCAACCCTTGCTGGGTCAAAGCGGCTCTCAACCCGATTCAACCGAAGATCGTCGAAAAGGGGCCTTGTCAGGAAGTTGTCTTGACCGGAAAAGACGTGCGGCTGTCCTACCTGCCGATTCCGGTATGGACGCCAGGCAAGGACGTCGGCCGCTATATCACGACCAACGTCGTCACCAAGGACCACGACACCGGCGCCCAGAACATGGGCGTTTACCGCACCATGGTGATCGACGAGAATCGGGTCGCCTGCAATCTGCACATCGGACGCCACGGTTTCCAGAACATGTTCACCTGGACCGACAAAGGCAAGTCCATGCCGATTGCCTGGGTGATCGGCGCCCCGCCGGCTGTGCATCTTTCCAGCGTTGCGCTCCTGCCCTACGGCATCGACGAAGTAAGCCTTGCCGGCGGCGCGATGGGCGAGGCGGTGCCGCGGGTGAAATGCAAGACCGTCGATCTGTACGTGCCTGCGGAGGCCGAAATCATCATCGAGGGCGAGCTGCGCCCTGGCGAAGAGGTCACCGAAGGACCTTTCGGGGAATTTGCCGGCTACATGGGCGAAGTGGGTCCGCGTCCGGTCATTCACATCACCGCAATCACCCACCGCAAGAACCCGGTGTATTACGGCATCACGAGCCAAATGCCGCCCTCGGAGAGCACGACGCTGCAGAGTGTGGTCAATAGCGGCCTGCTGCTCAAGCGCCTGAAGTACGACATGGCCGAAACGACGGTGACCGACGTGTTCATCGATCTCACCTTCGCCGGCGTGCTCGGGCACGCCATTGTCGCCATGAAACCTGGCTATCAAGGGCACGCGAAGAAGGTCGGCCGCCTGGTCGCCATGATGACGCCGCTGAAGCGCGTGACCGTGGTCGACGATGACATCGACATCCGCGACCCGATCCACATGGACTGGGTCCTGAACGCGCGCTACGCCCCTGGGCGCGACACCGACATCTTCAACGACGTCTTTTTCAATCTCGATCCGGCGATTCGTTCGACCACGTCTCCCACTGTCATGGGCAGCAAGATCGTAATCGATGCCACGCTGAAGAGCGACCCCGGCCCCTTCTCGCTTCCGAACCAGGAGACCATGGACAAGGGTCTGGCGCTGTGGAAGGAAGTCGGACTGCCGGAATTCGAAGTTTGCAAGCGCGCCAAGCTGAGGATTGCGGCCTCCTGATCGGGCTGTCGGCTGGCGATTTCCGCCTTCTTTTCACTCTCGTACAGGCTTGCGCGGCGACCTCGCCGCCGCGCAAGCCGCGAGATCACAGCCGATCCACGAAGAAGAAATAAGATCAGTTCGACAGTGACTGCATCTCCCGAGGTTCAGCAGAAAACCGTTCGCGAGCAGGGCCCGAAGCGGCTACAATTTCACCTTTCTGCACGCTCGCATCTCACCACCCGCTACCGTTATACCGAAAGGAGGACACTTGGCTACCCAAACAACCATGCGTGCGCTCGTATTGCGCCGCCACGGCGGTATCAGCGACCTGGAATACGTAACCGACCACCCTGCCCCCAAAGTCATTCCCGGGCACGTCGTCATACGGGTGCGTGCCTCATCGTTTAATTATCACGATTTGTTCACCGTGCGCGGCATGCCGGGCATTAAGGTGCCGCTGCCGGTCATCATCGGGCTGGACATGGCCGGCGAAATCCTGGAAGTTGGTCCCGAGGTCCAGGGCTGGAAACCGGGCGACCGCGTGCTCGTCAACCCCCTGAACAAGAAGAAAGGCCTGATGGGCGAAATGCTCGACGGCGGCATGGCCGAACAGTGCCTGGTGGCGGCCGACCAGTTGCTGCGCATGCCAGACAAAGTCACCTTCGAACAAGCTGCCTCGCTGCCGGTCGCCTACGGCACGGCGCACCGCATGATGATCACCCACAAAACCGTCGAAGCCGGCCATAGCGTTCTGGTGCTCGGCGCGAGCGGCGGAGTCGGCACCGGATGCGTCATCCTTGGCAAGATGCTCGGTGCCGAGGTGATCGCCTGCGCCTCGAGCGACGCGAAGCTGCAGCGTCTGAAAGAAATGGGCGCCGACCATGTCGTCAATTACAAGACCACCGACTGGTCCAAGTGGGCAGTCGAGAAATACGGCAAGCCGCAGCGGCGCACCTTCGAAGGCGGCGTGGACGTCGTCATCAACTTCACCGGCGGCGACACCTGGGTGCCCTCGCTGCGCTGCGTGAAGCGTCGCGGCAAAATCCTCGTATGCGGTGCGACCGCGGGCCACGACCCGAAGGAGGACCTGCGCTATCTCTGGAGCTTCGAGATCCAGGTGATCGGCTCCAACAGCTTTTACGACGAGAACCTGACCGCGCTGATGGATCTGATTCAGGAAGGCAAGCTAAAACCCGTGGTCGACACGGTTCTTCCGCTCGAGCGCGCTGCCGAAGGCGTGCGGATGATTCAGGATCGCGAGGTCCTCGGCAAGATTGTGGTTACACCGTGAATATCTCCCGGCCTTGCCAGGAGATATCAATACATCAAGGAGCTGAATATGAGTGACGAACCGATCACCGCCGAGCGCGTGCAGCAGATGATTACGCGAGGCCCGTTTCACCAGTGGCTCGGCCTGCAGGTGCTGAAAGTCGAGAAAGACGCCGTTGAAATCAAGGCGACGTGGCGCGAGGAATGGGTGGTCAATCCGGACAAGCGCTACACCCACGGCGGAATTCTCGCCGCTCTGGTCGACCTCGCGGCCGACTGGGCATTCGTAAGCCGCACCGGCCGGGGCGTGCCGACCATCGACATGCGCGTGGACTATCATCGGGCGGCCATGCCCGGCGATCTCATCGCCAAGGGCCGAGTCGTCAAGGCGGGCGGTCAATTCTCGGTCGCCGAGGCGCAGGTGTTCGATAAGGAAGGCGCCCTGGTTGCAAGCGGCCGCGGCGTTTATTTCACTGCGCCGCCCAAGGCCTGATACTGGAGCGCTTGGCGAAGATTTGGTTTTCAATTTCGTCTCCCCCTTTTCGTTCAGTTGCTGGCAACTGAACGAAAAGGGGGAGATTGATTAACGGCAAGAGCAGCCTCTTCGGTTCCTGCTATGCCGATTTAGGAATTCATTCACAGACGAAGGACGAATATGGGATCCTATTTGGAATTAAGAGAATTCATGGACAAGAAGGACAGGGGACTGCGCAGGAAAGTCATGTCCTTGAAAGATGCAATCGGCCTGATCCGCGACGGCGATCATGTTGCCTCGGGCGGTTGCCACTACTCCCGCACGCCCATGGCTTCCGTGTGGGAAATGATCAGGCAGAAGAAGAAGGACATCACCTACTCCAGAAGCATCGCTTCCACCGAAGGCGATTTGCTGCTCGTTGGAGGCGTAACCAAGCATGTAATTACAAGCTGGTTCAGTCCCGGCGTGACTTGGGGTGTCTCACGAGTCATGCGCCACTACACGGAAAAGAAACTCGCCCGCTACGAGGAATGGAGCCACATGACGCTGGGACTGCGTTACCGGGCCGGCGCCATGGGCACTCCATTCATCCCGACCAGGGCCATGCTGGGGTCCGACCTGTTCCCCCGGCTTCCCGACATCAAGCAGATGGATTGCCCGTTCACCGGCGACAAGCTCGCCCTGATTCCGGCGCTCAATCCCGATGTCGCCATTCTTCACACCCAGCGCTGCGACGAATTCGGAAACGTTCAAAGCGACGGTCTGCCTTTCATGGACAGGGACATCGCGATGGCCGCCAACAGGGTCATCATCACCACGGAGAGGATCGTCAGCAATAACCAGATTCGTCGCGCTCCGGACCGGACCGACATACCGTTCTTCTGCGTCGATGCCGTGGTCGAGGTTCCCTACGGCAGCCTGCCGCATGAATGCTACGGCCAGTATCAGCCCGCGTTCAAGCATATGGACTATTACGTGAAACTCATGATGGGCAAGGGACCCGACGGGGTCAAGGAATACCTGGATCAGTACGTATATGGCCCGGCCACCTGGAACGAGTATCTCGAGAAAATCGGATTGGCGAATATTCTGGAAGCAACGAACGAGGGAAGAGGTATCTACAATGACTAGCCCCAACTACAACACGGCTGAACTGGTCGCCGTCATGAGCGCCAGGTTCCTGGAGGATGGCAAGATCGTCTTTGGCGGAGCGGGCATGCCTCTGGTGTCATGCATTCTCGCGCAGAAGATGCATGCGCCGACGCTGACCATCCTCTTCGAGGGGGGCGTTATCGGCCCGCATGTGGAAATCGGCAAGATGCCCCCGAGCACCAACGAGCAGCGCGCCGCAAAACAAGCCAACATGCTCCTTTCCATCACCGACATCCTCCTTCTGCAGCAAAGAGGGTTTGTCGACTACGGTTTCCTGGGCGGCGCCCAGATCGACATGTACGGAAACCTGAACAGTTCCTTCATCGGCGATGCGGACAACCCCAAGGTTCGGCTCCCCGGAACGGGCGGGGCGAACGACATCGCCAGCCTGGCTTCGAGAATTCTCGTCGCCATGCACCACGAGAAAAAGCGCTTCGTGGAAAAGGTGGATTTCATCACCGCACCCGGCTATCTGCATGGGGGAACCAGCCGCAGGGATGCCGGCTTGCGTGCCGGAGGCCCCTACAAGGTCATCACCCACCTCCGCATCCTCGGTTTTGCAGAGAAATCCACGAGGATGTGTCTCGAGACGCTCCATCCCGGAGCCACGCTCGAAGAGGTGAAGGCGAGAACCGGCTACGCGC
>JACQTO010000266.1 GCA_016210745.1 Betaproteobacteria bacterium
AAGGCGGTAAACGCAGCCTCGCTTGCTCTGCGCGGGGACGGGTCGCACCACGTAACCCTCGACCAAGCCATCGAAACAGTGCGCACCACTGGTGCCGACATGCAGCATAAGTACAAGGAAACGGCCCTCGGCGGACTGGCTATCAATGTTTTGCCGGTGAGTCGGGTCGAATGCTGATAATGTGGGTCTGGTCGAGGTAGCGTAAGGGGGCAGGCTTGCCCCATCTGCGTCTGCACGGCCTCCGGCACCAGTACCCCTTATTCCTGGTAAACGGGGCGAGGACGCTTTACGAGGTGCAGCAGATCCTTGGGCACTCCAATCCATCGTGACGCAGCGGTACATCCATCTGTCGTCGAAATCGTTGCAGGACGCGGCGAACAGCGCCTCGATCATCGGAAGGGGCAAAGTAGCTTGACGGCGCAGCGGGGTCCGGGGTGGGTGCCGAATTGCCCGCCTCGGGCCGTCTTTCTTGCTTCTTAAGACCTCCGCAGCCGCAATGGACACTGCTGCGGATGTTCGGGCAGAGTTGCGTCACCGGCGCAGTTCGGCCATTTCCAGTCATCCAGCTTTGCGGACAGCGGGCGTTCGACTTTTAACCTGAGCGCAAGGCTGCGGCTTGCGGGCGGCTGTCCGCTCGATGGTCCGCACGCGCACTAACTACATTTCTTAATCGCCCGCAAGTTGCTGCAATTCTATTGGCGACTCGCGCACGCGCTTCCCCGGGCGTGAGGGAATTGCAGCCGATTTCCACGTCCCCACGGGCTGCGAAATGGCCGCTGCTAACGCGGTCTACGCAACTCGATCTAGAATCTGGGCGATCGACGCGATCTCGGCGTAGCGCGAAGCCAATATGGTCAAAACTACTCTTTGTACCTCGTCCGCCGAAAACTTGCCCCAGCCCATGTCCGCAAGTCTATCGTCGGTTGCATTGCCGTCGCTCAGAAAGATCACCTTGAAATTTCGGTGTCGAGCATCCCGCGCCGTAGCTTCGCAACAAAACGGCGTTGCCACACCGCCGATTATCAGCGTATCGATCCCCCTGACATTCAATATGTACTCAAGCTCGGTACCGTAAAAAGCACTGTATGCCGGCTTGGTAATGACAACGTCACTGCTGTCGTGGTCGAGCTCAGCATAGAGTTCCACGTCCGGCGTATTTTTCACCAACATGGAGCCTTCTAGGTAGGCTGGGTTGAATTCTCGCCACAAT
This sequence comes from Betaproteobacteria bacterium, assembly GCA_016210745.1. Classification (GTDB taxonomy): domain Bacteria; phylum Pseudomonadota; class Gammaproteobacteria; order Burkholderiales; family SG8-39; genus JACQTO01. The sequence continues at coordinate 1,211 of JACQTO010000266.1, forward strand.
CCGATCTCACCCCCGTATTCACCAAGCACATGTACGGTGTCAACGATCAAGATGCCGTTCTTACGGCAGGCCGCAATTAACTGGTTCAGCTTAGGCAGCATGCTGCGCCCTCCTGGCACCTCATATGGGCGTCCCGGCTGGAGGAAGGCATTTTGCATATCAATTATCAGCAATGCGGTCTTGGCAGGAACCACATCAAATTTGACCATCGTTTTCCCTCGAACTGAAATTCCTCGGCAGCGGTTCCCGGCTATTGCCTATGGACCAGCCGGTACTTGTACGTCCCAGCGTTCCGGTGCCATCGACACTTCTGCAAGCTGCTTCTGCGCTTTAGTCGAGCTTCACCCCTGCCGCTTTGACTAGCCGGCCCCAGCGATCGTAGTCGGCTTTGATGAGTGAGTTAAATTCCTCGCGGGAGTCGCCTCCGGCCTGATCCCCGTTCGGCTTCAAGTATTTCTCGTTAAATCCCTCGGGTCGAGGGTCTTGAAGTACCTTGACCACATCGGCGCGAATTTTGTCGAGCACGGGGGCAGGTGTCCCAGCAGGGGCCATCATGCCAAACCAAGTGGTCATGGTATAGCCAGGCACGCCCGACTCGGAAACAGTCGGAATATCGGGGCGGACCGACAGACGCTTTTCGCCCGCCACAGCAACCACTTTGAGCTTGCCCGCTTTGTCATGCCCAGCAAAAGAGATGTAGCTCGCCATCATAAGCCCCACTCGACCGCCAAGAACGTCATTCAGCGCAGGGATCCCGCCTTTGTACGGTACATGCAGCAAATTTAACCCTGCCGCTTGTTTCAACTGCTCTACTGCCAAATGTCCCATCGACCCGCTGCCCCAGGATGCGAACGTGATTTTGCCTGGATTGGCCTTGACGAATACAAGAAGATCCTTGAAGTCCTTGACTGGCACCGCACTGCCCACAGCCAACACAAGCGGCGATCGAAACACGACTGTGATGGGCGCGAAATCAGTGAGAGCGTTGTAATTCAGCTTCGAGTAAAGATGCGGAGTGATGACAAAAGTCCCATCATCCGCGTAGATGAGTGTGTACCCGTCGGGAGCGGCTTTCGATACATATTCTGCACCGATGGTAGCCCCGGCGCCTGGGCGGTTTTCAATGATGACCGGCTGCCCCCAAAGTTCAGACAGGCGCTGAGCAACGCCCCGCCCAGTGGTATCCGTAGTACCGCCGGGCGGATACGGAACAACAACTTTAACCATCTTATTGGGGAACGTCTGTAACTGAGCACTGGTGATGGCAGGCACTGCGGCAAGCACCATGGCGGTAAGCGCAGATCCGCCGAAGAATAGAAGCCGTTTCACGCTGGTCTCCTCGTTTGGTAACGGATGGAACTGATACGTTTATTCTTCCTGTACTGCTTATGTACGACGTTCCGATTGAACGCGAGTTCCCCACAACTCGACGCTAGCGCGCCTGGTCCGGGCGCGGGGGGATGCAGGTCCCCGGCGGGGCGATTTCCCCGCGCACATCACCACACCCCTCGGCTGCCCGCGTGTGCCCCCTCGGGCCCCTTTTCGCGCGCGGATTTCAACGGCGACCCGGCGGCGATCCCCCCGGGTCCACCCGTCGCGACGTTCGGGGGAAGTTCGGCGGGGATTTCGGGTAACCGGATGTTTTCGTTCGAAACTGAATCTATCGCCACATCAACAAGGCAATCCGGCTCGCGCAGTGACAGGCTGTAGCCGCAGGCCCATGCCAAATGGATATTCGGCGAATCAACCGGCTATCAAAGATGCTTTTTGTAGAAAGTCCACTGCACCTGTGCGAGGATGGGGAGAACGATGGCAGTGCATGCCAATGTATATCGCTGATCCATCGACACGTGTAGTAGAAGGCTTGCCGCGGCGCTTGTGACAAGGAGCATGACCTGCAAATACTTGGCACGATGGTAAAGACTTGCCGATTCACGTCCTCCACTCGCGCGCCTGATCGCTCGTCGCGCTAGCCCATCTACCGATGCTACGCAGTAGCCCAACGCAAACATCGGCATTGTCATTGCGAGGGCCGCTAACCTTACACCGAACAATTGCGTCCCGATCATCGCCACGCGGATTGCCTCAACGTTGGCGATGTACGTGTTCCGAACGACCGTATCGGGAATGGAAAGCGCAGCGCCTTCCGCGAAGCGCGCGCCCATGTCGTGGATTCCGGTTACTTTAAAGAGCATCGCATACAGAGCGTTCGCCGTCGCCGCGGCGAAGCGCGGAAACTCGCTGTATGAGTCCCAAAGCCGCGTCGCTAGGGCAAGGTCTTCGTCGAGGAGGCTCTGCAATCGTTCGAGCCCTTCAGGCCAAACCTTGAACACGAAAATCCAGTCGATGATCCACGCGGCGAGTATCAAGGCGAGCAACACGAATAACCCACCGAAGAACCATTTCAGCGGCGCGAACAGCGCCCCCGCGATGCCGCGCTCGTGAAATGACGCGTTACTAGAAGCCAACGCCCTTCCCTTCCACAGCCACCGCTCGCGGTTTCCGCTGAATATCGGCACCCGTTAAGGTCTTCAGCTCACGGCCGATTGCCGCAATGCTCTCGGGCATCATCGGGTCGTGGCTTCCATTCGGCAGGGGCATCCGAATCTTGTAGAGCAGCCCGCCATGAATCAGTGCGAAGGCCTGGCCTTTGGGTAGCTGAACCAGGTCGCTCGGCGAAAGGGTCGGTGCGCTTTCCGTCAGTATCCGATCTTCGTTCCGGCTTGCGAAGTCGGCGAAGTCCGCCGGATCGTTGGTATCGGTGACCGACGATGACACGACGGTCGATACGACGCGTACTTCGGGAAGCTGATCGGTGAGGAGTTCCGCCGTCGCCATTTCCTTCACGCGAAGCATGATGAGGGTGTTGAAGTTTCCCGCAATCTGCCCTGCTTTGGCCCTGGAACCGATGCGCGCCTCGACATCCGACCAGGTCTGCGTGTACGCCGTCACCTGGAAGCCGGCCCCCCCAGCCTTGTTGAGAAGCGGAATAAACTCATCGCCGATTAGTTCGTTGAATTCGTCGGCGTGAATCGCAACGCGGCGGGACTTCGTTTCTCCGGGCAGTCCATGGCCAGCCCCGAACTTGTAGAGGTTCCCCGCAACGCTGGTGAGATCCGCAAACATCGAATTGCCTACCGCGGCAGCGACTTCGTAATCGGACAAGGCATCAAGCCCGATGTACACGATTCCGCCCAGGTTAATTACCGACGTCCAATCGAATACGGGTCGCCAGTCATCGAGATCGTCATAGGCTGGGGACAGCAGGGCGGCCGTCCGTCCAGTCGTGAGTTTTTCCATGAGGGGAAGAAGGGACGCAACCAGCTTATCGAAGTAGCTCTTCTCGTAGTTGAGCGTCGAGGCGAGCGCATGCGCGATCGGATCGTAGAGTTTCTTGCGCCGCGCATACTCGACCAAAGTCACGGCCCGGACTCCTCGTGATTGGAGACCCTTGTCGAGGCTCTTCTTGTCGATCGGCATCGATTCCAATTCCTCGTGCCAGCCGGCCGCCGCCGGCTCGCGGTCAAACCAATATTCGAAGTAATCAACGAGCAGCGGTTCGACGTTCGAGGCGTAGCGATTGATCTGCTCGTAGTCCGGCTTGCGGCCGAGCGCCACCAGTGCGCGCGCCATGACGTTCACGAAGCGCCAGACGAACTCCTTGAACGCGGCGGATTCGCCTTCGGAGGGAAGCTGCCCGGCGATGCGGGTTGCGACCTCGGTGATCCGCGAGAAATTTCCCACCGGGTTGTACCGGGCCGACAATTCCGGGTGCCCGAGATGGAACATGAAGAGTTGACCGATCCGCCCGGCTCTTTTCGCTTCGGCATATACGCGCCGCAGCAGATCCAGGTCGCCCTTCGGATCGAACACGATGACGACCTCACCCCGACGTATATCCTGGGTGATGAGAAGCTCGGCAAGCCGCGTCTTTCCGACCCGGGTCGTCCCAAGTACCAGCGTGTGCCCGACACGATCGCCGATTTCCATCCAGATATCGGACTCCGCGGGCTCGACGCCATGAATCGCCGGGTCACCGCCTACCGAAACAACCGAGGTAGATGGGCGCCGGAAGATGCCCAGCGTGCTTGAGATCATTCCGGGCTTCAGCAAATCCTGGTTGAACGGAAGTCTCGCTTCATGCAATCGCTGGGTGTGCCGTTGATCCCAGCGAAAACCCCTGCCAAGAAACAATTGATTATCCGACCACGGAATTTCGTCCGAAGTTACGGCATATTCGCGCTGGTGCCGGAGATTCCAGCGATAGCGCACGACCAGACACCCCTGCACCGTCCGCAGCGCCGCCAAAAGGAGAAATCCGGCTCCCATTCCCCATGACACGCCTTGAGGAAGAAGGAATGTTTGAGGGGTTACGCTGACGGCGATGCCGCACGCTGCAGCGACCGCCGCCGAACATAGTTCGTAGGCCGGTCGCAGCCGCGCCTCGAGCGGATAGCTCAAGCTGCCGACTCTCTGGGAATAGGAGCTGCGCGTAAGAGCACCGGATTCGCCGGCGGCACGGGACTGACGAACCGCCCGGGCTCCTCGATCACCACACCGGAGAGTTGCGATATTCTTCGGCCGCCTCGGACCACCTGATAGGCGAGGATATTGACGTCGTTTTCGGCCCGAACGTGCCATCCCGCCCGAAGCAGTTGCCGTTGAACGCCCTTTCCGGCCTGCGCTTTATCGCCGGTTTCGGCTGGACCCTTGCCGTCTTCACCGTGGACTTTCGCAAATTCACGGAAGATACGGGGCGAGACGAGGAGCATGCCCTCCGGCACGAAATGCACTAACGCGCCGGATTCGTTAAATCGCAGCTCACCGCTCGCAAGTCCCTCCTGAACCCAGCCCATGAAGCGCATTGCGGCTTCGGGCGTATTTTCGCCGCGCGGCCCGCCCCCTTCGGTTCTCCCGACACATGCTGGCTTGACGGGGGAACGCAGCATCGGTGCTGCGTATGGTGAAACTTGGATCGCCGATTCTGCTGTTCTCGTACCAGCTCGCGTTCGTTCTTCCACCGCCTCTAGGTATTCCTGAGGCTCCGCAGCGGCGTTCACTGGCGCGTTGCTCGCCGCCGTTTCAATTACACCGCGTGTCTGCCGGACAGCCGCGTCTGCGCCAAGTTGGTCGCGAGGACATTTCTCCTCCGCCTTCGTTCGTTGTTCCGACGTTTGGGTAATCGGGGGAATGGCCGGCGCGGTCGCCAACCGCACTCTGGATCCGCTCAAGAGATCTCGACGCACGGATTCCGCGTCGGCACGACACACCAGTTGGTGGAGCGCTCCATCATCGCCTGCCTCGTCTCCTGCGAGTTGCGAAGGAAGTTCGCGAACGAGTGCTCCCTCCGCATACAGCCACTCCAGGATTGATTCGGGCACGACGCGGTTGAAGAGCAGCACCGGCACTTTTCCGTGCAGTTCGTAACGCCGCGAGACACGCTCAGTGAATTCAACCCGGTAGCTGGTCGCACCGCACGCGAGCATTGACCCGCCAAGTGGTGACCAAGCTTCGCTTCCGGCCGCGCCCTTCCGCATGACGACGCGCAGGTCGGCGATCGCCCTATCAACGTCGTGCAATAGAGCCGCAACGAACACGGCGTACGTCCAGCGATGCGCCTGTTCCCCGATTGCCTCGGGCGACGCGCCCCTAGGCAGAATCTGGCCGCGCCGGAGATCGAGCGCAAGATTGACCACCTCGACCGAATGAACGAATAGGCCGCCCGGTTTGGCGTGATGGTGCGACTCGGACGCCGGCAACAATTGGACGAATTCGGCGAATGCCGCAATCACGGGCCGTACCGTGCCGTCAAATACCTCTGCGGGAAAACCGAGCTTGGTGCGCAGCACATCGACAAGTGGCTTCGTCCCGGTGCGCTCGATGAGCATGTCAGCGGTGAGTACCGGGAGGTCCTCTTCAAGTTGCCTGTCAGATGGATTGGCCGGCACGGCGTGCTGCCCGGCCGGTGGTTCGATGACCCGGTTGCTGCGAAAGAGCAGTGTTCCAATCAATTCGACTTCTCCGAAGTAGGCACACCTCAGCTCAGTGTCTCTGGATCCTCTGAAGAACGTCATGCCCGCGAAAGCGGGCATCCAGTAAGCAGTTGACACTTCTGGATTCCCGCTTGCGCGGGAATGACGAAATGACGGTTCTTCAGAGCTTCCGTCCGGGCTCTGGCTGGGACGGCGCGGCGCGCGGTGCCCGTGAATATGGGGGCCGTGGCCGCTTCTACGACTGTGCACTCGTCACCCCGAATCAAGTATTGCCGGTCCATCGGACCGGTTCCATTGTTAACGTGGCCTCAACGAGGCCACGTTTCGACTTGACACGCGCCATGGTCCTTCGTCCCTCCCTGAACGCGAGCCTGGTGTTGTATGACCACCGATGCGCGAAACATGCAATGCCCTTTCGCCATTTCCCTTGCTCCGGCCACGTGCATGAGTGAGCACGTGGCTGGCCCTTTTCCGAGGTAAACGGCTCCGTGGTGCGCCATCTGCACCGGTCGCCCTCCTTCCCTTTGCCACGTCGCCCGCGGCACTTTGCATTTGGTGATGTATGGATCAAGAGGTTCGGACGCGAGCACCTTCTTGCGCCAAATGCAAGCGATAACGTGGCTTCGTCGAGGCCATGATTCGAGCGGACATCGGCACGGCTCGCCGTTACGATTCTCAGCAACACACCCACCGCACGTCCGATCGAGCGGTGAATACGAAAGAAATGGGAGGTCAATGTGCCAACGTATGCCGGGCAGCGGCATCACGCGCAGCTAATGCTCGCGCTAGCTCTCTGCGCCACCGCCCCCGCGCACGCCTGTTGGGACGATGCCGCAACGCGCTACCAGGTCAATAGCACCCTGCTCCACGCCATTGCACGTACCGAATCCGGGTTGAATCCGGTCGCCATCGGCCGCAACCCCAATGGGTCACGCGATATCGGCCTCATGCAGATCAACTCGGCGTGGCTTTCGACACTCGCCACCTACGGGATCAACGAGCGTGAACTCTTCGAGCCGTGCACCAACATCCATGTCGGCGCGTGGATTCTCTCCCACAACTTCTACCGACTCGGATACACCTGGGACGCGGTTGGCGCCTACAACGCCGCAAGTCCCAGATTAAGACATGCCTACATCGACAAGGTGCGCCACAACCTCCGCACCGGCGCGATTTCGGCGCAACGCGCGGGGCAGACCAGCCGGTTGGCAAAGGCCCAGTAAGACCTCTACATCGGATTCGAAACCACTTGGAGATTGAAGCAATGCGCAAGACCGCCTGCACCACAGTTGTCGCCCTGGCACTCGTTCTTATTGCAGGGTCCGCCCTCGCCGGCACCACCGGCACCGAGTTCCAGACGATGTACACCACGCTCCTAAACTGGGTGACTGGCTTTCTCGGCAAGTCGATCGCGATCGCCGCCTTCATCCTGGGTGCCGGCATCGGCATTGCCCGTTCCTCGCCGATCCCCGCGCTTGTCGGCGTGGTGTTCGCGCTCTTCATGGTCTACGTGCCAAACATCATCGACGGCATCATGACCGCGGTGATCTGAGCGGCGCGAGATTTAGCGATGACCGACGCTTCGCTTGAGATCCCGAGACGGCTGAATGATCCGCCGCGGATGTTCTGGTGGGATATCGACGTGTCACTTCTCGTGCTCGCCGCTGCCCTCGCTGGAATGATCTTCGGATTTTTCGTGACCGGTTGTGCGGTGGGCGTGCTGCTCGCCTCGGCCTACGGCCGCGCGAAGGCAGGCAAGCATCCGGCCTTTGCCCTGCACCTCCTTTACTGGCACGTGCCCGCCGCCGTTACGGGACTCAAGCGGACTCCGCCTTCGCACCTGCAGGAGATGGTCGGATGAAGCTCGCGTGGATGCGCGCGGATATCGCCAGCGCCCGTCGGGCAACGACGTTCCTGGTCGTCCTCCTGGTGGGATCGATGCTGGTGAATCTCGTGCTCGCGGTCTTCGCGGTGCGGCTCGCCGGCCACGAACGGATCGTCGTCGTGCCGCCCACCATTCACAAGACCTTCTGGGTGGAGACCGACCGGGTGAGCAGCGAGTACCTCGAACAGATGGGGTACTTCCTGATGCAGCTCACGCTCAACGTCACGCCCCAGAGCGTCGATCACCAGGCGAAGGTGCTGTTGCAGTACGCGGCACCGGCCTCCTTCGGCGAGCTGCGTAGCGCGCTTGTTGCAGCCGCGGAGCGCCTCAAGCGCGACGGTGCGTCGACGATTTTCAGCGCGCAGGACCTGACCGTCGACGAGCGCGCTCTCCGCGTGGGCGTGCGCGGGCAGCTCACAACCTTTATCAGCGACCGGCGCGTTTCGGAAGTCTCGAAGGGTTACGCCATCGAGCTCCAGTACTCGGCCGGCCGCGTGTTCCTCAAAGCGTTCCGCGAAACCAACCCCAATGACCCTCTCGAAACCCAGCCTCGTCCTTCTTCCGCTGCTGCTCGCGCTCAGTAACCCCGCTTCCGCGCTCCAGATTCTAGACGCACGGGACGGAGAAACGGTGCTCGGCAAGATCTCGCGCAAGGAGGTTACCCGCGTCACCTTCGAGCGCAGCCGAATCCGCAAGGTCACCGGCAACGCCGGCGAGTTCGTGCTGGAGAAGGACGAGGAGAAAGGTCAGATCTTCATCCGCCCCGCCTCCCCCGAGAGCACAAAGCCAATCAATCTGTTCGTCACCTCCGAGCGAAGCACGGTCGCGCTGTTGCTGCAGCCGGTCGATACCCCGAGCGACACCATCGTGATCCGGGAAGCGCGCGATCCCCTCACGTCAGCCTCTCGCATGGAACGCAGCGGCCTTCACCTGCGCACAATCAAGAACCTACTGCTGGCGATGGCAGGCGATGCGCTTCCCGACGACATGGAAGTGCGCGAACCGGGACAGCAGCTCGCGCTTTGGCCGGAGGTTCGCCTCACGTTGCTGCGCGCGTGGTTGGGCGCAGGGATCGTCGGCGAGAAGTACCAGCTCGCCAATATCGGGAGCAGCGACGTGAACCTGGCCGAGCGAGACCTCTACAAGCCCGGCGTCATGGCGGTGAGCCTGGAACAGGGCAGCCTGCACCCGGGCGAATCGACAAACCTCTTCGTGATCCGGGAGCGGCGAGCTAATGACTGAATCCACTCCGGTGAATCCCTCCACAGTGAAGCGGCGCCAGTACCTGCTTCTGGCAGGTGTCGCAACGCTCATCCTGGGCGCCGCGCTTCTCTCCGTATCGCTGACCGGCTCCCGGGATTCGGGCGAGCGCCCGGCCAGACCCAAGTCCACCAACATCCTCGCCCCCGGTGGCCAAGTCGATCCGCGGGATGCCTGGCGGGGTCAGGCCGACGCGCAGTTGAAGAGCATCGACCAGCGATCGCGCGAGCTGTCGCAGCGGGACACCGAGCTAGAAGGCCAGAACAAGGACATGATCGAGCGCTTGAAGAAGCTGGAGCAGACCGGGCTCACGCCATTGCCTCCGCCTCCGGTTGCCGCTCCGGCCGCCCGCCCCAACTTCGGACAAGGTCGGCCCAACCCGGATCAGGCCGACGGCGGCCCCCAGCGGCTGCCCCCGCCGCCGCCACCTCGACCGGGATCGATCTCGACGTTCGGCTCTCCCGCGGCGCCCGCCATCGGCAGCGGGCCGGTTGCGCCCTCCGCCATCGTGAGCGTCTCCCTCTCAGACGGGGCCGCGCCGAAGGCCGCCAAGCCTCCGGTGGATGCATCCAAGGCGGCGACTGCTCCTGCGCGTGATTCCCGCAGGTACATCCCAAGCGGTGCATTCACCCGGGCGATCCTGCTCGGTGGACTCGATGCCCCCACCGGCGGACAGGCACAACGCAACCCTCAGCCTGTGCTGATGCGACTGGTAGACAACGCTGTGCTGCCCAATCACTTCCGCTCGCGGATCAAGGAATGCTTCGTGGTCGGCGCGGGCTATGGCGACGTGAGTTCGGAGCGCGCCTATATCCGTACCGAGTCGCTTTCATGCGTCACGCGCGAGGGCACCGCCATCGATGTCCCGATCAAGGGCTACGTGGCCGGCGAGGACGGCAAGGCCGGCATGCGGGGACGCCTGGTATCGAAGCAGGGGCAACTCCTCGCGAATGCGCTGCTCGCCGGCGTGGCCAGCGGCATCGGGCACGCCTTCCAGCAAAGCTCGACCACGCTGTCCGTCTCGCCGCTCGGCACGACCGGCAGCGTCGATCCGGGCAAGCAGTTCGAGGTTGGATTGGGCACCGGGGTCGGCCGCGCCCTGGACCGGCTCGCCCAGTACTACATCAGCGTCGCGGAAAAAGTGTTTCCGGTGATCGAAGTCGATGCCGGACGCACCGTCGATGTGGTGGTCACGCAGGGCATGTCCTTGCAGGGTTCCCTCGACGCCGCATCCCAGGACCGCGAGGAGTTTCCACAACTCACTGAGCGCACACGAAACCTAAGGAGAACCGACGATGACGATCAGTAGCCTTCGCAGCACGCTGTGCCTTTGCCTACTCGGCGTGGCATTTGCCCTGCCATCTGCGGCGCAAACGAGCACACCGACGCCGACCTCGATGGCCGAGCGTCTGCAGGCCCTCTATCCCGCAACGCGTTTCGGCCCGGTCAACAGCACGCCGTGGCCCGGCGTGTTCGAGGTGGTGGTGGGTGCGAACCTCGCCTACGTTGATGAGACCGGGCAGTACTTCCTGTTCGGCCATCTCTACGACATGAAAACCCAGCGCGACCTCACGGCGGAGCGCAAGGATTCGCTCGCGCGTATCGACTTCGCGTCCCTGCCTCTGGCCGACGCGGTGAAGGAAGTGCGCGGTACCGGGGCACGCACGCTTGCCATCTTCAGCGATCCCGATTGTCCGTACTGCCGCAGACTGGAAGCGGAGATGAGGAGCCTCACCGACCTCACGATCTACACCTTCCTCATGCCGATCGCGTCGCTCCATCCGGAGGCGCGAAGCAAGGCCATTGCGGTCTGGTGCTCCAAGGACCGGGTCGCAGCCTGGCACGCGCTGATGTGGCGTGACGAAAACGTCTCGGCAACGGACTGCGCGCACCCCGTCGATCGCAACGTCGCCCTTGGCGAGCGCCTCGGCATCTCCGGCACACCGACCCTCGTGGCTGCGGATGGACGCGTACTTCCTGGCGCCGCCAGCAACGCGCAGATCGAGGCGTGGCTCGCGCGCTCCACGGCAAGCGCAGAAGGCCCTGTGTCGGCCAAGGGCGCAGCACAATGAATCGGGCAGCCGTCGCGCCGGCGCTCCTCTTCGTCCTGGCGCTTTCGGGCTGCGCATCGACCTTGTCGGGCGTCGGCGGTGCGGGCGGCTACGCCTGCAAGGCGCCTGAAGGCGCGCTGTGTACCTCCGTTTCCGGCGTCTACGCAAATTCGGTCCCGGGCATGCCAAAGCCAGCAAAGCCGCCTGAGAAGAAATCTCCACCGGCCGCTCCTGCCATCTACGGCGCAACTTCCATCGCGCCCGGCATACCCGCGGCCGTGTCGGGCAACTCGATTCGGTCGAATCCGCGCGTGCTGCGGCTGTGGATCGCCCCATGGGAAGACGCCGACGGTGATCTCCACGAAGAGGCGCTGGTTCACGTGGTCGTCGATACCGGACGCTGGCTCATCGAGCACGTGCGGCCGGCTTCGCGCTTCCGCGTGGACGGCGTGGCACCCCCTGTATCGCCCAACCAGGATTCTTCTGCCGCGAAGGGATCGAGTGAAACGACGCAGGCCCCGACTCGGTTCCCGCTGCCGCCCGCAGGCGTGTCATCGGGTTCCGAGCCGGCCGCAACGGAGCGCTGAATCGTGCTTCGCACCCTGATCGCCGACCTCGAGTCCGCACTCTCCGGAGCGAAGGCATCGGACCTCGCTCCCCGATCGCAGCGGGAGTCCGCCATTGCCGGCCAGGACGCGGCTGCGTTCTCGGAATGGCTGCCGTATCGCGCGTATCTCGAAGACCGCCAGGTGTTCGTGAATCGCGATTCGCTTAGCTTCTGCCTGGAAGTGCGGCCCCAGTCCGGCGCCGATGAGGAGATGACGCGTGTCCTGACCTCGCTCTATGCCGCATCCCCGCCAGGAACCGGCATTCAGTTCCACCTCTTTGCCAGTCCCGCCATCCGCGGCCCGCTCACGCGCTACGCAGGGCTACGCCGGCCAGACGACGATGTTCCGGAGTTCGCAAGCCTGGGCCGTCCGGGGCGGCACACCAACATTCACCGCATCATGGCGAGGCGACGCTTCGAGCACTACCTCGCCGGCAGCAGAGCTTCGTTGTTGCCCGCGCAAAGCTACCTCTTCCGGGATTTTCGACTGCTGGTCAGCATTTCCGTTCCGGGCAACGCGGAAGATCTCGCGCGCCTCGACGACTTGCTGCTCCTGCGTGACAGCGCCCGGGCGACCTTGCACGCGGCAGGTTTCCCGTCGCGAGCTTGGACGGCGGCCGATCTCGTCAACTGGGTTTCCGCGCTGATCGATCCGCATCGCCAGACCGGCGATGGTCTTCCGCTCAACTACGACGAGGGTCGAGAGCTTCGCGATCAGGTCATCGACCGAGCGACCCGCATGCGGGTCCGACAAACAGGTGTTGACCTCTTCAACCCCGCCGATCAGCGAACAAGCGAGTTGCGGCTTCTTTCGGTGCGGTCATTCCCGCCCCGCTTCGCGCTCTGGAACATGGGTAGCCTGATCGGCGACTTGTACCAGAGCACCCTTCAGTATCCCTGCCCGTTCCTGTTGACCCTCGGCGTGCACGTGCTCGACGCGGAGGCCACGCGCAACTGGGCTTACCTCAAGGCCGCGCGCGCCACCACCAACGCCACCAGCTACATGGCCCGCTTCCTCCCGGACCTGCAGGAACGGAAAGCCGACTGGGACATCGTGCTCAAGGCAATGGATGACGGTCAGCAACTGGTCGACCTGTACCACCAGGTCGCATTGTTCGCACCCTCCGAGGAAATCACCCGTGCGGAACAGGCCGCGCGAGCGATCTTTCGGACGCGCGGGTTCGAGCTCACCAGCGACACCATGATGATGACCCAGGCGCTGATCGGTTCGCTTCCCATGACGCTGTCCGGGCCCTTCCACGGGGACCTGAAGCGAATGAAGCGGGTCACCACCAAGACCTCCTGCAACGCCGTGCACCTTGCCCCCTTGATCGCCGAATGGCAGGGAACCGGAACGCCGGTGCTGCTGTTCGGAGGCCGCCGCGGCCAGGTCATGCAAATCGACGTCTACGATAACCCGGCCGGCAACTACAACGTCGCGATCGCCGGGACCTCGGGTTTCCGCAAGTCGTTGCTGTTGAACGAGATCGCCGCCGCGTATCTGGGCACCGGCGCCCGGGTGTGGATCATCGACGTGGGCCGTTCTTATGAGAAGGCCTGCCGCCACTTCGGCGGCAGCTTCATCGAGTTCACCGAGAACGCGGCGTTATCGCTCAACCCGTTCACCCTCGTCGAGGACATCGACGAGGACATGGAACTCCTGCAGCCGCTGCTCGCCCAGATGGTCTCCCCGCGCGAACCGTTGGACGGCTTCCAGTACTCCACGCTCGGTGCGGCGATCAAGAAGACCTGGAAGGCGAAGGGAAATGCCATGAAGGTCTCCGACGTGCACGACCTGCTCGCGACCGGACGGCTCGACGAGGAAAGCCGCGACGAAGACCGGCGCTTGAAGGACCTCGCGGCGATGCTGCACCCGTACACGCGCGAAGGCGCCTACGGCAAGTACTTCGAGTCCGACGCGACGATCGACTTCGGCGCCGACTTCATTGTCCTGGAACTCGAAGAGCTGAAGGCGAAGAAGGACCTGCAGACCGTGGTGCTGTTGATCGTGATGTACCGCATCACCCGCGAGATGTATTTCAGCCGCGAGCGCAAAAAGATCGTCATCATCGACGAGGCTTGGGATCTTCTATCCGGCGGCGCCACCGCCGAATTCATCGAGGCAGGCTACCGCCGGGCGCGCAAGTACAAGGGCGCCTTCATGTCAGCCACCCAAGGCGTCGACGACTACTATCGCAACCCGGCTGCCAAGGCGGCGCTCGACAACTCCGACTGGATGTTCCTGCTGCGGCAGAAAACGGAATCGATCGAGATGATGGACAAGCTCGGCCAGCTCACGATGGACGACGCGATGAAGCGGCTGCTCCAGTCGCTTCGCACCGAGCATGGCGCGTACTCGGAGATCTTCATCCATTCGCCGGTTGGCAACGGCATCGGGCGGCTCATCGTCGATCCATACAGCCTGCTCCTCTTTTCCAGCCGTGCCGAAGATTTCAACGCCATCAACGACAAGCGCTCGGCCGGCATGACCGTCTCCCAGGCGATCGATGCCGTACTACGCGACCGGAGCGCGTCGTGAGCGTCAAGACCGTATCCATCCTGATAATCGCCAACGCCCTGTTGAGTGTCGTCTTCGTCTTCGGCCACGCGCTGTGGTTCGCGCCTGCCAGAGCACCTGTGCTCGCAGTCCTCGATGTCGGTGAGCTGTATCGGCTGAAGGAATCGCAGGTTGCCGCGGTGCTGGTGAAGCGCGATTCCACCGACGAAGACCGTGCCCTGGCGCTGAAGCGTGCAAGCGCCTTCGGCCCGGAAGTGACCAGCCTGATCCAGTCCCTGCCGGAGGAGTGCCGGTGCCTCATTCTCGCGCGCGGGGCCGTCGTCGGCCCGGCGCCGCTCCTTCCCGATCTCACGCCGGAAGTGCGCCGGCGCCTGGGTCTGTAGACCGCACGATGCGTTATCTGTTTCTCCGGCGACGCTTCCTCGGCCGGTTCGATCACGAATCCTTCCGCCGCAGCTTGAGCGAACACATCCGCCGTTGGGGAATCGGCTACCTGCTGCTGATCGTCGGTGCGGCGCTGTTTCAGGCGCACTTCGCCTTCGGATTGAACGCCTCGCCCAGCCTGCCGCACCGATTCTTCCTGATCCACAAGGGGGAACTGCCGCAGCACGGGCAGTACGTGGCCTTCCGCTGGCCGGGCGGCGGTCCCTATCCCGCCAGCGTCACCTTCGTGAAAGTCGTCGCCGGCATGGCAGGCGATGCCGTCACGCGCGCGGAGCGGGACTTCTTCGTAAATGGTACGCATGTCGGGCAGGCAAAGACCGTGAGCCGTCAGGGCGTGCCGCTCGAACCCGGCCCCACCGGGGTCTTGCCCGCCGGCCGTTACTTCGTGCGTGCACCGCACCCGGACAGCCTCGACTCGCGCTATCGGCTGGTGGGGTGGATTGCGGAATCCCAGATCATCGGACGGGCCTATGCGCTCTTCTGAGCATCTGGGCCGGCCCGTGCGCCGGGTTCTCCAGTGCCGCACGACACTCGTCGCCGCCGCGATCCTGTTGTCCTTCGCTGCCCGTGCGCAAGACCTCGGAGTCATCGGTCCGGTGTATCCGATCGCCGAGCCGAGTCTCCTGGAGGTGATCCTCTCGAAACTCCGCGAAGCCGAGGCAACCGGGGTGCTCGCGCGCCTTCAACGGGACACGCAGGCCAACGTAAGGCGCGGAATCGAGCAGCCCGCACCAGTCGCCAGGATCACGAAGACCACCAAGGCGCGCAGCTTCTATTACGACCCGAGCATCGTCGTCCCGTACGCCATCACGGACGCCGACGGCAAGGTGATCGTCGCACCGGGAACGAAGGTCAACCCGCTCGACACGGTGTCTCTCTCGAAAACGATCCTCTTCATCGACGCTCGCGACGCCGCGCAGGTGGGTCGCGCCCGGAGCATCCTCGACGAGCATGGTGGAAAGGTGAAGTTGATTCTCACCGGCGGTTCGTACCTCGATCTGATGCGCCGCTTGAAGCGCCCGGTGTTTTTCGACCAGCAGGGGCGGCTCACCGACAAGCTCGGCATCCGGCACGTCCCGGCGCTCGTCACCCAGGAAGGCAAGAGGCTGCGCATCGATGAGATTCTCTAATCGACTCGCCGCGGTCGTTTTGCTCGTCGCCGGACTTGCGCTGGCGGCACCGGTTGCGGCCGGCCCGACCTGTCACGGCCGTTTCATGAACCCGATCACCGACATCTGCTGGAGTTGTGTCTTCCCGCTCACGATTGGCTCCGCTTCCCTCCTCTCCGACGGGCAGGACGACATCGGCAATCCGTCTGCGCCGATCTGCTTTTGCAGCAATCCGCCGCGCATCGGCGTCTCGATCGGCTTCTGGGAGCCGGTGCGCCTGGTCGATGTGACCCGCACACCGTTCTGCATGGTCGGTCTCGGCGGCATCACCATCGATCCGGGCATCGAAGTCCCGCGCGGCGCCCAGGTGGGCCACGACAGCCAGACACGCAACAGCTTCTATCACGTGCACTGGTACACCAATCCCATCCTCTACTGGCTCGAAGTGCTGCTCGATTTCCCGTGCCTGGAACAGGGGTCGCTGGATCTCGTCTACCTCACGGAAGTCGATCCCCTCTGGGCGGACGACGAACTCACCGCGATCCTGAACCCGGAGGCTGTCCTCTTCGCCAATGCGCCCGCCAAGGCCGCCTGCGCGGCCGACTGCGTGGCAGCCAGCGCCGGCATGCCGATCGCGAGCCTCTTCTGGTGCGCCGGCTGCCAAGGGTCGATCTACCCGATGACCGGCCATGTCGCCACCCACATCGGAGGCGTGCAGGCCTCGGTGCTGCTTACCCAGCGCATGACCGCGAAAATGCACCGGCAGCTCGCCACCTTCGACGGCGCGGGCGCGGCGGGCCTGTGCGGCTACTACATGCAGCCGATCATGGACAAGACGCACTACAAGCTGCAGATGGTCTACCCGATTCCCAACACCCAGAAGGACACCGGCCAATGCTGCCAGCCGTACGGGCGCACGACGATGATCTGGGGCGCCGGCAAGGAATTCCCGGTGTCGGGCGAGGATTTCTCGTACCAAATCTTCCGCAAGAGGAACTGCTGTGCCGGCGCGTATTGATCGTATCGCCGTTTGGGCGCTTGCCTGCCTCGTGCCTTGCATCGCCCTGGCGCAGGCCCCGCAGTGGCCTACGCCGCAGGACATGGACCGCGCACTGAAGGCGAACCCGTTTCCCAGCTCGGACCGGTTGGGCTCTCAGCCCATTCCCCTGCCGCCGCGTGTCGATGCACGGCGCGGAGGGATCGACATCGAGGCATTGGCGAGGCAAAAGATCCAGCTCCCCAACAGCGGCACCGCGTCAAGTTCGGGCTCAGCTCCCCTGCGCATCTTCATCACGCTGGACATGCCGCGGGCAAGTCTTCAACTGCTCTCCGAGCAGGCTTCGCGAGCCGGCGCAGTGCTGGTGCTTCGCGGACTGAAATCGCAGTCGATGCGCGAGACGCTCGCGGTCGTGCGCGATCTGATTGGGGAGCGCACGGTTGCGTGGGCCATCGACCCGGAAGCCTTTACGCGCTTCGGCGTAAACAAGGCCCCGACGTTCGTGCTCGCGCTGAACGACGGAAGCCCGACGAAGGCCCAGCCCGGCTGCAGCGCCGGCTGCGCAACGCCTGCCGCCTTCGTGAGCGTCGCGGGCGATGTCAGCCTGGACTACGCACTGGAAGCCATGCTGCGCCGGAGACCCGAAGCGGCACGGCGGGCCGAACCGATCCTCAAGCGTCTGCGGGGATCGTGACGATGCGCTGGCTCCTGTTTTCCATGATCGCCGCGCTGGCAACGCCCGGCCACGCGCAGTCGTTGTCGGATGCTTTCAACCAGGGCACCACGCTGGGACGAACCGGCAATGCGGCGGCTCACGACCGGATCAGCGGAAATTCCGCGCAAGCAACCGTCCCCAACTACACCGCGAATCCGCCGGAGGCCTCCTACTTCGGCGGCCCCGGACTGGGGACTCCCGCCGCGGCGAGCGTCGGCGCCTGCGCAGGCAGCGCCGGTGCGGCGGGCGGATTTTCCGATCAGGCCTGCAACGCGGTCGATTTTTCCCAGACCAATCCGTCCCGGCGTCCAACTTTCACCATCGCCCCGAGCGATCCGCTGCTTACGCGCGGGAAAACGATTACCGCCGATCCGCAGTCGATCGCGGGGAATATCGCCAGCACCTACAGCGGCTGCGCGGTGCAGACGGTGACGCGTCCCGACATCTTCGAGACCCTGATCTGCCACCAGTACCGGACCTTCGAGCAGGCGACTTGCGAGAAGCTCCTCACGGTGCAGGTGAGCTGGAGCGACAGTTGCGCGCCGGGCACCTGGTTCGGCAACTTCTGGGTGAACACCTGGGGCAACGGCGAGGTGGGCAACCGTTTCGCCGGCATTGCGATCAATGCCTACTGCCAGACGGGCGACACGGTGCGCATGGCCCTGCACGCGATTTGCACCGAAGAACCCTGTTCCGGCTACGCGGAGGTCCAGGTCGATGCGACCAGTGGTGCCGTCTCGCCCCAGACCTTCACGAATTTCATCGGCCGCTCCTGGTACGTGACCGACCTGTTCAACCGCGTGGACTACAACGGTGGCGGTTGTACGGCCGACCAATGCAGCTTCGCCTTCTGCACCCGCTACGAGTCTGTGTACGCGACCTGCGATGAGGCGACCGGCACCTGCACGCTAACTCCCAGCAACGAGACGCGCGCGTGCGGCACGTTCACCTTCGAGCGCCCACGCAGCATCGCCACGGTGACCGATGCCTGGATCAACCAGTGCGCGGCATTCGAAGCGAGGTTGCCATGAGCGCCCTGCTTTCGGCTGCCCGGCGTTTCGTGCTCATTCTCCCGTTGATGGCGGCTTTCGCCGCGCATGCGGGCGACGGCACCTGCGTTCGCACCCAGGCCGATGTGTGCGTCGATGGGCCGGGCACCCGGAATATCAACGGGCTCGACGTGTATCGCGACTGCTGGCGCTATGAAGCGAAGTTCTCCTGCCAGACGGCGAACTACGCGGACGACTGCCAGCCGCTTGTCGACCGCGGTTGCAGTCAGATCGGTTCGGCCTGCGTGGACACGGACGCGCGGGGCGCGTGCATGCTCTACGAGCAGACTTGGCAGTGCCGCGTGTCGAGCGGATCGACATCGACGATCACCAACTGTGGCAGCCAGCAGTTCTGTCTCGACGGCCGCTGTTTCAATACCGCTTACACCCCCGACCCCGATTTCGCCCGAGTCGTCGCCGGCCTCGAAGCTCAGCGCGAGGCGGGCAAGTACGTCGACCCGAACAGCCTGGTGGTGTTCAAGGGCTACGACAATCGTTGCCGAAAGAAGCTCTTCGGCCTCGTAAACTGCTGCAAGGGCGGCGGCTCGGACGGTTCGCTGTTCAGCAACCTGAATCTGATGCTCGGCGCCGGCGGTCAGGTGGCGGGGGCGATCGGATCGAGTTACACCTACGACGCGTTGTTCACCGCGGACGCGCCGGACATGGTGATCGCCGGATTCGAGGCGCTTTTCGGCGCCGGCGGCGGCTCCTCGGCGCTTGCCGGGTTAGTCGCCGGCGACATTTCGGTCTCCTCATTCGTCGGGGCCCTGGTGCCGGGCCCCTGGACCATCGCGATTCTGGCCATCCAGCTCTCGGGCCTGCTCTCCTGCGAGCAGGCCGAGCAGATTCTCGCCATGAAGCGCGACAACCGGCTCTGCCACGGCGTGGGCAGCTATTGTTCGTCGCGCGTGCCGATCATTCGCGTCTGCATCGAGACCACCGAGACGTACTGCTGTTTCAACTCGCGCCTCTCCCGCATCCTGAACGAGCAGGGCCGCGCCCAGCTCGGCAAGGGATGGGGAGGCGCGGAGAGCCCCGACTGCAGCGGCTTCACCATCGCGCAGCTACAGGCGCTCGACTTCTCGCGAATGAACTTAGCGGAGTTCTACGCCGAGATCGCGCCAACGCTTCCCGATACGGCCGCCATGCGGCAGCGCGCGCAAGAGAAAGTGAACAGCTATTTCGGCCCATGAGTTGTTCCACAATCTTCCTGCTCGGCACCCTCGCCTCCCTCGCACTCGCGCAGAGCGTCGCGGGCCAGCCCATCCCCCGCATCCAGGTGTCAGAGATCAAGC
This sequence comes from Betaproteobacteria bacterium, assembly GCA_016210745.1. GTDB lineage: Bacteria > Pseudomonadota > Gammaproteobacteria > Burkholderiales > SG8-39 > JACQTO01. The sequence goes on from JACQTO010000266.1 coordinate 21,134, forward strand.
CGCTGCTCACGCGCGCCATCGAACAAGGCTCGGCGCACGGCGTGCTGGTGGGCGTCGGCGCCACCTATATGCGCCAGAAATTCGACTCCGCCGCGCCGATCGAGATCGACGTTCGCGCCCTGCAGGCCCTGTCCCAGCCCGGCTGTAGCCGGCTCGAGGTGGCGACACGCCAGCGGGACGTACTCGAGCGCGGCAAGCGGGGAGACAAGGAACTGACCTACCAAGTGAGCTACTGCCGTGACGGCCGTTTCCCCGACAAACGGTAGATCGTGATGCGAAAGATCTTTGCTCTCGCCGCACTGTCGCTCGCCATTCTGCCGGCCGCGGCCCTTCCCGCCGACGAGAACTCGGCCACAACGAACGTCGTCGCCATCGAGACCTCGCCGGAATCAAGCGGTACCTATTGGCTGCGAAACCGTGAGGGATGGTTCTGGTACCGCGACCCACCCGCGCCCACAAGTCGTCCGAAGGCGTCCCCACCCCCGCCGAGCCGCCCACCGGAGCTGGTCAAGTTCGAGGCGATGCAACAGCGTCTCGACGAGTTAAAGCGCGTCGCTGTCATGAATCCGACCGATTCGAATCTGCTCGCCTACATGCGCTACCAGCGATTCGTCATGAATAAGTCCGAGTCGTTCGCGGAGCGCTGGCAGCGCCTCGTCTGGACGGTGCCCGACCTCGATTACGGCCTGTCGGGCCGGCCGACCAACTCAATGGCGATCGGCGTCTTCGATGAACAGCAGCGGGACCGGCAGGCACAAGTGGTCCGGAATCTCGCCGCGACGCATGGACTGCTTTTCATCTTCAGGAGCGACTGCCCCTACTGCCACCGCTTCGCGCCCATCCTCAAGCGCTTCGAGCAGGAGTTCGGGATGACGGTCTTTCCCGTGAGCCTCGACGGCCGCGGCCTGCCCGAATATCCGAATCCTCAACTCGACAACGGCATCGCGACGCGCCTGAACGCATCGGTCGTGCCGGCGCTTTATCTCACAGCGCCATCCAAGCGGCAGATCCGCCCCGTCGGCTTCGGCGTGATAGCGATGACGGACCTTGTCGAACGCATCGCGGCGCTTGGGCAGGAAGCGCGCGAGGACCCGCTCTAGCGATTCAAAGGAAGATCGATGACAACCCGACCGAAACGCTTCATGGCGTGTCTGCTCGCGGCAGCCTTGGTGACGGCCCCCACTGCCGGCCAGCCCGCTGATCTCAATGCCGAGATGCAGGCGATGTTCAACGATCTGGGCGCGATCGGCAATGTCACCTCGCCCGGTGCCTTCCGTGGCCAGGCGATGAATCTTTACACCGGCGGCAGCCTGATGATGCGCGCGCCGGGACGAAACTACCCGCTCGCCAATGCCCAACTCCCGAGCCTGCGGGCGGGCTGCGGCGGCATCGATCTCTTCGGCGGGGCGTTTTCCTTCATCAACAAGCAGCAGTTCGTCGCGCTCCTCCAGAACATCGGGTCGAACGCTGTGGGCTACGCCTTCAAGCTCGCGCTGCAGTCAATCTCCCCCGATATCGACAAATTGCTCACCGAGCTGCAGGACCAGATCAACAAGATCAACGCGATGAACATCAATTCCTGCGAGGCCTCGCAGGCGCTGGTCAACGGCGTCGTCGGCGAATACGACAATTCGGTGCAGAGCGGCTGCGCGAACATATCGCAGTACCTGGGCAGCGTCACCGACCGGGTCGATGCGCGGCTCGCCTGTGCAACCAACGCCCCGGCGGTGGTCAAGACCGCCGCCAACTCCGCCGATCCGAACGTCCGCAACGCCACGTTCGTGAAGGGCAACGTGATCTGGATGGCGCTGAACCAGGTGGGCGGTACGATCAGCCAGCAGGAGAAGGAACTGATCATGAGCGTCATCGGCACCGTCATCCTCTACCCGCCGGAGGACGACGGCAGCGGCGCGATGCCACGCTACGTCGAGCCGAGCATCGTGGGCCTGCGTGATCTGCTGCTCGGTCGCGGCGCCTCCGCCACGGAGGGTAACGTCGATATCGAGGTCTACGTCTGCGACGAGCCGGCCGATTGCCTCTACCCCGCCCGGGCCACCGTCTCCGCAAAACCTTTTACGCGCCTGGTATCAGAGCGGCTGCGGCGCATGTCCGACAACATCGCCACCCGCACCCCACAGACAAGCGCCGACATCGGCTTCATCAACAACACGACCGAACCCGTCTACAAGATGCTGGCGGTCGCCAACGCCGTCCCCGGCTCGAACACCGCCGAGACGCTGATCGAGACCTACAAGGACGTGATCGCGCTCGATTACGCCGAGACCTTCCTCAATCGCGTGATTCGGCAGGCCATGACGGCGCTCTCGCAGACCTTGAAGCGCACTGCGATCGAGCAGCAGTACGTCGAAACCTTGAGGAGCAACGCCCAGGAGGCGCAACGCCAGCTTCTCGCCGAGAAGCAGACCGCCTACGCCAAGGTGCGCTCGGTCTCCTCGATGACCCGGGACCTGCAGAACCTTGAGCGGCAACTGTGGAGCTCCATGCCGCACGCGGTCAAGGCGATGCTCGATTTCAGTTCCAACTCGGCCGCCCGCGGCTCGTAGAACTGACCGCACGGCCCCGCCCCGCCGTCCCTCAGTGGCGAAGAGCCGCCGAATCGACCTATGTTCGAGATCTACGCCTACGGCAACGTCGACACCCTGAACGGGGTGTTCAACGCGATCGCCGCGATCATGGGCGGCGACAATTACTTCGGGCTCATCAAGACCGTCGCGGTGACGGGGGTGCTCGTCGCGGCGTTCGCGGGGCTATTCACACC
>JACQTO010000265.1 GCA_016210745.1 Betaproteobacteria bacterium
GTTCGAGCGCGATCGCGAGCGCAAGGATGTCATGCGTCTGATCTGGAACAACGTGCGCTGGCCCGAGGCGGTGCGCGTGGACAACTACGCCATGGTCGCAACCAGCCGGTTCGCGGAAAACCGCATTCACCAGGTGCTGCGCCGTTACGGCAAGGACACGGTGATGGCGGCAATCGGCGAGATGCTCGACCGGACCGAACGCGCCGTGCGTTCCGAGATCTCGGCGATTCCCGACGGCACCTATTCCGGGGAAGCGGCGACCGACGATGACGGCACCGTTCTGGATCAGCCGGTCTGGGTGCGCGTGGACATCACCGTCAAGGGCGACCAACTGACGGTGGATTTCTCCCGCAGCGACGCGCAGCGCAAGGGGTTCGTCAATTGTCCGTTCGCGGCTACTTACGCCATAGCGGTGGGCTCGATGATGCTGCTGTTCGATCCCGCGCTGGCCGATTTCCACAACGAGGGATCGCTGCGGCCGATCACCGTCATCACTCCGCCGGGCAGTGTGGTCAATCCGCAGTACCCGGCCACGGTCGGCGCCGCTCCCGTGAACGTCGGCCACCAGATCGCCACCTCGGTGGGTCAGGCCTTGTCCAAGGCGCGGCCGAACCGGGCTATGGCTTCCTGGGGCAAGCGCCGCGGCGATTACGTGTCCTCGGTGGATCCGCGCAGCGGCCAGCCGTACGTGCGCACCACCTTCGACTACGACGGCTCCGCGGGCGCGGTCACGGGCCATGACGGCCCCACGGGTCCGCTGTCGATCGGTTCTCTTGCCACCGTGATGCGCAGCAACGCCGAAGAGATGGAAATCCGCTTCCCGTGGCGGCTGCTCAAATGGGAAGCGGCCACCGATCTCATGGGAGCCGGTCGCTGGCGCGGCGGCGGAGGTGTCGATTGGCGCGCGCTCAATGTCGGCGCCGATGGCCGCATGGCCACGGGCAGCTCCGACGGCGATGCCACGCCCGGGCCGGGCGCGCAGGGCGGGGGCGGTTCGCCCTGTTCGCGCACTTTCCTGCTGCGCGAGGGCGAGTTGATTCGGGTCAAACCGCACCGGATGGTGGAGATCAAGAAAGGCGATGTCGTCGCCAAGATCAGCGGCGGCGGCGGCGGCGTCGGGATGCCGTTCGAGCGCCCAGCCGAGCTGGTCGCCCAGGACGTGAAGGACGGAATGGTTTCGGTCGAAGCCGCGCGCAAGATCTACGGCGTCGCTGTCGATCCAGCCAGCTTTGGCGTGGACGAGGCAGAGACGCGACGCTTGCGTTCACAGCCGCCGACGGATTGGGACGTGGTGATCAACGAGAGGACGCTCGCCATCGAACTGGTCCCGAGCCATTCCGGATAAGGACTGCGTGCACAAGGGAAGAGCAGTGGTCAATTAGTGGACCGTCGCCGTCGAGTCAGTCACAAGCCGTTCAGAACAGAGACTGCGTGTACGGAGGAGGAGGAGAAATGACGAAGCTGATAGCGCTTGTTGTCGGGGCAGCCGCGACGGCTGCCGCCCTCTGTTCGACAACTTGATCGCGATCGTGCAGCACATCGAGAGAGGACGGCTGCGCACCCTGGGCGTGGGCGGCGGCGCCCTCGTCAGCTCGTTCCCGGCGGTGCACACCATTAGGGCTGGGCAGGCGTGGTTCGCGCCGCGAATGTGAAAGCCGATTCGCCCATCGTTCCCATATTTTCGGAAAGTCCGCAAATGAACAAACCCGCTTTGGCGACCCTAGATCCCCTTACGATTGCAACCGTCTGGCACGGTTTCCAGTCCTTGTGCCGCGAAATGCGCAGCATGGTGACTCGCACCGCCCAGAGCTACCTTATGGCCACCTTGAAGGACTTGTCCGTCGGGGTGTGGCTCGCCGACGGGTCGACCGTTGCCGTCCCCGAAGGGTTGCCGGGGCAATTCCTCGGTACCCAGTTTGCCATCCAAGCCATCCGCGAAAAGTTCAAGGACGACCTTCACCCCGGGGATGTGATTCTCACCAACGATCCCTATCACGGCGGCCACAACAGCCACCTGCCGGATTGGGGATTCATCCGGCCCATTTTTTTCGAAGGCGAGCTGCTGTTCTTCACCATGGTGCGCGGTCATATGCAGGATACCGGGGGCTCCTTTCCCGGCGGCTATTTCGCCAATGCCTACGACATCATCGCCGAGGGCTTGTGCATCCCGCCGCTCAAGGTGGTGAAGCGCGGCGTGGAGGACGCCGATCTGAATGCGCTGATCTACAACAACGTGCGCTTCCCGACCGAGATCAAGATCGACGCGAACGCCATGATCGCCACCGCCCAGTTTGCCGAGAACCGCATCGTGCAACTGCTGCACCGCTACGGCAGGGACACGGTCATCGGAGCGATTCACGAGATGATGGACCGCACCGAAAAAGCGGTGCGCGCGGAGATTGCGGCGATGCCCGACGGCACTTACAGCGGCGATTCTTCCACCGACGACGACGGCACGGTGCTCGACGAGCCGGTCACGGTGCGGGTCGATGTGACCATCAAGGGCGACGAGATCACCATGGATTTTTCGCGCAGTGACGCCCAGCGCACCGGCTTCGTCAATTGCGTCTACGCGGTCACCTATGCCCGGGCAGTCGCCGCCGTTATCGTTTACATGGATCCCGCCCTGGCCGATTTTCACAACACCGGATCGATGCGTCCGATCAAGGTGATCGCCCCGCCGGGCAGCGTCACCAACGCGCAATACCCGGCAACCGTGGGCGCAAGTCCGGTCAACGTGGGCGGGCAGGTGGTCGAAGCGTGCGTCGAGGCGCTGGGGAAAGCAAGGCCCGATCGGTCCATCGCGAGCTGGGGCAAGCACCGAGGCGACTATACCTTCGGCGTGGATCCGAGGACCGAGGAGCGCTACGTCAGAACCACTTTCGATTACGACGGCAGCGCCGGGGCGGTCTGGGGCCACGACGGCATGACCGGGCCCACCACGCTGACGACCCTGGGCTCGGTGCAGCGCGGCAGCCTGGAAGAGGCGGAGATCCGCTACCCCTGGCGCATGCTGAAACTGGAGGCACGCCCGAACTTCAACGGCGCCGGCCGCTGGCGCGGCGGAGGCGGCATCGACTGGCGGGCGCTGAACGAGGGCAGCGCCGGCCGCATGGCCACCGGAAGCTCCGACGGCGACTTCATCCAGGTGAAGGGCGCCCAGGGCGGACAGCCCAATCCGTGCTCGCGCACCATCATTGTTCGCGGAGATCAGAAGATCCGGGTCAAGCCGCATCGCATGGCGGAGATCAAGGCCGGCGACATCGTGGTGAAGCTCTCCGCGGGCGGTGCCGGCGTCGGCGATCCCTTCGAGCGGCCGGTCGACAAAGTGGTCACCGACGTGCGCCGGGAGATGGTCACAGTCGAGGGCGCGCGCCTGCTCTACGGCGTGGTCATCGATCCGGCCACGCTCAAAGTGGATGAGGAGGCCACGCGCAAGCTGCGCTCGGCCCCGCCCGAGCGGCGCTATGAAGCTGTCATCAACGAAGACCTGCTGGACATCGAACTGAAGCCGGTGGGCGAGAAAACGGGGAGTGCCGCATGAAGCGGCTCGGCATCGATGTCGGCATGCGCCTGATGCACGAGGTACCGATGCTCGAAGGACGCGAATGGCTACAAAGATGAAAACGGAGAGCGCCTCGGCTGCGGCGATGCGCCGCCTCGATGGCATGCTGCGAATCCGCAGGTTCGAGGAACAGGTCCTTCGCATGGGAGCTGCCGGCGCGTTTCCCGGCCATTACCACGTCTACATCGGGCAGGAACCCACTGCGATCGCGGCGTGCGAAATGCTGCTGCCGGAGGATCTGATTTTCACCACTTGGCGCAACCACGGCCATCTCCTTGCCCGGGGCGCGAGTCCGGACCGATTGCTTGCGGAAATCCTCGGCCGCGCCACCGGCCTGTGCCGTGGCAAGAGCGGAACCTTGCACCTCGCGTCGGTAGAACTGGGTGTGCCGGCCACATCGGCCATGGTGGGCGGCGCGCTGCCCCTCGCAGCCGGTGCCGCGCTGGGTCTGAAGCAGCAGCGCTCCCGCGGCATCGTGGTGCTGTTTTTCGGCGATGCGGCTCTGGACGAAGGCGCCGCCTACGAGGCGATGAATCTTGCGGCGTTGTGGCGGGTTCCGATCCTGTTCGTCTGCGAGAACAACAGCATCCCCCCGGAAAAGCGCAAGCGTGGGCAGTTTCCGTCCTCATCGCTCAGCGCGGCGGAACTGGTCGATGTGCCGCGCTCGCTGCAGATCCCAACCGAAGTGACCGACGGCGCCGATGCACAAGGGCTGTTCGACAGTTTCCGCCGGCTCATCGACGACGTGCGCGACAGCGGCGCTCCGCGATTCGTGGAGGTCCGCTGCACCCGCTGGCCGGGCAACAACATGACCTGGCCCGAGATGATAGGCGGCGAGTGCAGGCTGGATTGGGCATTCGGGGTGCGGCCAGAATTGCCTGAACTGGCGGCCTGGGTGGAAGCGAGCGACCCGGTGTTGCTCTATCTGCGCAAGCTGGTCGATTCCGGCGTGGTCAGTCTGGAGGCGGTCAGCGCGGCCGACGAGCGGATACGCGAACGGGTCGCCGCCGCGGCGCGCTTTGCCGAGGCCAGCCCCTGGCCGGAAGCTGCCGAGGCCCTTGCCGGGGTGTTTGCCGAAGCGACGAGGCGCCAATGAAGCTCACTTACGCCCAGGCACTGGTGCGCGCGATCCGCGATGCCCTGGTTGCCGATCCAAAGGTATTTCTAATCGGCAGCGGGTTCGTCGCGCTTTCGACGAACGGTCGCGCGGCGTTCGCGCCGTTGTTCCAGGAGTTCGAGGACCGGGTCATTGCCGCTCCGGTGTCCGAACTCGGGATTGCCGGCGCGGGTACCGGCGCGGCGCTGTCCGGATCCCGTCCGCTGGTCGATCTGGGATCGGGAAGCTTCACCTTCCAGGCCTGGGCGCAGGTCGTGAACGAAGCACCGAACATCCATTACATGACCGGCGGGCAAGCAAGCGTCCCGGTGACCTGGTATGCGCTGGTCGGCATACGAGGCTCGGGCGCGGCTCAGCATTCCCATCGCGTGCAGAGCATGCTGGGCAATGTTCCAGGGCTTCAGATCCTGCTTCCGGCGACACCGTCGGATGCCTACCAGATGCTCAAGTGGGCGATGCTGGAGAGCAATAATCCCACCGCGTTTCTCACCCACTCCCTGCTGCTGGATGACGAAGAGGAAATCGATTTTGCCCGGCTCGCCCCGGCGATCGGCAAGGCGCGGGTCGCGCGTTCCGGAGGCGACGCGACCATCGTCGCCTATTCCGTCACTGTGGGAAGGGCGCTTGCGGCGGCGGAATTATTGGCAAGCAGGCACGGCATATCGGCCGAAGTGATCGATATGCGCTCGCTATATCCGCTTGACCGGGAAACCCTGGTCGGCTCGGTTATCAGGACGGGACGGGCGGTGATCGCGGACGAATGCCACCTGAGGTTCGGCGCCGGCGCCGAACTGGCTGCGGTGCTGGCCGAAGAAGCGTTCGCCGGTCTCAAGGCGCCGGTTCGCCGCGTTGCGACCCCGGATGCGCCGATTCCCTATAGTCCGGTGCTCGAATCCGCACTGGTCGTCACCCCGGAGAAGATAGCCGAGGGTGTTCTCGCGGTCTGCAACTACAAGGTGTAGATCGGGTGACGACGGATATTTACCTAAGCCGGACGAGCCGGAACCAAGGAAGCTGGTTTTGCCGTTTATCAATCTCCCCTTTTCGTGCAGTTGCACGCAACTGCACGAAAAGGGGAGACGAATTTAGAA
>JACQTO010000268.1 GCA_016210745.1 Betaproteobacteria bacterium
AACGTTAGCCGGTGCTCGGGTGGGAGGTCAGTGACTGCACTTAAATTTCAGTACACGCCGAGGAGCCCTTACCTCCTTTTTCTGCGGCTCCTGCAGCCGGAGATGGTCTTTTCTACTTTGACTAGCCTGGATTTCCACGGACTGGAATTAGCCTAACACGGCTCGGTCTTTGCCGGGCATCCTTCTCTCTGTACAGCATCGGCCTGGGACGGCTGGCGCGTTAACGGATGGTGCGCCTAGGGGGCACTTCGCCGCTCCTTTTTGGGGTGGAGTCGTCGGTTTGCGAGCAGGCGTGCTTTGCCACCCATAGCCTTGGCAGATCCAGTATCCATGCGCTTTTGCACGGCCACAAGATTTTGAGGCGCACGCCGTTGTTGACACCACGTATTGTATGTAGTAATGTGCATGAGTGGCTATCGGCGCACCAAAAGACATAACAACATGCCGCCGCTTCTTCGAGCGGCCCTCGCACCCGCGCCAGCGCATGTACGAGGCGCTGCGCGCCTACTTCCTCGAAGGGCGCGCCTCGCACCAGGTGGCGCGCGACTTCGGTTACAGCCCCGGCTCCTTTCGCGTGCTGTGCCACCAGTTCCGGCAGGAGCGGCTTGCGCCGTTCTTTGCTTCGCCCAGCCCCGGGCCGCGCGAACAGCCCAAGAAATCCAAGGCGCAGGAACTGGTGGTGGCGCTGCGGAAGCAGAATCATTCGGTCTACGAGATCGCCGAGGCCCTCAAAGAATGCGACCTCATGCTCAGTCCGACGGCGGTGCGCGAGCTGCTGCGCGCCGAGGGCTTCGCGCCGCTGCCGCGGCGCCTGGACCAGGAGCGCCCCGCGCACTTGGGGCCAACGGTGGAGCCGGTGGCCGACGTGCGCCAGTTTGCGCTGGCGCCGGGCAGCGAGTTTCCCACCCGCTGCGGAGGACTGTTCCTGTTCCTGCCGGAGCTCGAACGCCTCCAGGCGTTCTCGCTCGCGAGTGCCGCACGGCTGCCGGGCTCGACAATGATCCCAGCGGGGCAGGCGTTGCTGGCCGCGCTCGCCTTGAAGCTGTGGTCGGTGGAGCGCAAGAGCCACGTGATGGCCTTGGTCAGCGACCCGGGGCTGGCGCTCTTTTGCGGGCTCAATGCGATCCCGAAGAAGAGCTACCTCTCGGAGTATTCCTCGCGCCTGGACCACACCCGCACTACCGCCCTGCTGGCGGCCTGGCAGCGCGCCCTCGCCAAGGAGGATCTCTTTGCCGCAGACTCCTTCAATCTGGACTTCCACTCGGTGCCCTATTATGGCGAGGACCCGCAGATCGAGCGCCACTACGTCTCGATGCGCAGCCGCCGCCAGCCCTCAGTGCTCGCCTTTCTGGCACAAGACGCCGACGGACGGGCGTTTTGCTACTCGAACGCCGATCTCAGGAAAGGCGAGGAAGCCGAGGAGATCTTCCGCTTCGTCGCCTTCTGGAAGAAACACCACGGGGAGAATCCCCGCCACTTGGTGTTCGATTCGCGGCTCACCACCTACGCGCAACTCGCCTGGATCGCATGGGCATCGCCTTCATCACGCTCAGGCGACGATCGCCCGCGTTGCTCAGCGAAATCAAGCAGCTCGCCCCTTCGGCTTGGCGCCGCGTGACCCTGGAGGTCCCGGCGCGCAAGTTCAAGACCCCGCGCGTGTTCGAGCAGCCGGTGACGCTCGCCGGCGGCACCTTCCGGCAACTGTTCGTCACCGACCTGGGCCACGAGGAACCGACCATCCTGCTCACCAACGAGCGCCACCAGACCCACGCCCAATTGCTCACCCGTTACGCCCAGCGCATGCTCATAGAGAACGCGCTCTCGGACGCGGTGCGCTTCTTCCACATGGACGCGTTGTCCTCGGCCGTCGGCCTCAAAGTCGACTTCGACATGGCGCTGCTGGTGATCGCCAGCGGCCTATATCGGCTGCTCGCGCGGCGCATGCGCGGCTATGCCGAGGCGCAGGCGCGCCACATCTTCCGCGACCTTATCGACACCCCCGCCGAGGTGAGCCTGTCCAAGCACGAGGTGCACGTGCGCTTCCACCGCCGCGCCCACTTGCCGATCATCATCGCCTCGGGAATACTGGATGCGCCAGTGAAGGTGCCTTGGTGGCACAATTACGCCCTGCGCATGAGCGCCTAAAATCGAACCGGAAACCGCCCTCCTGTTAGGTGAATTGTGCGCCGTGGAAATCCAGGCTAGAAGTCTCACGGTGACTGGTGAAGCGATTCGACAGAGTGCCCGAGTCATAAATGGCGCGCAAGACAGCGGGAATGCCGATTACGTTGAGATCGTGACAGATGAGGAAGTCGAACTCATTGAAAGCCTCTTGGGCACCGCGTTCGTGATCTGTCAGACCAACATCACGTATGTAGTATCAAGGATCAAAGACCTTCACTCTTTCTTTCGCAAAAGGGAAGGCCGACCTCTCGGAGCGCTAGGCTGCTCCAAGGAAGCAATACTGAAGCAAGGTTCGGATAGTCTGCCCGGGTCAGCCTATTCCATTGTTGAAGCCATTGATGCATTCGCCAACTACTTCAAGCATCGCGATGAGTGGCCTTCGGATTGGACGCTCCTATCTTCTCATCAAGCTCATACCCGAGACATCATTAGCGCATGCGGTGCATCCGCTGGGTCCACGGGAAATCTCCGCGCGGGCGCAGAGGCATTGGGAAATAGCGGGTACGATGCTGTTTTGCTCCTTGCCGAGCAGTTAGAAGTGTGGCGCGCCCGCCTAGTCACGGCCCATGAGGAAGAACTCAAGCGAGAGGGTGTCATCTGAAGTCATGCATCGGCTAACCTGCGCATCGACACGGACGCCCAAACAGCTGCGCTGCGCTTGCTGTTTGGGCGCCGGTCATGCGCGGCGTTGGGCACCACGAATCGACGAACCGTGATCCCTTTTACGCCATACATCCCGAGTGCTGAGCACGCACACGAATTGGACCTATGGACCAGGGCTGAGTGTTATCGGTTCTACGTCGCCGAGCGCCGATCGCATTGCGCGCCGCTGGAACGAATGGATCTTTGGCTCCGAGCTCCTTGCTGCGAAGAATGCATCTTGTCGGAACCCTTCCATGCCAATCAGTTGCCGGACATCTCTCCCCACAACTGGGAAGTCGACATCCTGTGGAACTTGGGCAAGAGCGCGCTTGACGCGTTTCAGCAGGAACTTGCCGATGAGGACTCGGAGTTCACCTTCAACTGCAAGCGGTGCGGAAAGGACTTGGCGCCATGGGATGGTGACGCTCTTTACGTCGTTAGTTACCATCTCGAGGAGCACTACGGAATCCCGCTGAACACTCCCGGACGCAGCCCTCTCTGCCAATATACGTGAGACACCGACCTTCCTTGAAATTAGTGTAGAGGGCGGTGGAGACGATCATGGAACGGAACGACAGAATGGAAGAGCCACAGGTA
>JACQTO010000022.1 GCA_016210745.1 Betaproteobacteria bacterium
AGAGTGGACAGGTCGGCGGGAACTGAAGCGACCGGATCAATAAGCCACTGGTTCAGCAATGTGACGTCCCCGCCCTCCGCCGTTGCGAGGGCCACCGCTTTGGTGTGCTCGACTAAGCGGTTGTGCTCGGAGTGGAACACGTGGTGCACGGTGGTGAGGCCGATGTTCTCGTTGACCCTTCCGTCACCCGCGACGTAGTGCGCCTCGAGCAGTTCGTTGTCATACTCGCCCGCGGCCACCGGGCCGCCGGCGACGGTGTCGGCGTCGGCCACCAAGCCCGCGGTCGGCACGGCGGCGTGCGCGATGTCATCGAGGAAGGCGTGGCCGGTGCGGACTGCATTGGCGAGGCTGATGGGCGCAGCCGGATTGCCTTCGACGAGCGTGGTACCGTCGTCGGGCGTTCCCAGGATGCCATCTGCGCCGGCGGTACGCATGACCACCTGCACGAAGCCATTCGCGCCGGGGATGAATTTGCCATAGGCGTCAGTGGCGAGCAGCGGAATGTTGAGCACGTCCGCATCTGTGAGCTCGATCCCGAGCAGATCGCGCGCCTGCGCCTTGACGACAGCCCAGGTGGCCATGCCGCCGATTTCGACGTCGTCGGCAGTGCCGAACTGGCCGTCGGCGCCCAGGTCGCGATTGACGATCAATCTGCCGGTCGAAACCGGATCGCCGTTGGCGTCGAATTCATAGGCGCGCAGGAACACCTGGTGCGAAGGATGCGCGCTGTAGGTCTGGTTCTGGTCGACAAACGGCGAGTCCTGATTGGTGTGCTCGTGGATGTCGTCGGCGGTGCCCAGGACGCCGTCGGGGCCGGGCAAGTTGGTCGCGCGCGTCAGCACCATGAAGTTGGTCGGGCTGCCCGGAACAAACAGCGGGTCATCCGGCTGCAGCGGAACGAACACCGTGCCGCTCCCGCCCTTGTTGACGAGGTCCAGGCCGTGGTCGAAGAACTGGCCGAAGAAGGTCATCCAGGCGTTGAATCCCGCGCTGAGGCCGCCATCCGGCGCAGAGTTCGGAATGAAGAACGTTTCGAACGGAGTGCCGTCGGTGCGCGTTCCGGTAACGATGTCGGAGCCCGCGTTTTGCGCCGCAGCCGCCACTGCCGCCGGGTTGTTGGCGGTCATGTCGACGATCAGGTTCGAAATCGTGCGCGGCTGCGAGTCGAATACGAAGCCGCTGGTCTGCGTGTAGGAGGTCGACGTTCCCACCGTCAGCGGGCCGGGTCCATCCAGGTCGATCGACACGTTCTCCGCATCGCGGAAGTTTGGCGTCGTCATCCGCGGGAAAACGTTATCCGATGCGCCGAATTCGGATTGGGGCTGGACCAGGTTGTTGAACGATCCGTCGACCGTGCGCAGGCCCATCGCTCGCATCTTGTTCGGCAGCAGGTCGAGCAGATCTTCCCCGGCCGCGTGCCGTTCCGAAATGACGATTTGTTCGAGAATGAACTCGAGGTCGGATGCGATGTATCGCACACCGGGGCTGTCGGCGGTGGTTTGCGGGTCGATCAGCGACACGACCGGCGCGGCGGGCGCACCGGCGGCTACCGCGGCGGTTGCCGCCGAGAACACCGTCTCCAGTACGCCGTTGGCGTCCTGATAATGCCCTTTGACGCGCAGGGCAAAACCCGCGAGGGCCGGGGTCACCGTAAGGGTAGGCCCAACCTCGATCGGCGCGCTCTCCGGAGCCAGAATCAAACTGATGTCCTGGAATATGCCCGAACCGGGGACCGGCTCGTACTGCCAGATAAAGCTGAAGCGCCCGGCGATCCCATCGGCGTCGCTGATGCCAGCCGCCGACACCGTGAGCGTCTGGCCGACGGTCGGTGTGGCGTTGTCTACCGCCAGCAGACCGACGGGCTCGGCGTTCAACCCGGGAACCAGGACGACCGACTGATCGGCGAACTGCAGCCGCTCGATATTGGTGAGGCGGTCGCTGCCATCGCCGCCGATGGCTTGGTTATGGGTGACGGTGGTCACGCCGTTCACGTCGGTGGCCACAGTGTAGTTGACGGCGAGGTCGGAGAACACGGCCGTGTCGAAGCCGCCGCTCCCCGGCAGGATCTCGCGCACGACAACGAGCTGGCCGGGATTGATGGCGCCAGACATCATGTCGGGCACGAGCTCGGTCATGCTGTTGACGCTGCGAATTTCCGCACCGGTGCCATCGGCGTTGGCGCGCACGCTGATGCGCACGTTGAGCCAGGCGTCGCCATCGATCAGGTCGTCGCCTGCGCGGCCTTCGAGGATGTCGCTGCCGTCGCCGCCGAGGATGATGTTGCCCGCGCTGAACTGATCATCGGCCGTGCCGGTGATGCCGTCCAGGCCGGCCCCAGCGGATCCGACGAAAGCCCGCAGGCCATCGATGAGGTCGAAGTTGGTAAGCACGCTGCCGGTGAAGCCGGAGAGCGGGATTGTGAGCGCGTCGGCATTATCGCCGCGCAGGATGTCGGCGAACGCCGATCCCGACAGGCCTTCCACCGAGGCGAACTTGCCCTCGATCTGGGCGGTTGCCGGCGGTACGATCACATCGACGTTGGCATTCTTGAACAAGTCCGCAGCTACGCCGGTGCGCTCGTTCTTGAAGGTGGCCCAGTCGAAGCCGGATCCCATCTTCATCTTGTCCGGGCCTTCGCTGCCGACCCCGATATCGTCGCCGCCCTCGCCGATGAATTCATCGAATCCGCCGCCGCCCACGAACACGTCGTGGCCGACGACCAGGTCTTGGCCGAGCGGGTCGAAGCTGTCGCCGGGCGCGCCGTCCTGGGTGCCGAGCTCGATCCAGTCGTCGCCTTCGCCTCCCATGTTTTGGATGTCGAGCCGGGTTCCGAGAATGAAGTCATTGCCCGGGCCGGCGAAGGATTCGTTGCTGTCCTCGCCGGTGACGATGAAGTCGTTGCCCGGGCCGGCGAGGATCAGGTTGAAGCCCTGGCCGCCGTGGAGGACGTCGTTGCCGGCGTCACCCTTCAAGACATCGTCCCCGCCAAGATCGCTGATGATGTCGTCGCCTTCACCGCCCTGGATGTCGTCGTTGCCGGCGCCGCCTTCGAGGCGGTCGTTGCCGCCATCGCCATAGAGCGTATCGTCGCCCTCGCTGGAAATGAGGATGTCGTTGCCCGCGGTGCCGCCGAGTACGACGTGCTCCGGCCCGGTGTACCTGAGGTAATTCGTGTCGGGGCCCGTCGTGGCGGGGTTGTCCCGAATGACCTGCGGAACGAGGGCGTTGTCGCCGAGCGGATCCTCACGGGGTGTGGCCACGTCGTCGGCGCTCTCGTCAACCGCCGTCAAGGGATCGTCGCCCAGTATGCCGTCCGGACCCGGATCGTTGACCACGCTCGCGTTGAACTGCCTGGTCGGATCGACCTCGAGGATCAGGCCCGGGGTGGTAAACATGGCAGCCGGCAGATGCGTCGCGTCGGTGTTGAGCATCACCAGTTTCGAGAACGAGTTGTTCTCGAGCTCGGTGAGGAAGTTGAGTCCGGCGGTGCGGTGCAGGTAGTAGAGCCGGTCGGCGTCCTGCAGCGACTCGAGCTGGGTTTCGAACACGAAGTTGAAGCTGGAGCCGAGCATGCCGCCGAAGGGCATCTTCGCCTCGGCCAGGCCGCCGATCCAGAAATCGACGTCATCCAGGCCGGTGATAGTGACGCCATCCGGGCCGCTCGCCCAGGCGCCGGTGCTGTGCAGGAAATCGAGTCGGTCGGCCGGTGCGGCCGTGGTGACGACATCGTCGGCGGTGCCCGGGATGCCGTCGGGTCCGGGAGCAACGATGTCCCCGAGTACGAGCAGCGTCGCCGCGGCGCGTTTATCGGCCATGGTCGTCGCGCCGGTGATCGACGCGTGCGTACCGTAGGCGGCGATGAAATTGATCAGCGATTCCTCGTGCTTCAGGTGCTGGGCGTAGTCGACCCAGCTGGTATAGGGCGCGAGTTGGCTGTCACCGGTGCCCTCGAAGAAGGTGCGGCGCGCCGCGTTCAGCGACGGGATGCCGGTGTCGCGGCCGCGCGCGATGTTGATCGCGGCCAGATCGAGCGGCAGGCCGACCAGGTTGTTGCGCAGGGCCTCGGTGACGAACTCGTCGATTTCGTTGCCGACCTGGCGGGTCGTGCCGCGCACGATCGCGCCGGCGGCTTGTTCGGGCGTGAGGCCGCTCGCCGCGAACTCGAGCGGGTTGAGGAATGCCTGAATCAGGCCGATTTCGCTGGAGGCGAAATTGGGGTCGAGGCGATCGATGGTCTCGGTCAGCATCGAATGGCCGAAGCGATACACCGTATGCGCGAACTCGGCGACGATCGCCGGATTGATCGTGTCATCGAAGTCGAGGAAGGCGTCGACATTCGGCTGGATGGTGCGCGCGAACTCTTCGAACACCAGGTGC
>JACQTO010000270.1 GCA_016210745.1 Betaproteobacteria bacterium
CTATTACCTGGAGCGCAACGCGGGCCAGAACTTCCTCACCGAGTTGGAGAACAACTCGTTCGCGAAGATGATCATGAACAACACCGACGCGACCCATCTCCCGGCGCTCGTGTTCCAGACCAACCTCAGCCTCGAGATCGATCCGGCGCGCCAGTTCAACCAGAGCGTGATCGGCGGTCCGGACGGCATCGTGCTCGACAATCCGCTGACGCCGGTCGATGAGAGCGCAGACAATCTCCCGGCCAATGCGGACCCGGTCGGCGACAGCATCATCACGCCGCTGGTGATCCGGGACAATCCCGCCACGCCGGGCCCGGACACGAATTACCTGAAATATACCGGGGAGGACCATGTCGTGCTCGGCGGCACCGCGGGCGATGACATCATGACCGCCGGCATCGGCGACGACTCGATCTGGGGCGATGGCGGCAACGACCGCATCGAAGGCGGCCACGGCAACGACAACATCCGCGGCGGCATCGGCGACGACATCATCACCGATCTCGGCGGCGACGATGTCATCCAGGGCGATGACGGCAACGACGTCATCCAGGGCGGCAACGGCATCAATCTGATCATCGGCGGCACGGGCAAGGACTTCATCATCACCGGCGAAGACGCAACGGAGACCTTCGGCGGCACCGGCGATGACTTCATCCTGGGCGCGAACGGCAACCCGCAGGCGAATGGCAACGAAGGCGACGACTGGATCGAGGAAGGTCTTGTGGGCGGGAATCCCGGCGACAACGGCGATCCGCTCGACCGCGACCTGATTGCCGGCAATGACATTTTCGTCGGCGGCAGCCAACCCGACATCATGAAGGGTGAAGGCGGCGACGACATCATGGTCGGCTCGAGCAGCGGGTTGAACGGCGTCGGCGACAACTACCAGGGAGCCTCGGGCTACGACTGGGCCACCTTCAAGAACGTCGAGATCGGTGCGAACGTCGACCTGACCGACAGTGCCCTGGTCGTGGGGCCGGTGCCGGCGGTAGCCGCAGTTCTTGCCCGCTTCGCCGGTGTGGAAGGACTAGCTGGATCGACGTTCAGCGACCAGTTGCGCGGCGATAACGCCAACGCGGCCACGATTGCCACGACCGGCTTGCAGGGCAGCGTGCTCACCAACTTCGACCTCATCAGCGGTCTGCGCGACTTTGTCGGCACGGCGGCAGCCGGAGCCGACGGCGTGGTTGGCACCGCCGACGACAGTTTTGGCGCGGGCAACATCATCCTCGGCGGCAACGGCAGCGACCGTATCGAAGGCCGCGGCGGCGACGATCTGATCGACGGCGACAAGTGGCTCAACGTACGCATCAGCGTGCGTGCGAATGCAGACGGAACGGGAGCTGAGATCGCGAGCTTCGACGACATGGCGTCCTTGGTGCCGTTCATGATGAATGGCACCTACAATCCCGGTCAGCTCGTGGCGGTGCGCGAAATCCTGCCCGGCGACGGCGGCTTCAACTTCGACACCGCCGTGTTCTCCGGCGTGCTCGCCGGCTATACGGTGACCACCGACGCCAACGGCGTGACCACCGTCACCGACGTGGGCCGCCTGGTGGATGGCAGCGACCGGCTCACCGGAATCGAGCGGCTGCAATTCTCCGATCAGGCGGTGGTGCTCACGCCCGGAATCAATAACGAGCCGGTGGGCTTGCTGACGATCAGCGATCCCAGCCCGGCAGTGGGCCAGACGATTACGGTTTCGGCCGCCGGAGTGAGCGATGCGGACAATGCCGCGAGCGGCGGCGCCATCACCGGGGGCATCGGCTACTTCTGGCAGGTCGAGCGGCTCGCGGGCTCAGGCGTGTTCGAAGACATCCTGGTGCGGAGCGGGATCGGCGCGCAGAACGCGACCGGAACGTCCTTCACCGTGACTCCGGATCTCGCCGGGCTGGCGATTCGCGTCCGGGCGCTTTATTCAGACCAGAACGGCGTGCTGGAGTCGGTATTTTCGGCGCCGACCGTGGCGGCATTCGACAACGTCGCGCCCGCCGGCACCGACACCACTGTCACCGCCAACGAGGACACCGCTTTCATTTTCACCGCGGCGAACTTTGGTTTCACCGATGCGAATCCGGGCGATACCTTGAGCGCGGTAAGGATTGATACCCTGCCGCTTGCCGGCGCCCTGACCCTGTCGGGTCTGGCAGTCGCGGCTGGCCAGGTCATTGCCGAGGCGGACATCACGGCCGGAAACCTGGCGTTTACGGCGGCTGCCAACGCCAACGGGGCGGGCTATGCCAGCTTCACCTTCAGCGTGGCCGATCAAGGCGGTCTCTTCGACACCGCGCCGAACACACTCACCGTGGATGTGGCGGCGGTCAACGATGCCCCGACGGGAACGGTTCTGATCAATGACACGACACCGACCGAGGGCCAGCTCCTGACTGCGACCGATGCCTTCACCGACGTCGACGGCATCGCCTCGGCGATCACACATCAGTGGCAGGCGGGCAGCGGTGCGGTGTTCACCGACATCGCCGGGGCTACGGGTGCGACCTTCACTCCCACGCAGGCGCAGGTCGGCTTGGCGCTTCGTGTACTGGCGCGCTTCACCGACGCCGGCGGCACCCTCGAAGAGGTCGCTTCGGCGGCCACCACGGCGGTCGCCGATGTGGTCGTCGGCGGTGCCGGAGCCGACACGCTCGTCGGCACCGCAGGCGATGACAATCTCCAAGGCGGGGCGGGCAATGACACGCTCCTTGGCTTGGCCGGCAACGACACGCTGGATGGCGGTGCAGGCAACGACCGGCTCGACGGCGGCACCGGTGCCGACACGATGGCGGGCGGCACCGGCAGCGACACCTACGTCGTGGACGACGTAGGCGACCTAGTGACCGAACTCGCCGGCCAGGGCTTGGACACGGTGCAGACCACGCTTTCGAGCTATACGCTGGGCGCCAACGTCGAGAACCTCGTCTTCATCGGCACCGGCGATTTCACCGGTACCGGCAACGGGCTCAATAACGGGATCACGGGCGGGGCCGGCAACGACACGCTCACCGGCCTGGGCGCGAACGACAGGCTCAACGGCAACGCGGGCGACGACTTGCTCATCGGGGGCGCGGGCAACGACGTGCTCAACGGGGGCGCGGGCAATGACACGTTCGATGGCGGCGCAGGCAACGACTTGCTCTTTGGCGGCGCAGGAGTCGATACCGCCACCTATGCGGGCGCAACGGCGGGGGTAAGGGTCAGTCTTGCAAACGACGATGATGACCGGAACAACACCGGTGGGGCGGGCAGAGACAGGCTCATATCCGTGGAGAACCTCATCGGCAGCGCATTCGACGACGTGCTCACCGGTAATTTCGCGGCGAACGTGATCGATGGAGGTGCGGGCAATGACACGCTCAACGGAGGCAGTGGCGCGGATACGCTAGTCGGCGGCGCCGGCAATGACTTGATGATCGGCGGGGCCGGCAACGATGTATTCGTGTTTGCCGCGGCTGGTTTCGGTGCCGACCGGGTCCAGGGGTTCGACGCCAATGCGATCGGAGGCCAGGACCTGCTCAACATCTCGGGGCTGGGGATCACGGCGGCGACGTTTGCCGCCTCGGTGAGCATCACCGACGTTGGGGCGAATACCCTGGTGGGGATCGGGGCGGATTCCATCCTGCTTCTCGGCGTCGCGAATGCGACCACCATCGACGCGACCGACTTTATCCTGTCCTAAGGGGTGCGAGTAGACGAAGGCAAGCGGCAGAGGTGCAGCGGTGTGCGGCGCAGGAGCGGCCCACACCGCGGCACCTCGCCTGCCGGAGCCCCGCTTAAGTTTACCGTTGACGAATTTGGCGGAGATTGGGTTTCTAAATTCGTCTCCCCCTTTCGTGCGGTTGCTTGCAACCGCAGGAAAGGGGGAGATTGATAAACGGCAATACCAGCTTCCTTCGGTACCGGCTGGTGCGGCTTAGGCACTGACCTGCAACAGGAGTCGATCAATGAAATCCTTATGGGAAGAATTGCGTCCGCAGCTGCGCTACATCGCGGCGTTTTCGTTTTTCATCAACCTGCTGTTTCTGGTGCCGGCGATGTTCACCTTGCAGGTGTTCGATCGGGTGCTCTCCAGCCACAGCCA
>JACQTO010000023.1 GCA_016210745.1 Betaproteobacteria bacterium
ATGCTGGTGGTGGGATGAGCAGCATCGCCTCGGTCGTCAAGCCGGCGCCTGTGGCCAATCAGGAAGGCGCGTGGGCCGGAGAATGGGACGTCTCTTCATACGTGAGAGTATTCAAACCCGGCACAGGGATGCTCACTGCTGCCGACAAAGATTTTAACCCACTGGGTCAGGCCCCCGTTGTCTTTGTCGCTCCGCCGGCAAAACCCCCGGCAAAACCCGCGGCAGGGACGGGTGCCCCAAAGCGGTAATCAGTAGGGTTTCAATCATTTAGTATCCGTACAGCGAAAGGCAGGGTCAGACGGCTCTGCCTTTTGCCCGAGTTTCTGCCAGAAACGCGGCTAGCTTACGGCGAGTGGGTCGTGCAGACCTCCCGGGACCTGGCCAACTTTTCAACCCGCACCTACATATACTTGCAGCCCGCGAGGTCTTCGGCGCGCGATGATGCTCCGCTGGCGCTACTGCTGCGGATTTTCTGCACATAGCCAGGTGTACGTCGCGGGTGAGGAGGGGGAAGGCTGCATGAAGCTTGTCGGCAACATGATCCGCGCGCCGATATCTTTGTAGCGGATGAGCTATGACTCGCCACCGGCACTGTTATCTACGGCGCGAAGATGCACCATACTTCAGATGATGCCCCGGCGCCCAGCGGGTGGAAGTGCGCTGTGAGCGCATCACCGAGCGGTACGATTACTTGGTGCGTTTCGTGGGATGGTGCTTTCAGGTCCGATCTATCTGCTCGACGTAGGGTCCCTCCAGAGTCCGCTCTTACGGCATTCCCGACGCCGAGATTCAAGGTACCGGGCGGCGGATTAGGGTCGGATGCTGTCCTCCGGCTCCGAAGGAAGCGGTCATCCCAATTGAAATCTTAACCAACGTCAGCAAGCAGCCGGACACCGGTTGCTCGACGTTTTCGATATAAGCGGCAGGAATGGCCGACAAGCCGAGGCTCACGGCGAATTGTCGAGCAGCAGCTTCACCTCCGATAGCCGCCCTTTATCGCACCGAAGGTTGAACGGCTCTTCAGGGTTGTTAGCACGCGGTCGAATCACGACGCAGTCGGCCCGGCCGTCCGCCAGTGCGTGCTCGAATTCGCTATATGGAACGACTTCGGTCACCGGGGACTGACCCCGCCACGCCTGGGTCATCAGCAGCGCAAGAGACGCTCCGCGGCGCTGCTTCAAGCTGCGGCGCACCTCATTCATGGCTTGCGATGATCGAGTCGACCTTGTCGGGGTAGAACGCAAGGAGATCCTTGATCGCGATCATTTCGTCATACGGCTGCTCGTAGCTCCAGACTGCGTTCTCGGGCCCGTTTTCCAGCGAGTAGTAGGAGGCCTGGCCCTTGAACGGGCAGTAGGTTTGATGGCTGGTGCGTGCGAGCCGCTCCATTTTCACGTCCTTGCGCGGGAAGTAATAGACGATCGGAGCTACCGTACTGCCCTCTACGGTCTCCTCGAACTGGATCGCGTTCCTGGTGTCGGCGATCACTTCCCCTTTGAAGAGGACCCGGACGCGCACACCGGCGGGCTTCGTCGCGATGCGATGGTCGGGGTACTTCGCATACCCTGGAGCGGGGTTACTGCCGGAAGGCGAGGGCTGCGGCTCGATAGGCATTCCTTCGGCGATGGGTTTGATTTGCGCCATGGCTATCTCCTCGAAAGTTGACGGTGGCGATCCCCGGCCGTGAGGGGGATCGCACGCTGTAGTCGAGCGGCTGTGCCTCAATTCGACATGTTCCGTGCCGTTCGATTCCGCCGGCCGGCTTCGTTGCTTCAATCTCGGAGGCCTCCCGGAGAGCCGGGGCGATCAGTCCTCGTGCCGGCGATCGCCGCGCGGCTTCCGAAACCGGTCTGCGGCACAGTCGGCGGCTGACCCGACGCCGTGGTTCGAAGCGGAACGGCGGCGGACGCGACCGGTCCAAGCGAATTTACGCCAGCGGAGGTCCCATGTCGCAATACATCGATGCGATGGTCATTCCCGTTGCCCGTGCCAACCTCGACACCTACAAGCGCATGTCTGCGGAATGGGGCAACGCCCACCTGCGCCACGGTGCTCTGTATTACTCCGACTCGATCAGCGACGACGTGCAGCCCGGCAAGGTCACGTCGTTTCCGCAGGCCGTGCAGCTCAAGGACGGCGAGGTGATCGCGTTGGCGTGGGTCGTCTATCGGAACAAGGAGGAGCGCGACCGCGTCAGCAAGGCAGTCATGGAGGATCCGCAGCTCAAGGAGTCGATGGACCCCTCGAAAATGCCCTTCGACGGCAAGCGCATGTTCTGGGGTGGCTTCGAGACCATCATCGGGCTCGCGGCCGGCCACTAAGTGGCTTCGTTCATCGTTCACCACCTGGACGCCATGCGCGCCGGACGACAGAGATCCGAACCATTTCTGCGACCGCTTCGAGGTTTTGACGCCGACCGCGCGCGTGATCGGTGTGCGCAGGCTGCTGCATGACCACACCGACGAGCAGCCCTTCACCCGTGAATTGCGCGGCGTCCAGGTACCCGAGGGTTTCCCTCGGGGCGTACTGATACGGGGGCACCACAATACTCTGGGTTGCAAAAGCATTCCCGAGGACTACCGGATCGAATTCATCGACTACGACTGGACCGTCAACGATCAGCGCTCCGGTCGATCCCGAGGGCGATTTGAGCAAGTAATGAATCAGAGTCTTGCGCGACTAATGCAGACAGCCTAAAAGCAGGGACTGCCCCTGGACGGCATTTCGTAAATATCGGGACACCCATCGTGCACGACATCGTTCAGGATTACTACGGCCGCCAATTGCAGCATTCCGGCGATCTCAAAACCAGCGCCTGCTGCGACATCAGCCAGACACCGACATGGCTGAAGCCGTTGCTCGCGCGCATTCACCCGGAGGTGCTTTCGCGCTACTACGGTTGTGGCCTGGTCTGCCCACCCCTGCTGGAAGGTCGCCGGGTCTTGGATCTCGGTTGCGGTTCGGGACGCGATGTCTACGCGCTGGCGCAACTCGTCGGCGCGAGAGGGGAGGTGGTCGGCGTCGACATGACCGAGGAGCAGCTCGCTGTCGCCGAGCAGCACCGGGGGTTCCATGCGGAGGCCTTCGGTTATGCCAATGTGCGCTTCCTCCAGGGCTATATCGAGCGTCTGGACGAACTCGACCTGGAGCCGGGCAGTTTTGATGTGATCGTGTCCAACTGCGTGGTCAACCTTTCGCCCGACAAGGACGCCGTGCTGCGCGGCGTGCATCGCCTGCTCAAGGATGGCGGTGAGTTCTACTTCTCGGACGTCTACGCCGACCGGCGCGTGCCGGAGGCAGTTCGCAACGACCCGGTGCTCTACGGTGAATGCCTGGGCGGCGCGCTGTATTGGAACGACTTCCTTCGCCTCGCGCACCGAGGGGGTTTCACCGACCCGCGTTTGGTGACCGACCGGCCGCTGGCGATCACCGACCCTGAACTGGCACCGCGGGTCGGCAATCTGCGCTTTTTCTCGGCCACCTACCGGCTGTTCAAGCTCGACGCCCTGGAGACCGCGTGCGAAGACTATGGCCAGGCGGTGATTTATCGCGGCGGCATCCCGGGTCATGCCGAGCGCTTCGTGCTCGACAAGCACCACGACATCGAGACCGGCCGGGTCTTTCCGGTATGCGGCAACACCTGGCGCATGTTGCGCGAGACGCGCTTCGCGGCGCATTTCGACTTCATCGGCGATTTCAGCCGCCACTACGGACTGTTTGCCGGCTGCGGCGGCGGCTTGCCGTTCGACGCCGCCGGAAATCCGGAAGGGACTTCGGCATGCTGCTGAGCTCTTACGGGGCCCGGTACGCCGCTTGCGCACTTTCGCTTTGGGGAGAGCCGCCGACGCTGCTTTTCCTGTCCATCAATGCTTACCGGGTTGATCCGGCGCCGCGGCGCCCAAATAGCCCTGGATCAGCTTGACCACCTCCGGGCTGTCCCATTCGGCCGGGCCCATCTTGCGGCCAAGCTCGCGTCCGGCGCGATCGATGAGCAAAGTGGCCGGGATTCCATTGACGCCGAGGGCGGACGCCGCCGCTCCGCTCTGATCGATATAGATCCGCAATGCCTTAATCTCGATCTCGTTGTAGAACGACCGGACGACGAACGGACCGCCCCGATCGATGGAAAGCGCGGCGACTTCGAAGTCCGGACCGCCGAGTTTGGCCTGCAGACGGTCGAGGGTCGGCATTTCCGCGCGGCATGGGGGGCACCAGGTCGCCCAGAGGTTGAGCAGCACGAACTTGCCGCGAAAGTCTTGCAGCGTCATAGCACGTTCTTTCTCGTCGGCAAACCGGATGGCCGGCAGGACGCGCGGCTGGGGATGGATATCGAAGGCAAACGCAGTCTTCTTGCTCCCGGAATCGACCGCCGCGGTGCGCTCGGGGACGGGAGTCCGGGCATCCGTGCGCGTAATCTCGAGGTAAGCCATCACGATCGCAACAGCGAGCACGGCGATACCCGAGATCGCAAGCAAGACCCTGGCCGTGCTGCGGACCGGAGCACGTGCGGGCATTTCTTTTTCCGGAAGACCGGGGATCATTGGCGCAACTTCCCGATCACGGGCAGGAGTGTTTTCAACACGGTTTGCGGCGCGAACCCCGCAAGCCGCGCGGGAGCCAGAAAAGCCCCAGTGCCCGCATCACTCCGCCGCTCATCATTCCGTCCATCATGCCTTGCCTCGTTCGCTCCCCCGCTTAGTGTTTCGGCTCCGTACGCAGCCTCATTCTTGATTGGACCGCCCGCCGGCGATTTGGTCCTTGGCGCTCCACCCTGGCTGAAACGACACAATGTGCCTATCACAGGAAGCTCAAGTAATGAATTGGCGCCTGCTCCGACAAATATGGGCGGTCCGGGAGATCCGGCGTGCCCGCGTGATGCCCGTTTGGATGACGCCGGGAACGGTATCCGGCCCGTCCTGGCCCGACATCATGGATGATCAAGCTGATCAACTCAATAGGAGAAATCAGTGCTTAAAGGAAAGACCGTACTTGTTACCGGCTCGACCAGCGGAATCGGCCTGGGAATCGCCAGGGCTTTCGCCGAATACGGCACCAATATCATTCTGAACGGCTTCGCGGACGCGGTGGAAACCTCGAAGCTCCGTGAACAGATAGCGGCGGATTACGGGGTCGAGGCGCGATACGACGGCGCGGACATGAGCAGGCCCGATGAGATCGAGGCCATGGTGAAGCGTGCCCTAGCCGAATTCGGTGCCATAGATATTCTGGTCAACAACGCGGGCATTCAGCATGTGGCGCCGATCGAGGAATTTCCGGCGGAAAAATGGAACGCGATACTCGCGATCAATCTTTCGGCCTCGTTTCACACGATCCGTCAGGCCTTGGGAGCGATGAAGCAGCGCAAGTGGGGCCGCATCATCAATGTGGCTTCGGCCCACGCCCTGGTGGCATCTCCGTTCAAATCGGCCTACGTGGCGGCAAAGCATGGCGTCGCCGGTCTGACCAAAACGGTCGCGCTGGAGGTTGCCGAACACGGAATCACTGTCAATGCGATCTGTCCCGGGTACGTTCTGACGCCGCTGGTGGAAAAGCAGATCCCGGACACCGCAAAGGCGCGGGGCATGACCGAAGCACAGGTGATCAAGGACGTGCTGCTCGCCGCCCAGCCGACCAAACAGTTCGTGACGGTGGCGCAGGTTGCCGCGATGGCGGTGTTCCTTGCGAGCGCGGAGGCGGCGTCGATCACCGGAACGGTGCTTCCGATCGACGGCGGCTGGACTGCGCACTAACACCGGGGCCGCCACGCATGAGAGCCGACGACATTGTGCAACTGCCCTCGAAGACGATGGCGTCGCCCCTATACCTCCCGGTGCGCCGGATCGCGGGCAGCCGAACTTCATTGCCGAGCTGATGCTGCCATTTGGGCGCGTCCTGCATGGGCGGCAAACTGGGCAAGGACATAGGCGTGGCGACCAAGACGAGATCTCAGGCAATAGCGAGCACGGAACCCACTAAGGGATTGCCCGGCCAAGTGGTGTTGGTGTTGCAGGGAGGCGGGGCGCTTGGCGCTTACCAGGTTGGCGTCTACCAGGCGATGCACGAAGCGGGC
>JACQTO010000024.1 GCA_016210745.1 Betaproteobacteria bacterium
CGCCGGAAGACTGCCAGATCGGGAATCTGCCGTTCAAATCGGGGACACACCAAAAACGTTTCATTGTTTCAGCGGATCAACGTGTTACACAACTCAGATCGCAACTTAACCGGACAGCAGTGGGTCAGAGTAATTTTTCCTCAACCTTAATGGCGCAATGTGAGGACACATAGGGAAAAGTTACTCTGACCCCAATTATTCATAGGCCCAGGAGACGCAACATGGCAAGGAAAGTCAACCTTATAGACACCACGATACGGGACGGACAGCAATCGCTGTGGGCGACGCGCATGACCACTGCGATGATGTATCCGATGCTTCCGGTGATGGACCGGGTCGGCTACGATGCAGTCGAGTGCTTGGGCACGGCGGCGATGGACTCCTGTGTCCGCTACCTCAAGGAAAACCCCTGGGAGCGCCTGCGCATACTCCGCGAAAACATCACGCGCACGCCCATGCAGATGATCAGCATCTGCCAAGGTTTCAGCGTCGGAAAATCGCTGGTTCCCGACGACATGTTGGAACTCTTCTTTCTGCGCTGCGCCGCCGGCGGCATCAAGCGCTTCTTCCTGATGGACGGCCTCAACGACATCCGCAACTTCGAGGTCCCGGTGCGCGCGGCGCACAAGGCCGGCGCCCTGGCGGTGAACGCCGTCGTATACTCCATCAGCCCGGTGCACACCGACGAGCACTTCGCCGAGAAGTTCAAGGAACTGGTCGAGATGGGCTCGGATGTCCTCGTGCTGAAGGACCCCAACGGGATTCTCACGCCCGAGCGCGTGCGCACGCTCGTGCCGGCGATCAAGGCGATCTCGGGCGGACGTCCCGTGTACTGCCATTCTCACTGCATCACGGGCCTGGGCCCGGCTACCAATCTGGAAGCGGTCAAGTACGGAGCCGAAGTCGTGTGGACGGCCTCGCGCGCCCTTGCAAACGGGTCCTCGCTGCCGGCCACCAGTTCGATGGCGCGAGACCTCAAGCGCGCAGGCTACGATATCGACCTCGATATGGAAGGCATCATGAAAATCGAGGAGCATTTCTTCGCAGTCGCGAAGCGTCACGGCAAGCCGATCGGCAAGCCGGCGGAATACGACCCCTCCTTCTACAAGCATCAGATGCCCGGCGGCATGATTTCCAACTTCCGCGCGCAGATGGCCCAGTTGGGCCTGGAGAACAGGATCGAGGAAGTGTTCGAGGAGATCCCCGCGGTGCGCGAAGATCTCGGCTGGGCGCTGATGGTCACGCCCTTCTCGCAGGTGATCGGCACGCAGGCGGCGCTCAACGTTCTCTACGGCCGCTACAAGGTGACCTTGAGCGAAGTGGATCAGCTGCTGCTCGGCCGCTATGGCAAGACGCCGGGACCGGTGAATCAGAATCTGCTCGACTCGGTCGTCAAGCGCACCGGCAAGCAACCCATCACGGAGCGTCCCGGCGCCCTGGTCGATCCGGTCGTAGAGCGCTTCCGCAGGGAAAACGGGCCCTTCCCCTCCGACGAGGAAATGCTGCTCGAGTACCTGTTCATGCCCGATCATCTCAAGGCCCTGCGTGCGGCCGGTCCCATGCAGTTGGAAGATCCGGTTTCCAGCGGGCCCCTGGCCGATCTCGTGCGCGAGGTGGCAAAGCGCAAGGACGTGAAGCACTTTCACTTGGCGATGTAGGGCGCGGAGCGCAGGCGGCAGAGGGTATTCTCTCTCCCCGCCTAATGGGGAAAGAGCCAGGGTGAGGGGAAAGCGCTTCATGCGCTTTCACGATTCTCAATAGTCTTCACGCAAGGAGACAAGAATGCCGTACCAGGATTTGCGTCAATTCCTCGAAGTTCTTCGCAAAGAGGGGGAACTGATAGAGATCGACCGCCCGATGCATCTGGACAACGACATCCCCAAGGCGCTGAAGCAGATTTCCGTCTACGGCGGTCCTGCGCTTATCTTCAACAAGAATGGTACGGATTACCGATTCGTTGCCGGCATCTACGCGACGCGCAGCAAGGCGCTGCTCGCCTTCGAAACAACCGAAGACAAGCTCTTCGACAAATTCCTCAGAGGTCTGGACAATCCGATTGCGCCGGTGATGTACAAGGGCGCAGCCCCCTGTCAGGAGGTCGTGCTGACCGGGAAAGACATCGACATCCGGCGCTTTCCGATCCCGAAATACAGCCCGAAGGACGGCGGACCGTTCATCACACCCGCGATCCCGGTCACCAGGGATCCTGAAACCGGGGCCCCCGACATCGGGCACTACCGCTACCACGTTCTGGGGCCGGACAGGCTCGGGTTCTACGCGCAGGTTTTCCACCGCTTCGGCAAGAACATCATCAAGTCGCAGAAGCTCGGCAAGAAGCTCCAGGGTGCGATTCTGCTTGGGACCGAGCCAGTCATCGCCTATGCCTGCCAGGTACAGGGCACCGATGCGACCAACGACTGGGAAGTCGCCGGAGGTCTGCGCGGCGCGCCGGTCGAACTCGTCAAGTGCAAGACCGTCGATGTCGAAGTGCCGGCGACCACCGAGATGGTGATCGAATTCGAGGTCGAACCCGATCACCTGGCGATGGAAGGTCCTCTGGGCGAGTTCACCGGCTATTACACGCCGGGCTCGGAAAAGCCGACTGTCCGCATCACGGCCATCACCCACCGGCGCGATCCGTACGTCCAGGGACTGCTCACCGGGAAGCCGATCACAGAAAACCACATCCTCAAGCAGGTGCCGTTCGAGGCGTCGTTCTGGCGCACGATGAACCGGCAGTTTCCGACCATCGACAGGATCGCGTTTCGCCCCGGGGGCGGGGTCCAGTACTACCTGGTGATCTCGATGCAGCCGCGATTCCAGGGCGAGGCCCGGCAGGCGATCATGGCGGCACTGGCATCCAACGTTCGCCCCAAATGGGTGATCGTCGTCGAGCCGGACATCGACATCTATAGTTCCGCCGACGTGGAATGGGCGATGTCGTTTCGTGTCCAGCCGGATCGGGACGTATTCGTCGTCGACAACGTTCCGGCCACGCACCTCGACCCGTCAGTCGACCAATCGGGACCGCTCGAGACGCACATTTCATCCGCGGTGGGAATCGATGCCACTCGCCCGGTAGGAAAACCGTTTGCCGACGTTGCCGATGTCCCCGGCTGGCGCGAATTCAAGATGCCCGAGCTGGACAAGTGGCGCAAGTAGAATAGGCCGGTGCCAGGGGACGGGTGTCGAAGCGGCTCGCGGGAATTCAACGCGCGTCGCCGGCGCTTTGAGAAGGAGGATCGCGGTCACACGGACGGCGGCGATCAGTCACTCCAGAGAGCAAGTCCACTGACTGGGGAGAGGACATGAAGCGTACTAAATTGGTGCAAGCCGCAGTGATTGGGATGGCGCTGTTCTCGCTTGCTACCCTCGCCACAGCGCAATCGCTGGTCGGCAAGACGATCAAAGTGGTGGTGACTTTCCCGGCGGGCGGCGTCAACGACTTGGTGACGCGCTCTTTCACCACCGAGCTTGGACAGGCGTTAGGCACAACCGTGATTGTCGAAAACCGAGCCGGTGCAGGCGGAACCATCGCAACCGCGATAGTGGCAAAGGCGGCCCCTGACGGCCAGACTCTGCTTTTTAATGCGGCCGCCCATACCATCAACGGCTCGCTCTATCAGAAGCTGTCCTACGACCCGATCAAGGATTTCGTCGGCGTCGCCACCGTCGGTACAAGCAGTTACCAACTCATTACGAGCGTTGATCTGCCGGCGAAGAATGTCGCCGAGCTTATCGCCTATGCCAAGGCAAACCCGGGCAAACTCAATTACACAACCGCTGGCGTCGGCAGCGCCTCGCACCTGAGCATAGCGTATTTGGCGGGCTTGGCAGGCATCGACCTCGTGCATGTCCCGACCAAGGGCATGGCCATCGCGGCGAACGAAGTAGTCGCAGGGCGCTCGCAGATGATGATCTTTGCCGGCGGCACCCAGTACGCCAAAGAGCCGCGCGTGCGCGTCATGGCGGTAACGTCGATGAAGCGTTCGAAATTCCTTCCCGACACGCCCACCATCAACGAGAGCGGAATGCCCGGCTACGACTTCGATACCTGGTACGGTTTTCTCGCGCCGGCGGGTACGCCCCGGCCCTTCGTCGCGCGCATCAACGCCGAAATCAACAGGCTGCTCAAGGAACCGGTCATACTCGATCGTCTGGCAAAACAAAACCTGGAGCCATTGAGCATGTCGCCGGAGCAATTCGATCAACTGCTGCGCGAGAATTTCAAGAAGATGGCAAAGGTGGTCGCCATCTCTGGAGCGAAGATCGACTAGCGCAGAGGCTTTTGCACCGGCGACCCTGCGTCGCCCGCAGCCCTCTCACTGCTGCTTGGCGCCGGAAGCGCGGATCAGTTTTGCCCACTTCAGAACCTCGGCTTCGACGTATCTCGTGAAGCGCTCGGCCGAGGTGATCTGCAGCTCGGCACCGTCGCGAGCCAGGCGCTCGCTGAAGTCCGCATCATTCGCCAGTTCGGAGACCACCGTATTGAGCCGCTGAATGATTTGCGGCGGAGTTCCCGCCGGCGCCGAAATGCCGAGCCAGGATGCGATCTCGTAGCCGCGCACGCCCGATTCAGCGATCGTCGGAATGTTGGGCAGACTCTTCAGCCTGCGGCTGCTGCTGATGCCGAGAGCGCGCAGCCGGCCGCTGGTGATGTGCGGCACGGCCGCGGCGACGCCAGCCAGCGTCACTTCGACCTGGCCGCCGACGACATCGACCAGTGCCTGCGCCTGGCCCTTGTAGGGAACATGCACCATGTCGATGCCCGCCATCGATTTGAACAGTTCTCCCGCGATGTGCGCGCCCCCGCCGGTTCCCGCCGACGCGTAGCTCATGCGCCCAGGGTTTGCCTTCGCCAAGGCGATCAACTCGGCAACCGTTTTCGCCGAAACGCGCGCATTGACCAAGAGCAGGAGCGGATAAGAGGCTATGTTGGTGATATGCGCGAAATCCTTCGTCGCGCGGTAGCCCGGCTTTTCGTAGAGCGTCATGTTGGCCGCGTGGGTGGAAGTCATCATGAACAGCGTGTATCCGTCGGGCGCCGATCCCGCAGCCATAATGGCGCCGATATTGCCGCCGCCTCCCGGGCGGTTGTCCACCAAAACCTGTTGCCCAAATCGCTCGCCCATCTTCTGTGCCACGGCGCGGGCGAGAATGTCGGCAGGGCCGCCGGGCGGATAACTGACGATGTAATGGATCGGTCGGACCGGATAATTGACGGACTGGGCCTGTACCGGCGTGCCGGTGAAAAGAACGGTAAAAATGGCGAGCAGCGCAAAGATGCAACGGTTCAGTTCTTTCACGATCACTTCCTAAAGTTGCAGAGGCCGCCCAGTTTATCGCAATGCTCTCTTTGCGACGAAATCTCCGCTGGCGGATCACTTCCGGAACGTTCGGAATCGCCGTGCCCCATGCCTCGGCACTATGATCCGCGTATATAATAGTACTCTTTGAACGTTTCTCTCTCCTCGAAATCTTGAGCGTGGTTCTTCTCCTGATACCATTGCAAAATCGCTGTGCCCCTGGAGGTATTTGCCGTTCAGCCGTCATGCCGCCTATCGAGGCGCAGCCTTGAAATCCGCCCCATTCGAGTACATCCGCGCCGATTCGCTCGCATCGGCCTGCGAGGTGTTA
Organism: Betaproteobacteria bacterium; assembly: GCA_016210745.1. GTDB lineage: Bacteria > Pseudomonadota > Gammaproteobacteria > Burkholderiales > SG8-39 > JACQTO01. The sequence continues at coordinate 5,638 of JACQTO010000024.1, forward strand.
GAGCGCGAGGGTGATGCCGTCAAGCTCATCGCAGGCGGGCAGAGCCTCGTTCCGATCATGGCCATGCGCCTGGTGCGACCCGGCATGCTGCTCGACATCAACGAAGTCGCCGCACTGAAATTCATCGCCATCGAAAAGGATCGCGTTCGCATCGGCGCCTGCACGCGCCAATCGGTGGTCGAGCGCGACGATGCTCTCGCCTCGCGCCTTCCCCTGCTGCGGCAGGCGCTTGGCTGGGTGGGCCATGTGCAGACGCGCAATCGGGGCACGCTGGGCGGAAGCATCGTTCACGCCGATCCCTGCGCCGAACTGCCGCTCGCGGCACAAGTGCTGGGGGCGACGATGGTTCTGCGCAGCAGCGCCGGCAAGCGCTCGGTCCAGGCCGATGGATTTTTTTCCGGCCCGATGGTGACCGCCGCCGAAGCGAGCGAATGTCTGGAGGAAGTGGAGTGGCCCGTGTGGAGCGAGACCCGCACGGGGTCCGCATTCACCGAAATCGCCAACCGCCACGGCGATTTTGCGATGGTTTCGGCCGCGTGCCAACTCGCCCTGGATGCTGAGGGACGCTGCGTACGCGCTGCCTTCGGGCTGGGCGGTGTGGGCCAGACGCCGCTCGCGTTTCCGCGCATCGCCGCACGGCTGGTCGGCACGCGGCTGGAAGAAGCGGTAGTAAGAAGCGTTGCGCACGACGCCGCCCTGGAAACGCAGCCCGGCAGCGATTTGTTCGCGACTGCGGCCTACCGCAGACATCTGGCGGGCGTCCTTGCGGCAAGGGCGATCCGTGCCGCGCACGAGCAAGCAGGGAGCAAGAAGTGAGCGAAAAGCTTTATCCGATTTCGGTGGAGGTCAACGGCGTTCAGCGCAGCGCCCAGGTTCCCGCACGCCTGTCGCTGGTCGACTGGCTCAGGGACGATCTGCGCCTTACCGGCACGCATGTGGGATGCGAGCACGGCATCTGCGGCGCCTGTTCCATCATGCTCGATGGCGAGCCGGTGCGCTCCTGTCTCATGTACGCAGTGCAGGCAAACGGCCACCGTGTGACCACGGTAGAAGGGCTTGCACGGCCCGACGGCTCGATGAGCGTCCTGCAGGACAGTTTCTGCAAGACACACGCGCTGCAATGCGGCTACTGCACGCCGGGAATGCTGATCGCAGCCAAAGGACTGCTCGACGCCAATCCTCGTCCGACCGACGTGGAGATTCGCGCCGCCATCGGCGGCAACCTTTGCCGCTGCACCGGCTATCAGCAAATCGTGGATGCGGTGCACGACGCCGCCGAGCGGCTGGCCACCGGAGCGAAATGACGATGGCCCAGGAAACGAGCCGCCCCGCGTTCCGCTATATCGGAACCAAGCGCAGAACCAAGGAGGACCCGCGTTTTGTCTCCGGCCGCGGACGCTACGCCGCCGACATCGCTTTGCCGGGTCTGAAGCATGTCGCATTGGTCGCGTCGCCCCACCCCAGCGCCAAAATCGTTTCCGTCAATGCCAAGGCAGCGCTTGCGGTGCCCGGCGTGCTCTACGTCCTGACGGGCGAGGAGTTCTGCGCCGCTACGGATTCGCTCTACATCGGCGTGGACGCGCCCAAGGTCACGCGCTACGCGCTTGCCAAGGACATCGTGCGTTACGCAGGCGAGTGGGTCGCCGCGGTCGTTGCCGATACCCGCGCGCTTGCGGAGGATGCCGCGGAGCTGGTCGAAGTCGAATACGAATCGCTGCCCTACGTCATCGATCCGGAAGCCTCGCTTGCCCCCGGAGCGCACCTCGTGCACGAGGCGCACGGCTCGAACGTTCTCTATCACCGCAAATTCGTCTGGGGACCCGTCGAAGAAGCTTTCGCCAAGGCCGATCACAAACTCGCGTTTCGCGCCACCTGGGGCCGAAGTTCGACGGTGCCGATCGAGACCTTCGCCGTCGCCGCGCAGTGGGACGAGGGCGTGGGCCTGCTCGACATCTGGGCTTCGATCCAGATGCCCAAGTTTCCGGATCAAACCGCCCGCGCGCTGCGCCTGCCGGGCAACGCCGTGCGTGTGCACTTCGACGTCGACGTCGGCGGCAGCTACGGACTCAAACGCGGCATCAAGCACACGGTGCTGGTGGGCTACCTCGCCAAAAGGCTCGGCGTTCCCGTGCGTCTGATCGAGGACCGGCTCGAAAACATGCGTGGCGGCGACATGCACGGGCCCGATCGCTTCTTCGACATGCAGGTCGCCTTCGACCGCGACGGCACCCTACGCGGCCTGAAGATCCGTGCAGTGGACGACGTCGGAGCCTATGCCGGCCGCTCGCCGCTGCAACTGGGCAAACCCGTCGGCGCCATCTGCGGCCCATACCAGATTCCGGCGATCGAATACGAGCCCACCTCGGTGATGACCAACAAGACGCCGCAGGAAGCGGTGCGCGGCTTCGGCCAAGCGCCGACGAATTTCGCTCTCGAGCGCGCCGTGGACCGCGTCGCGCGGCACCTGGGCATGGACCGCATCGAACTGCGCCGCAAGAATTTGATCCGCAAGGATCAGTTCCCCTACCTGATCCCGAGCGGCACGTCCTACGACTCCGGCGACTACCACACGGTGCTCGACAAGACGCTCAAGGCAGTCGACTACCCGGGGCTCGAGAGCGCGCGCGACCAGGCGCGCAAGGCCGGACGTCTCGCCGGCATCGGCGTTTCCACCTGTCTGGAACCGAGCGGCGGCAACACCTCGTTCGAGATACTGTTCAACCCGAAGAACGAGACCACGACCTGGATGGATTCCTGTCTCGTTCGCGTCGATCTGTCGGGCTCGATCACCGGGCTCATGAACACCTCGAGCTCAGGACAAGGTCACGAGACGCTGGTGGCAACGGTGGTCGGCGAGGTGCTCGAGCGCGACCCGGCGAGCATCCGCGTGATCCACTCCGATTCCCTAAGCGCCCTGCCCTCCAACAGCCCGGTCGGCAGCCGCATGGCGATCATGCTCGGGGGCGCCGC
>JACQTO010000029.1 GCA_016210745.1 Betaproteobacteria bacterium
CCAGGAGATATCCGTCAGGGCAGCACCGTAGATGAGGAGGTTGAAAGCGATCCCGGAATCCGCCGACTTCACCTCACGAAATATCCGGGTTAGCCCGCTCTCAACTGCTCGTGTGAAAGGTATTGATGCCGAAACGTTTCAAACGGTATCTTGTCCGCTGCCTCGATTTCCCGCTGCTTTTCAAGCGACTCCTGCGCCATGCGCTCCAAGCGCTCTTGCGCCCCGGCCGGCAGCGGCTCGAGCTGCAAGGTGCGCCGGTGCTCCAGCGAGTGCATGAGTGCAAAGCGGCCGTGGGATCCGTTAAATCGCGTTTCCATCTCGCGCAGGACGCGTGCCGAGGGCAAGGACGCCGGGTCATCCATGGCGGCGATCGCGGCGGCAAGCGCCTCGCCGTGTGCGCCGCCCCCGTGGGCGGAGTCAAGCGCTATTGCGATCGGTTCGCACTCGCCAAGCACCTGCCTGCCCCATTGCCGGAGTTCCACTGTCTTCGTCTGCCGTTCCAGGCGCAGGCCGGGCTCGCGGCCTCGCGCAGCGACCTGTTGTTTAGTACGCCCGAAGGTCTCGATCTCTCGCGGCGTATCCGGTGGGCTGTCGCAGAGCAGACAATGAAGCAGAAAAATGTCAAGAAAGCGTATCGTATCCGCACTGATGCCGATGGGCGAGTACGGATCGAGATCCATCGCGCGCACTTCGACGTATTCCACGCCGCGCTCGCGCAGGGCGCGCAGAGGCCGCTCGGTGGGTCCGGTAACTCGCTTCGGGCGGATGGTGCTGTAGAACTCGTTTTCCATCTGCAGCAGGCTCGTGGCGAGCTGGCGGTATTGGTCCACGGGGTCGGCCGTGTCGCGCCCAATGCGGATGCCGATCCTCTCGTACGGGGGATAAGGTTTCGTCATCGCGTCGTAGAGCGAGGCAGTGTAGCTTTCGAGATTGTTGTAACTCACCGCAAGCGAGTCCTGCGCCTCGCTCAGATATCCAAGGCGCCCCATGCGCAGGGAGGTCGCGTAGGGCGAGTAGAGCGTGCCGGTCTTCAGCTCCTGCAACCCGTGATCGCGGCCCTTGACGAAGCTCGCGCACACCGCGGGCGATGCGCCGAAAAGGTACAGCAAAAGCCACGCATGCCGCCGAAAATTGCGAATCAGTGCGAAGTACGCGTCGTTCGGATCGCGCAGGCCCGGCAGCGGCCAGACGGTCTCCGGCAGGGAAAAGTTGTAGTGCAAGCCCGAGATTGTCTGCATGTGCCGGCCGTAGCGGTGCGAGAGACCGATGCGATAGACGGTCTTCAAGCGGCCCATGTTGGAGCTGCCGTAGCGCCCGATCGGAATTTCATTCTCATCGGGAAGATAGCAGGGCATGCTCGCGCACCACAGCGCTGCGTCGCCGATATTGCGGTACACGAACTGGTGGATATGCTTGAGCTCCTCGAGGCACGCCTCCACGCTGGTGTGCACGCCGGTGATGAGTTCGAGCTGCGCTTCGCTGAAATCCGTCGTAATGTGCGGATGCGTGAGCGCCGAACCGAGCGCCGCCGGATGCGGCGTCGCATCGAGAGAACCGTCCGTACGCACGCGCAGGCCCTCTTTTTCTATCCCGCGCCGTATGCCTTTGAGGGCGGCGGGGGCGAGGGCGCGGAGTCGTTCTTGAATATTTTTCATGAAAATCGTCTAGCGGCCGGGGATCACTGTCCAAGGATAGTCACGCCGTCGCGTTTCGATGGAAACAGTGGCTATCGGACGGCAGTTCATGTGAACCAACGGACTCGATCTCGGTGGTTCAATGGCAGTGGCACAATCATAGCCGGCAATTCCGATTTATGCACTGTCGCATCCAGAAAGGGGTCCGCATCCTCAAGAGGACGATCGCCTCCAGTGCACCGCGCGGTGATCTGAAGGCGCCGAGCGGTCTTACGTCAATGCCGGCTTCGCCTGCAACACGAGCGGGGTCTCGCGAATCGGCAGGTGCAGGATGGCCGCATAGACGCCCGAGCCGATGATCAGCCACCAGGCGATCTGGTAGGAGCCGGTGGCATCGAAAATCACGCCGCCAAGCCAAGCGCCCAGGAAAGAGCCGGTCTGGTGGCCGAGGAAAATGATCCCGACGAGGGTGCTCATGTAACGAAGTCCGTATCGCTGCCCGATCAGCCCCTGCGTGAGCGGCACGGTCGATAACCAGAACACGCCGATGAAGGCGGCGAACAGGTACACCGATAGAGTCGACAACGGGAGCAGTATGAACGCCATGGTGACCAGACTGCGGCACAAGTAAATCCCTGCGAGGAGGTATTTCTTGGAGTAACGCCCCCCGAGCCAGCCCGAAATCAAGGAGCCGAATACATTGAATAGGCCCACGGTTGCAATCGCTGCCGCACCCAGCGTGGCCGACAATCCGCGATCGACCAGGTAAGACGGCAAATGCACGGCAATGAAGATCGCCTGAAAGCCGCAGGTGAAGTAACCGAAGAAAAGCAGCACGAAGCTCCTGTCGCCTATCGCGGTTCGCACCGCCTCGGCGATCGACTGATCCATCTGTCCGGCGACCGGTCGGTGCTTGGGTTTGCCGGCCATGGCAAATGACAGCGGGATGATCAGAACTATCATCAGGGCCTGCAGCACCAGCGCCTCCTGCCAGCCGTAAGCGCTGATCAAGGCCTGGCCGACCGGCAGCATCACGAACTGGCCCATGGAGCCTGCGGCGGTTCCCACGCCAAGGACCATACTGCGATATTTGGACTCGACTTGGCGTGCAAATACCGACAAGACGATGGCGATTCCGGACCCGCTGATGCCAAAGCCGATCAGCACGCCGGCGGTCCAGATGAGCGCTGCACCGGTTTCGGCCTGTGACATTCCGTAGTAGCCGAGCGCCATCAGCACCGCGCCGGTCGCCAGGGCGCGCCCGGGGCCGAACTTGTCGGCAATCGCGCCGAAGAACGGACCGCCCAAGCCCCAGAAAATGTTCTGCAGCCCGATTGCCAGCGAAAAGGTCTCGCGCGACCATTCGTGCGCCATCGTCATCGGCTGAAGAAACAATCCGGAACCCGAACGCAGCCCGTTGCTGATGATCAGGATGAGCGAACCGGCAATGATGATAACGGCAGGAGTGCGCCAGGACGAACGAGACATGAAAAACCCTTATGTTGGCAGGATGGGTGAGCGCCGCGTGGACTGCTCTGGGCGCGGCTTACGATCCAACCGGCGGCTCGCCCAGCGGATTGGGCGGCGGCGGTTCCTTTGACTTGTAGTGGGCGCGCAGCAGGTGCCAGGCGCTGGGCATTTCGCCAACCGGCACTTCGATCAGAGCCAGGCGTTTTCCTGCAATCGCCTCGCGCAACGCGCCAGCGAGCGCCTCGGGTGTGCCCGCGCGCACCGCATCGATCCCGAAGGCACCCGCCAGCTTCACGAAGTCAGGATTTACGAGGTCGGTTCCAAGCGTGCGGCCGAACAGATTGCGCTGCATCCGCTTCACGTTGCCGAACGCCGAGTCATTGAAGACGACCGCGATGGCATGGAGTCCGTAGCGCTTCGCCGTCGCAAGTTCCTGGATCCCCCAGCCGAAACCGCCGTCTCCTGCGATCGAAACCACGGGCCGGTCGGGATTGCCCACGGCCACGCCAAGCGCCGCAGGCCAGCCATAGCCCAGCGTTCCCTGGTAGCCGGGTGTGATGAATGTCCGCGGCGTATCGACCGGATAGGTCATATTGGCGACGTATCCCACCTGGGTGAGTTCGTTGACTAGAATGCCGTTCTCGGGAATCGCAGTACGCAAGGCGCGCACCCAGCTCAGTTGCGGTTGGATTCCGGCCATCTGCCGTTCGCACCATGCGCGTACGCGCCCAACCTCGCTCTTGCGCGGTGCTCGGGCCGGGATCGAGGCAAGTTCGTCGCCCAGCGCCGCCAGACCCGCGCGTGCGTCGCAGCGAAGCTTGACCTCGGCATCGCGCGGATTTCCAAAATCGGATTCCTCTGTGTTGATGAGCACGATCCGCGTTTTTCTGGCGTCGGCCAGGGGCACGCCGAGACTGTCGACGAAGCGCGTACCGACACCAAGCACAGCGTCCGCGTGGGGCAGCACCGCGCGTCCGCCCAACGCGGTCAGCGCAAGTGGATGGCGCGAAGGGATGGCGCCATTTGCTTCTTCGGTCATCACCACCGGCGCCTGCAACTTTTCCGCAACCCGCTGCAGTTCCGCGAATGCGCCGGCAGCGAGCACGCCGCCGCCGGCCACGATCACCGGGAAGCGCGCCCCCGCGAGGAGGCTCGCAGCCGCCGTGATATCTCGCGATTCCGGCGCCTGATCCTGGGGTACTGACCATGCGCGTATCTCGCACTGGGCCTCGGCTTTGAGCACGTCAGGCGGAATTTCTACCGCCACGGGCCGCGGTGTGTTCAGATGAAGCTGGTCCAGCGCATCGCGCACCGCCTGCGGAATGTCCTCTGCGCGCCAGGCAAGCGCCTGCCATTTCGTAAAGCTGGAGATGATGCGCGACTGGTCGCGCACTTCGTGAAGCATGCCCAAATTGCGCCCGATCAGCGAGGACTGGATCTGCCCGGCGACCAGCAACACGCGTGAGCAGCAGGCGTAGGCTGTAGCAAGGCCGGCAGCGGCATTGAGCACACCGGGGCCCGGCACGACCATGCAGGCGCCAACGCGCCCCGTGCTGCGCGCATAGCCATCTGCCATGTAGGCAGCAGCCTGTTCGTGCCTAGGCACGACATACTGAATCGCGCCGTCAAGCGAAGCGAGCCCGTCCACCGCCCAGTCGAGCTGTACGCCGGGAACGCCGAAGACATGCGTGATGCCGGCGCGCGATAGTTGGCGCGCCAGCGCCTGCCCGCCGGTCAAAGTCATCAGCTTGTCGTTCTCCAAGTGAATGTGCTGCACAGGAATCCTAAATCCTAGATCCTAACCCCGGCTAGCCGGAACCAAAGAGGGTGGGTTTGCCTCTTATCAATCTCCTCCTTTTTGCGCAGTTGCTCGCAACTGCGCAAAAAGGAGGAGACGAATTTAGAAACCAAAATCTTCGCCGAATTGGTCAAAAGTAAACCTGTAAGCCTAAATCCTAAATTGAAGATTAAGATCCCGAATCCTGCTCTTACTCCGGCTTGATGCCCGCATCGGTCACGATCTTGCGATAGGTTTCAAACGCGCGGCGCAGTTGTTGGTCGAACTCCTGTGGGGTGTTGCCTTTGACCTCGAAGCCTGCTGCCGCGAGCCGTGCGCTCACCTCGGGCAGCGCAATCGACTTGCGCACGGCGGCGTTGACCTGGTTGACGATAGCCGCGGGCAGTTTGGCCGGGCCGACAGCGCCGATCCAGGTATCCGGGACGGCATAGCCCGGAACCCCCGCCTCGGCGATGGTGGGCGTCTCGGGCGAGGCCTTGGGCCGCTGCGCCTCGAGCACGCCCAGCAGGCGCAGCCTGCCCGAGCGCACGTGCGGCAGCACGTTCGACAGGATGACGATGCCCACGCCGACTTGGCCGCCAAGCACGTCATTGAGCGCGGGCGCGCCGCCCTTATAGGCGACGTGCACCAAGTCGATGCCCGCGGCGCGGTTGAGCATCACGCCGCCGATGTGCTGTGAGGAACCGACGCCCGTCGTGGCATAGGAGAGCTTGCCCGGATTCTTCTTCGCGTAGTCGATCAGCTCCTTCAGTGAATGCACGGGCAGCGAGGCATTGACCACGATCGACTGGGGCGCTGTGCCGATGATGATGATCGGCGTGAAGTCCTTGATGGTATCGAACGGGACCGGCTTCAGGAACAGCGGATAAACGCCGTGCGGCGGGCCGACGGTCAGCAGCAGTGTGTAGCCGTCCGGCGCCGCTTTGGCGACGATATCCGAGCCGAGCCGCCCGCCCGCGCCGCCTCGATTGTCGATGACTACCGGCTGTCCCAGCGTTTCGCTGAGGCTTTGCCCGACGGCGCGCGCTACGGTGTCGGTCGCGCCCCCCGCAGCATAGGGAACCACCATGCGGATCGGCTTGGACGGATATGCCTGTGCGAACGCAAGCAGCGGCACAAGCAGCACGGCGCTGAGTGTCAATCGAAGAATCTTCATGCGCTAATTCTCCTGGGATTTGTTTGCCACGCGGCGGTTCTGCAAACGACGCCCCCGCGATATTACAGGACAAAGCGCTGCGCGTAGCCGATTTCGTCGATCTCGTGTTCGTTTACCCAATGGGCCAGTTCGTCGTGGCGCGGTATCCATACGCCCGGGTGACCGGTGATGTAGCGCAGGATCTGGTCCACGACCGCCGAGATCAGCGGCCGCCCGCCAAAGTGGCCATGGAGGGTGATATTGATGAAGGCGTTCGGCTCCTGGTTGTAGAGGAAGTCGAACATGTCTTTGTAGCACTGGTACCAATCGCGCGGCGCGCCGCGCAACACGCGATTGTCGGCGTAGTCGCTGTGCGGAATGGCGACGATGGAGCCGCTCGGTGTTTTCACCCGGCAGGGCAGATCGAGGTAATTGTAGTCGCCGTGCCACAGCAGACCCTCGGCGGCGAGCAGTTCGGGCGTGCGCTCGTTGGTGGCGATGGTCGCGCTAAGCCACCCGCAGGGTCGCACGCCCGAAACCTCGTGCAAGATCTCGATGCTGTGCTTGATCAGTTCGCGCTCCTCGGACGCCGACAGGCCCGACAGCACCTGATCTTGCGCATAGTTGTGCGCAGCAAGCTCGAACCCGGAGGCGACGATCTGTTTGATCACCGCAGGGAACAGTTCGGCTACACGGGCATTGACGCAGAAGGTGGCCGGGAGCTTGTGCTGTTTGGCCAGTCGCATCAGCCGATAGGCGCCGGCGCGGGCGCCATATTCCGACCACTGGATGCCGGCGAGATCGGTCGCGCCGGGTTTGGGAGGACTCGTCATCGGCGAGTAGGGCGGCGCCTTGCCTTCGGACCAGCTCTCGACAAGGAAGGTCAGCACGACGACGATGCGCTTGCCCTCGGGCCAGATAGGTGCATTCATACTTCTCCCCCGTTCAGTCGTGGCGCATGTCAGCATCCTCAGCCGGACGAGCCGGAACCAAGGAGACCGGTTTTGCCGTTTATCAATCCCCCCGTTTTGTGCAGTTGCAAGCAACTGCACAAAACGGGGGAGACGAATTTAGAAACCAAATCTTCGCCTAATTTGTCAACGGTAACCTTTGTAATTGACTAATTCTCGCGTTGATTTGCCTGCTGCGCGAGTTGGTAGGCTTGCCGCTGCGTGATGCGGTCCACGTATTTCCGGAGCGACTCCGGGATCTCGATTTGGCGGCGGACGGCCGAGGTGAGGCAGGTTGTGAGAAGAATATCCGCACCGGTGAATTGCCCGCCCAGAATATAGGGCCCCGCCGCAGCCAGGGTCTTTTCGACGACACCGGCCTGTTTTCTAAATATTTCCCTCGCCGCTTTCGCCGCGTTTGGCGCCTCGCCATAAAGATGTTTCAGATCTTCGTGCCTGCGAATCACGTAGGTCGTATCGGCGTCGAGCTCCATCATCGTGAAGAAACACCATTGGTAATAGCGGGCGCGTTCCTTGAGAGCCGTCGGCACCAATCCGCGCTCTTTTCCGTACGCTTCGGCGACGTAGGTCACGATGGCGGCGCTCTCCGAGAGCGTGATATCCCCGTCCTGCAGGACGGGGATTTTCTGGCTGGGGTTGATCGAGGTGAATTCCGGCGTCTGCGTCTCACCGGTCCTCGGCCCGATCGGGCGGCTCTCGTAAACGAGATCAAGCTCGCGCAGTATCCAGTGCGCGCGCAATGTGCGCGGGGTTCCGGCTCCCCAAAGTACCCTCCGATTCTCTTGTCTTGCCTCAGCCATGGATCATCGCTCCCAATTTGCTGCCGAATTGTCGCCGACGCGGTCGATTTATCGGCCACAGCTCTGGATTCTACCCTTGAGGCCTGGTGCAGCGACCTGCGATACCAGAACTTGATTGACTTCGGGCGCCGTTTCGTTTGAAATTCAAAGAGCCCGCCCGCTCTTAAGTCCGCGTCTTCTTGCGGAGGGCGCATGCCACCAAGGGAATCGGCGAGCGCGCGAAACTCGTTGCCGCCGAGAAGGGGCGATTGCTGTGCGGCGGCTCCTGTCGAAGCGTCGCCCTTTCGATCGCCAGCCGTAATAGGAGACATTCCATGACGCAACGCACCAAACCGCCGTTTCGAGCCGATCACGTCGGCAGTTTTCTTCGACCCAAGGAGTTGCTGGAGGCGCGCGAGAAATTTCAGCAAGGCGCGATCTCCAAAGCCGATCTGCGCAACGCCGAGGACAGCGCGATCCGCGACGTGGTCCGTTTCCAGGAGGATCTGGGACTGCAGGGAGTTACCGACGGGGAGTTCCGGCGCACGTATTTTCACGTCGATTTTCTGGAACAGCTCGATGGGGTTGAGAGCAGCGGGGGATTGACCGCCAGTTTCCACACCAAGGAGGGCGACATCCATTTTGCCCCGCCGGTGCTGAAAGTGACCGGAAAGGTGCGTCATGCGCGGCCGATCCAGGTTGCGGATTTCAATTTCCTCAAGTCTGTAACCAAGCGCGTACCCAAAGTGACCATTCCTTCGCCGACCATGCTTCACTTTCGCGGCGGGCGTGGCGCGATCAGCACCGAGGCCTATCCGGACCTCGAAGCGTTCTATGACGATGTTGGCGCCTGTTACCGCGAGGAGCTGAAAATGCTTGGCGCGGCGGGGTGCAACTATGTTCAGCTCGACGACACCAATCTTGCTTATCTGTGCGATCCGAAGCTGCAAGAGGGCGCCCGCCAGAGGGGCGACGATCCGAAGGAACTCCCGCATCGTTACGCTAAGCTGATCAATTCCGCTATCGCAAACCGGCCCGCCGGAATGACCGTCTGCGTTCACCTCTGTCGCGGCAATTTCAAGAGCGCCTGGGTTGCCGAAGGCGGGTACGAACCGGTCGCTGAGGCGCTTTTCCGCGAGCTCGGAGTCGACGGCTATTTTCTCGAGTACGACGACGCTCGCTCGGGCGATTTTTCGCCGCTGCGATTCGTGCCCAAAGGGAAAATTGTCGTTCTCGGTCTCGTTTCGACGAAAGTGGGCGAGCTCGAATCAAAGGACCAACTGAAGCGCCGCATAGACGAGGCTGCCAAGCATGTGCCGCTCGATCAACTGGCGCTGTCGCCGCAGTGCGGCTTCTCCAGCACCGTTCACGGCAACCAAATCATGCGCGAGTCGCAGGCGGCGAAACTCAAGCTGGTGGTCGAGACGGCGCGCGAAGTCTGGGGCGCGAACTAGGGGGCGGGAGCGGCGCTTGAGCCAAGCGCGTCTGCAGACGACCATTGCCGGAAGCCTGCCCAAGCCCGCCTGGCTTGCGCCGCCCAATCAGCTTTGGGCGCCGTGGCGGCTCGAAGGCGAAGCTCTGGCCGAAGGCAAGCGCGACGCGACGCTGCTTGCGCTGCGCGATCAGGAGGCCGCAGGAATCGATATCGTGACCGACGGCGAACAAACGCGCCGCCATTTTGTCACCACGTTCATAGAGGCCCTGGAGGGCGTCGATTTCCAGCAGCGCAGGACCGTACGCATCCGCAACCGCTATGACGCCGAGGTCCCGATCGTTGTAGGTCCGGTGGCGCGCAGGAATCCGGTATTTCTCGAGGATGCGAGATTTCTGCGTGCGCAGACGCGAAGACCGATCAAGTTCACTCTGCCCGGTCCGATGACCATGGTCGACACGCTCTATGACGGGTACTACAAGAGCCGAGAACGCTTGGCCATGGAATTTGCCGCGATTCTCAACGCCGAGGCGCGCGAACTGGAGCGCTCCGGGGTCGATGTCATCCAATTCGACGAACCCGCATTCAACGTCTATATGGATGAAGTGCGCGAGTGGGGCATGCGGGCGCTGACGCGTTCTCGCGAGGGTCTCGCGTGCAGGACCGCGGTGCATATCTGCTACGGTTACGGCATAAAGGCCAATGTCGAGTGGAAGAAAACGCTGGGTGCGCAATGGCGCCAGTACGAATCGACTTTCCCGCTGTTGGCACAGTCGCAGATCGACCAGGTGTCGCTCGAATGCGCCAACTCGCGCGTGCCGCTGGAATTGCTCGCGGCGCTCAAGGGCAAAGACGTCCTCGTGGGGGCTATCGACGTCGCCAGCGATCGGGTGGAAACACCGGAGCAGGTGGCGCAGACGATACGCGCCGCTTTGAAATATGTCAGTCCGGAAAGACTCTTTCCCTGCACCAACTGCGGCATGGTGCCTCTATCGCGCGAAGTGGCGCGCGGCAAGCTGCGTGCACTGGCAAGCGGAGCGGCTATCGTGCGCGGGGAGCTCGCATAAAGAAAGGCCCGCATCGCGGGCCTTTCTTCTCCAACGCTCCCCTTACAGCGGGGTGATATTGGCGGCTTGCTTGCCTTTCGGGCCGGTCTTGATCTCAAAGGTAACCTTTTGGTTGTCCTTGAGCGACTTGAACCCGCTTCCTTTGATCTCGGAGAAATGCGCGAAGACATCTTCACCGCCCTCGTCGGGGGTGATGAATCCGAAGCCCTTTGCGTCGTTAAACCACTTAACGGTACCTGTAGCCATTTATAACTTTCCTGAAAAAAATAAAGAATTGAGCTTTCGCCCCGCTGCACGGAATCAAGGAAAGAGAAGGGGACCCGGGGCGCCGATTGAAAGCGGCAACGACTGACCAACAACTTCACTGCCTGAAAATCCTGCGGGCACAACGGTACAGGACGGCGGCGATTAAGGCAAGCGAAATTTTGGCCGCGCACCCCGGCATGACTGCGCGCGATGATTTCAAGTACCATTGCACAAAGCGTTCCCACTGACGACATATAAGGGTTCAGGCTGTGTCGCCCCGCGCCATCAAGATTGAAGAGTTCCTCAGGAACCAGCCGCTTTTCCGCGGATTTTCCGCGGAGGAGATAGGGTCCATCGCTGCGGCAACCTCCCAGGTGCGCGTCCCTGCGGGCAGTATTCTGTTCCGAAAGGGCGATGCGTGCGGCGGCTTTTTCGTCATCGTCTACGGCCAGGTCAAGCTCGCGTTCGGCGCCAGCAATGGCTCCGAGAAAGTAGTTGAAATTCTCGGCCCGGGGCAGAGCTTCGGCGAGTCGTTCATGTTCCTCGAGAAACCCTATATCGTATTCGCTGAAACGCTCTCGGATGCGCTGGTGCTGCACGTCGGGAAGGCCGCCATTTTCCAGGAACTGGAGCGCAGCCAAGATTTTTCGCGCCGTATGCTCGGCGGGTTGGCTCAGCGCATGCACAGGATCTTGAGCGACCTCGAGGGCTATTCACTCAAGAGCGGTACACAGCGCGTAATCGGCTACCTGCTGCGCGACGTAGCGCTCGATGGATCCGGTGGGCGGCACGCAGAAGTGACCTTGCCAGCCACCAAGAGTCTGATCGCATCGCGTCTGTCCATAACACGCGAACACTTTTCCCGGATCCTGCATGAGCTTTCCGAGTCCGGACTGATCAAGGTGAGCGGCCGGACAATACGCATTCTGGATGTGGAAAAACTGCGCGCTTATCGGCGCTAGGGTTCAGGGTTCAGGATCTGGGATTTAGGGGCCGCGCTTCGCGCGGCCAACTTCCTGTGAAGCCTGGATTTCTACGCGGCTACGGGGGTTCCGAGCAGGTAGGCCAACAGCTCGCGCACGGGCCGAATCTGATTGCCAAAGGGTAGCGATTCGGAGCCGCGGAAGAACAGTCCGCGGCTGATGTCGCCATGCAGGGCGGCGACGAGCTGATTGTCGATGCAGAACTGACCGATCTTGGATATACCGTCGCGCAACCCGCAGGTTTCGAGGCAATCGAAAGCGAGGGTACAGTCGCGCCGCTTTCCAGCGCGCCGGGTCAGGGCCGGCAGCCGCGCGAGATAGGTCTCGAGCCAGGGTGTGCGAACGGCGCGGGCGGGCAGCCCCGCCACGCTGGTGAAGGTAACGATGTCCTCCGGGCGCGCCTGCGCAAGCACCCTTTTGAAGTTGGGGTGCGCATCGCCCTCTTCGGTCACCGCAAATGGCGTGCCAAGCTGCACGCCCGAGGCTCCGAGCGCGATCAATTCGCGGATTTTCTGCGGGTTGTTGATGCCGCCGGCCGGGATAAGGGGAACACGCTCGCGCTCGATGCCGAGTTCGCGAAACAGCGCCAAGGTTTCCCGCAACACCCGCGCAAAGTCGAAGCGAGGGTCGCCCAGGTCCTCGATGCGCGCGGCGCCAAGGTGCCCGCCGGCGTAGCGCGGGTGTTCGATGACGATCGCATCGGGTAAGCGCCCTTTGCGCTGCCACTTCTTGATCACGATCGCGATGCCGCGGGAGTCCGAGAGGATGGGAATCAGGGCAACGTCCGGAAAATCCGCCACAAGTTCCGGCAAATCGAGCGGCAGCCCGGCGCCGACCACGACCGCCTGAGCGCCGCTCTGGCATGCCTGGCGGACATAATTGGCGTATTCGGAGACGGCGCGCATGATGTTTACCGCCACCATGCCCTTGCCTTCGGCGAGGGCAAGGGCGGAGCAAACCTCGCGGTCGAGGGCGGTCAAGTTCGCGGCGTCGATGAGCGGTTTGTCCCGGCTTCGGCCTGTCTGGGCCATCAGGTCGGGGTGATGCCTACGCAGGTCAACGCTCGAGAGCGTACCGACACCACCCAGGCGGGCGACGTTACCGGCAAGTCGGTGAGCTGATACCCCGACACCCATTCCGCCCTGGACGATCGGCAGCAGCGATTTGCCCTTGATGATCAAGGGCGACAACGGCAATGACAGAGCCTCAGCGGCCATAGAAACGATTCGTTCCGGCAAATACGATCAACTGTCGGCAATCGCGCAAGCGCGACTGCCGACGCGCATTATATAGAATAGCTTGCCGTAGCCCTGTGGGTTCGAGATTCAGCGTCTCGTTCGGGGACGCAATACCTAAGCCGGACGAGCTCGCAAGCTGGTTTCGCCTTTTGTCAATCTCCCCCTTTTCGTGCAGTTGCTTGCAACTGCACGAAAAGGGGGAGACGAATTTGGAAACCAAGTCTTCGCCAAATTTGCCAACACTAAACTTGCAAGTGACTACTCATCCTCCGGCGATCATGGGGACTAGCGCGACGCGATCCCCGCTCTTGACCGGCGTGCCGGCCTCGCCGGACAACAATGTCTCGCCGTTGATAGCCACACTAAGAGTGCGGTCGGAAAGAAAGCCGGCGGCTTCGGGAAAGCGCCGCTGAATCGCAGCACGCAGCTCGACCACGTTGGACACCGGCTCGTCGACGATGATGTCGTGCTCGGACACGCCGGGCATGCTTACCGGTACCTCCACACGCACCGAGAACCCGGTGGTGGCCCGCGCGAGTTTTTCGTGCCAGTCGGAACCGGGAATGCCCCCGGCGTTAAGCCCGGTCAACTTGTAGTAGCGCGACTTCAGCAATTCAAATTCCTTGCGGTCGATCTTCTCGCCCTTGAACGGTCCGACGGTAATCGCTTCGTCGAACCAGCGCACGGGCAGCGTATCGTCGCTCACTCGCAAGCCCAGGCGGAAATTGAGCAGCCGCTCCAGTGCGATGATATTGCGCCCGATTCGGTCGATTTCGTCCTTGTCTATGCCGACGCCGGTGAGGGCATTCACCTGATCGGCGAAGTCGCTGCTATCGGGCAGGGTCGGTGAGTTGAAAAGCTTGGTATCGAAGCGGCACATCCCGACCGAGTCGCCGATCGCATAGCTGTCCTCGCACTTGCGAATCGCCTGCTCCTTGCCTTCGTAGCTGTTGGGCTGTGCCGACACAAATCCGCCGTAGAGCTGCGCCTTGTACTCAGGGTCGTCGTTGACCCGCGCGTTGATCTCCAGCGTGGGACGGCTGCGAAGATGATCGAATCCGCGCGTAGCCACAGCCAAGCCCAGTGCAAAACCCTTGAGAATCCTGGCATCGTGGGGATCGGACTGAAACAGCCCTTTTACCGCCATGCGGTATTTCAGCGCCTCTTGCGGATACTTGCCGCGCTCGACCGCGCGCGCCGTATCGGCAATGGTGTCGCCGAACCCCTCGCGCTTGGCGGTCATGAAAAAGAGTTTCTCGATTGCCTCGTAATTGCCCCAGGTGAGATCGAGGCCTCCGGTGTCCTTCTGCGTGATGATGCCGCGCTGGTAGAGCTCCATCGCCCAGGCGACGGCGCCGCCGATGCCTGCCGAGTCGATCCCGAGATCGTTGATGATATTGTTCAGGCGCATCACCTGCTCGGGTTCCTTGACGCCGAGCGTCGGTCCGATCCTGCCCAGCGTCGTGAATTCAGGTCCGTCGCCCTTGTCGTAGCGGTCGAACTTGCCGTCGCCGCGGATTCCGTTGTAGGTCCGCTCGCGCTCATGCTGGATGTCGGCTTGGGGCTTGTCGTAGCTGGCGTTGCCCTTCAGGCCCTTCAATGCCTTGGCGCCCCATCCGCCCTTGCCCTCCGGGGTCATATCGTTTCGGGCGCGGCACTGTACCGGGCACTTGAAGCACCCGTCCATTCCCGGACGATAAGGATCGAAATTGTCCACATCGAGCGTGCTGACCCAGGTGGTCTCCTGGTTGTTCTTGGTGCCGAGCGCGCCGAGCACGCGGCACGGCTTATAGAGGAACG
>JACQTO010000026.1 GCA_016210745.1 Betaproteobacteria bacterium
ATCGTCTTTTGCGCTGGGTTGTTTTTTTCATCGGTGCTCAATCGACGATCCGCGCGGACGGCTTTTCGTCCGCGCAACATCGCAACACTGGAAGCCAAATTTCAATATATTTGGCTAGCCTCTTCTCTTACCTAGGCCTCAATCCAGGACGCACCGACTATGAAAAGCCGGCTTCTTATCGACGCAACGACCTTTCTCGGCAAGGTGTGGAAGCTCGCCAATCCCTATTGGTTCTCCGAGGAGCGCTGGCTGGCGCGCGGGCTGCTCGCCGCAATAGTGGCATTGACCTTGGGCTTGGTCTACCTCGCGGTGCTGTTCAATGACTGGAACCGGCAGTTCTACAACTCCCTCGAGCAGAAGAACTTCGCGGATTTCAAGGATCTGCTCCTGTATTTCTGCCTGCTCGCAGTGATCTATATCGCCGCCGCGGTGTACAAAATCTATTTGACCCAGATGCTCGAGATGCGCTGGCGCGTGTGGCTCACCCGAGAGTACCTGGGCGAATGGCTGGACAAGCAAGTCTATTACCGCCTTGAGCTCATCAGTCGGGGTACCGACAACCCCGACCAGCGCATCGCCGAGGACTTGCGGCTGTTCACCGACGGCACGCTGAGTCTGGCTTTGGGACTCCTGACCTCGGTGGTCACGCTGATATCGTTCATCGCCATTCTTTGGAGCGTCTCCGGACCGCTCGTATTCATGCTCGGGACGAGCGAAATCGTCATACCCGGATACATGCTCTGGGCTGCGCTCCTCTACGCCGTGGCTGCAAGCGTGCTC
The DNA here is from genome assembly GCA_016210745.1 of Betaproteobacteria bacterium. Taxonomy (GTDB): domain Bacteria; phylum Pseudomonadota; class Gammaproteobacteria; order Burkholderiales; family SG8-39; genus JACQTO01. Next base: position 781 of record JACQTO010000026.1, read on the forward strand.
ACCCATTACATCGGCCGGCCGCTCATCGGCCTGAGTTTCCAGAGAGAGCAGCGCGAGGCCGACTTCCGTTTCAACCTGGTGCGGCTGCGCGAGCACGCAGAAGGGGTCGCACTCTATCGCGGGGAGTCCCCTGAGCAGCAGGGACTGCTCGCGCGCTTCGAGTTGATCCGCGCAAATTGGTGGGAACTGATGCGCTACACCAAACGCCTTACCTACTTCACCGCGGGATACGCCCAAATCGCGATCATCTTCCCCTTCGTAGTCGCTGCACCGCGCTTCTTTGCGGGCTCCATCACTTTGGGAGGGCTGACCCAGATCGCCAACGCATTCGGCGAAGTGCAGGGAGCGCTGTCGTGGTTCGTCAATACCTACGGGACTCTGGCGGGGTGGAAAGCGAGCGTCGACCGCCTGCTCACCTTCCAATCGGCACTGCAGAAAGCCACGCAGGAAGCGGAGGAATCGAGAGGCATCCGGATCGCGACCTCCGGCTCGGCGGACCTGCGCGCGGAACACCTGGACCTGGCGCTTCCCGCCGGCGACGGGACTGTCGGCCGCGCGATCCTCACCGATACTTCATTCCGGATTGAGCGAGGATCGCGGGTGCTGATCAGCGGGCCTTCGGGCAGCGGGAAGAGCACGCTGTTCCGCGCCCTGGCCGGCATCTGGCCCTTCGGCAAGGGAGAGGTCACTATCCCCGCGGGCGCGCGCGTTTTGTTCTTGCCGCAAAAACCCTACCTGCCGATCGGCACGCTGCGACAAGCCGTATCGTTTCCCGCGGCCGCGAACGCATTTGACGATAACACCCTGCGCGAAACACTCGCCGCGTGCAGCCTGGGCGCCTTCGCCGATCGCCTGGATGAACAGGGAAACTGGGGAATGTCTATGAGCGGCGGCGAGCAACAACGGCTGGCGATCGCACGCGCACTCCTGAACCGCCCCGACTGGCTGTTTCTGGACGAGGCCACGTCGTCGCTCGACGAGCCGACCGAAGCGCACCTCTACGGACTCCTGCGCGAGCACTTGCCGCGCTCGGCTCTGGTCAGCATCGCGCACCGGCCGGCGGTGGCTGCCTTCCACGATCGGCGCTTTGAATTGAAGCCATCCGCCGGGCGCTCGACGCTTGTCGCGGCATGAGGGGACGATCAATGCCGATCGTCCATTCTTGCCGGGTAGTATCGCCGCCGGTGAGCGTTCTCGAAGAGAGGTTCTAAGGCAGAACGCGCATGATCACCGAGGCGGGATCGTCGGCCGAGCCGTTGGCGATTTCGGCTTCGCCGGCCGGCCGCACGTCAACGACGGTGCAGGAGAACTGCAGTGCAATGCCCGCCAGCGGATGATTGCCATCGAGCACCACCTTGTCCTCGGCGATATCGGTCACGGTAAAGATCGTGCCCTCGTCGGCGGCGTCGTTCCTCCCCTCCACACGCATGCCGACCTCGAGCCCCTCCGGGAATTGTCCGCGCGCAGCGATCTGGAGCAGGTTTTCATCGTAATCGCCGAATGCGTCCTCGGGCTCCAGCCGAACTACAGCGTGATGCTTTTCCGCTTTGCCTTCGAGTGCCGCCTCGACCGCCGGAAAAATGTCGCCATAGCCGCCGTGCAGGTAATACACCGGTTCCGACGGCTTCTCGATCAGGTTGCCCCAGATATCCGAGATCTCGATTTGGAGGCACACCACCGCATTCTTGCAGACGACCACGTCAGCGCAGCGCCTTGACCAGATGCAGCACCTCGAGCGCGTGCCCCTTCGGGTTCACGTCGTAGAGCGCGTGCCGTAAGGCGCCCTTCTTGTCGATGACGAAAGTCGCGCGGGTAACCGAGCTCTTTCGCCCTCCGTTCGTTTCTCCCTCCTGCAGTACTCCGTATTTCCTGCACACTTCGCCCTCGGTGTCGGCCAGCAACCTAATGGACACGCCGTTGTCGTCGCGAAACTTCGCGTGACACAAACAGTCGTCGGGGCTGACTCCGAGCACGACGCAGCTATGGCGCGCGAATTCCCCCTCGTGATCCGAAAATTCAGTCGCCTGCAGCGTGCAGCTCGGCGTTCCGTCACGCGGATAGAAATAGAGCACGACGTTCTTCTTGCCGCGGAACGTCCCCAGCTCCACCGACTCCATGTCGGCGTCGGGGAGAGAAAAAAGCGGCGCAGGTTGTCCTACTTCAAGCATGGGTAGCGTCTCAGGTTCGGCGCTGATTCTAATGCATCCGCGAAGTTTGGAGTCAAGTCCGATAAAAATTGAATCCAGGCCGACAAAATATCGACAGCCGCTACGCGTTTCCCGCGTGAAAAAAGCACAGTCGCTGCTCATGGCTCCGGTGATTTCGGATCCGGGGCCCCAAATGCCCGACAGGGCCCTTTTCAGCATGTTCGGCCCCTGGTATCTTGACGATTCGATTCCCAAGAGGCCTGCGCGATGAATAGCCTGGAACCTCCCCCGACGCCGCAGCGAACCTTGCTCACCACGCGGAGCGAATACCTCGCCGCGGTCGACCAATTGCTTGCGATAGCCAAGTCTGATCTGCGCGTTTTCGACCCGGATTTGCTCATGCTAGATTTCAATGCGCCGGACCGAATCGACCTCCTGCGCCGCCTGCTGGCGAGCAACCGGAACCACCGCGTGCGCATCGCGCTGCATGATGTCGAGTACGTGAACACGCGCTGTGCCCGATTGCTGCGCTTGATCTCCACCTTTCCGGCCGGCTTGCTCATTCAACGCACCCAGGGCGAAGCTGCCCGGGCGCAGGACTGCTTCGTGATCGCCGACGACGGAAACGTCGTGCGCCGGCCAGCGGCGGCCCAGTCGCGCGGAGTGCTGCTGCTGGACGATCCCAACGAAGGTCACGCGATGCGGGACCGGTTCGACCAGATTTGGGAGAGTTCTTTTCCTGCGGTCTTCGCGAGCAAGACGGGTCTATGACCGTTGTGCAGGGGTTTCCCGGCGTGCAGGATTTGATATAATTTCGTGTTCGACCGGCCCTGCGCTGTGCCGAACCCGCTCCTCCACATCAATAAGGGAAGACCAAGATGAAACGTATCATTGTTGTCGCCGCTCTGGCCGCGCTGGCGCTCGCCGGTTGTGGCAAGGAAGAACCGAAACCCGCGCCGGCTCCGGCGCCCGCGCCGGCTGCTCCGGCACCTGCTCCTGCTCCGGCTCCTGCACCGGCTCCTGCTCCTGCCGCCGATGCGGCGAAGGACGCACCGGCGCCTGCTGCAGCACCGGCACCGGACGCTGCCAAGGACGCCGCCGCGAAGAAGTAACTCGCAGCTGACGCAAAAAAAGCCGGCCGCAACTAGGCCGGCTTTTTATTTTCCGCGCCGGCACCAGTGGTCAGCCGTGTGCGTCCTGGGCGCTTGCCCGCCGCGTTCAGGCAATATCCCGCCAGCCGAATCCCTCCTCCTGGCTGGCCACCCCCACCCACTCTTCGCGGCAGTCGAGCACTGCGGCTAGCGCCGCGCGCGCAAGCTGCGGCGTGTTGTTCTGCTTGGACAGATGCGCCGCGACCAGGTGCTGCAACCGGCTGCGATCCAGCGCTGCAAGAATCGCTGCAGAGGAAGCGTTGTCGAGATGTCCGTAACGGCCCGAGATACGCGCTTTGAGGGCGGGAGGATATTGGCCGGCACGCAGCATTTCGGCATCGTGATTGGTCTCCAATACCAGCGCGTCGCAACCCGTCAGCACCTCCTCCAAGTGCGGCGTCGTGCAACCGGCGTCGGTAAGCACGCCAAGCCATCGAGCGCCATCGGACGCGGCGAATTGAACCGGTTCCCGTGCATCGTGCGGAACGGTGAACGGCAGCAGCGAGAGATCGCCGATAGCGAACTCAGCCTCGGCGCGAATCAATTTGAAGCTCGCCTCGCGATCGGCCTCGCTATCGCAATCGCGCAGCGCCGAGAGCGTCCCGTGGGTAATCCATACCGTAAGCGCATAGCGGCGCGCAAGTGCGAAGACGCCTCCGGCGTGATCGCTGTGTTCGTGGGTAACGAGGATTGCGGAGAGGTCTCCGGGCGCGAGCCCCAGTCGCGCAAGCCTGCGCGAGGTTTCGCGCAGGGAAAAACCGCAGTCAAGGAGAACCCGGGTCGTCCCCGCTTCGATTACAAGCCCATTACCTTCACTGCCGCTACCGAGCGAAGCAAAACGCACGCCCGGTTCCTAACGTCGATCGTGCCAATCGGAACGCACGACTACTTCAGCTGATCGTGCAGCAGAGTGAGAATCTTGCTCGCGGTTTCGGATGTGTCCGCCGCACCTTCCTTGCCGAGCACCAGCACCTGCGCCGATTCATTGGGCGCATCCTTTACCTGCACACGATATTGCTCCGCCGAGCGCGCGGGGTCCTTCGAGCGCCAGAACATCAGCCGCGACATCAATCCTTCGCTTTTCTCCTTGTTCTGCGCATCCTTCTCGGGATCGACGTAACGGACGAAATAGGTGCCGTTGGACCGGTCGCGGTCCTCGACGGTGAAACCGACGCGGTCAAGCGCAAGTCCCACTCGCCTCCAAGCGCGGTCGAACGGTTCCGCGAGCTCGAGCACACCAGCACCGGCCTGGGTACGAACCAGCTTGGCACGTTCGATGCGCTGATTGCCGGCGACCTGTGCGCGCGCTTTCGACTCTTCCACACCCAAGCGCACCATCAGGCGGCGCAAGAATTCCGCCTCCAACTCCGGGTCCGACGGCCGGGGCTGCCACACGGTAAGATCCTGCTTTTCGTTGGTGTAGACCTCGACTACACCGCGATGACTGATATAGATCTCGCTGGTACCGGCTTCCGTGCCGCGCTCCAGGCGCGTGCGGAACTTGTCGCGCTCCGAGGTCGAATACGCACCCTCGATAAACCTGCCAATCGTGTTTCTGATGAAATCCTGCGGAATCTTTGCACGATTCTCGGCCCAGTCTGTCTCCATCACACCCGCTTCCGGAATCTCGAGCTTGATGAGAAACCCCAGTTCCTGCCAGAACTCCTTGACCACGGGCCAGACCTTCTCCGGGGCCTGCGGTACCACCAACCAGCGCTGAGAGCCCGATCGCTCGACTCTGACCTGCTCTACCAAAGGCAGCACTTCGCTCGCGCCAGCGCGCGCCGCGCCGCTGCGCTCGGCGTTATAGGCCGAGAAGGTCGCCGGACCCGTGGGGCCGACGTCCGGAATCTGATAGCGGTTATCGCGCGTAGGTGAGGTCAGATCCGGCGGGATTTCCAGCGAGGGCAATTTGCCGGCCGATTTGTACTCGACCTTGGCGCCTTCGAGGAGCGAGCCGCCGCACCCGGCAACCGCGAGTGCCAACGAACCCGCAAGCCATATTCGCCTCATGCCGTCCGTCCTTCAGCCACGCGTAGGGCTTGCACTGGTTTCAAATCGGCCTCGCGCATCGCCTGCCGGACGACCTCGTGGTATTGCGGCGACAGCGGCGTAAGCGGAAGGCGAACGCCCATGCCGATCAATCCCATTTGAGCTGCAGCCCACTTAACGGGGATCGGATTGGCCTCTACGAACAGCTTCTGGTGCAGCGGCATCAGCCGAAAATGCGCCTCGCGCGCCGATCGCAATTCGCCCGCGAGCGCGGCGGCGCACATCTCGTGCATCAGCCGTGGCGCAACGTTGGCGGTGACGGAAATTACGCCATGGGCACCCAGTAACATGAGCGGGAGTCCCGTGGCATCGTCGCCGCTGAAGACCGCAAAGCCCTTCGGCACCTTCCGCAGAAGGTCCGCGCCGCGCTCAAGATTCCCTGTAGCGTCTTTGAGACCGGTGATGTTCGGGATTTGTGCCAAGCGAAGTACCGTCTCGTTGCTGATGTCGGCAACCGTACGTCCGGGGACGTTGTAGACGATGTGCGGCATGTTCACAGCTTCCGCGATGGTGCGGAAATGACGGTACAGACCTTCTTGCGTCGGCTTGTTGTAATAGGGCACCACCGACAGGCTGGCGTTGGCTCCGGACTTCTTTGCCGACTCGGCGAGCTCGATCGCCTCCGCAGTAGAGTTCGCGCCAGTCCCGGCAATGACGGGGATGCGGCCTGCGGCGTGCTCGACCGCCACGCGGATCAAATCCTTGTGCTCGTCGAAATCGACCGTAGGCGATTCACCGGTGGTGCCGACCACGACTATTCCGTCGGTGCCCTCGGCAATGTGCCAGTCGATCAATGCCTTGAAGCGGGCGAGGTCCAGCCCCCCGTCGTCGTGCATGGGCGTGACAATCGCTACGATGCTCCCAGTTAACATGGCGCGTCTCATTCCTGACGAAATGTTAAATTTTACCCCAAACCCTGCGCGCCTTTCGCCTTAACGACGATCCAGGGACCCCCACGGGGCACCGGCCGCAATCGCGCAGATCCGCTCCACCACCGCCGGTTTGGGTCGGGAGACGATACCTTGCTCGAAAGCCACCACTTCGAGCTCAGGCATCACTCGCTCCAGAAGCTCGCTGCGCCGCAGCAGGAATTCCGGGTTCGATGGTCGTCCGAACTGTTCGTTCCCCGTAGCGAAGGTTTCGTATATCAACACGCCACCCTCGCGCAACGCAGCGAAAAGGTGCCCAAACAGCGGCCGGTGCAAGTAATTGGTTACCACGATGCCATCGAAGCTTTGCGGGCGAAACGGCCAAGGTTCGGACTCGATGTCGATCAGGCGCGATTCGATGCCGTCGATTCCCTCAAGCGAGCGCAGCGCCTCCTGATCGCGATCGATCGCCACGACCCGATAGCCGAGCTCACGCAGATGCCGCGCGTGGCGGCCATGGCCGCAGGCAAGATCCAACACCCTTCCGCCGGCCGGTATCAAGGGCGCGAAGCGCGCCACCCATTCTGATGGCGCCTCGGGTATGGAATGCGGCACGTTTCTCTCATATGCAATTGGTCACTCATTATCGCGTGCCGGGCAGCGCCGCGAAAGCGTTTCCATCCGGGGTCGCGAAAAATGGGGTCAGAGTAACTTTTCGCTATGTCCTTACATTGCCGAATTGCGGTCGAGGAAAAGTTACTCTGACCCCATTTTTCTAGAACGACGAACCAGGCTGCCGGAGAAACTCGACCTCCTCGGCAGTGGATACCCTGCCGAGGACATCGTTGCGGTGTGGAAATCGGCCGAAACGCGCGAAGACAAACCAGCGCTCCACCGGGCGCAGCCGCGAGTCGAAGCCGTCTGCGATCATGCTGCGCGCGACGCGCATCGCGAGAGGATCGCCGGCAAAGGCGCGTGCCGTGCCGCGAAACAGGTTGCGCGAAAATTGGTCCAGCGTGACGACAAGCGAGAGCGCCGACAGCGCTCCCCGCTCCCAGGCGGCGAGATCTCCGCGGCACGCCGCCTCGTGCAGACCCAGAAAATGGCAGCGAATCTGTGCGTCGAACCCCGCATCTTTGGTAAACCAGCACTTCCTTGCCCGGCCGCGCTCGGCCGAATCCGCGGCGCCGAACCAGAAATCAAGGACGGAGCTGAAGTCCATGAGGCAGGATTCAAAAGGCAGGATTTAGGATTTAGGGCCGCGCTGCGCACGGCTAACTTCCCCCGAGATCCTGAATCCTGGCTCCTGCCTCTTCAGCCACACAGCCGAAGCGTGGCGAAGTCGATCATCATCGCGGGGGTCAAATAGGCGCGAAAAACGACCGCCAGGATAATCGCGAGTATCACCAGACCGAGAATTGAAAGGATCTTTTCTTGCCCGCTCATGTGAAGCCCAGGGTTTATGCCAAGTATTGAATGGGATTATTCTAGTCCTCGCGTGGCCAAAATGCAGCGCGATTGGGCGAACCCCATGGGCATTAGGATTAGCGCACCGAGGCAAGCACTATGCCCGGCCAGGAGTTATGCGGTCTTTCACTCAATCCCTAAGCCGGACGAGCCGGAACCAGTGAAGCTGGTTTTGCCGTTTATCAATCTCCCCTTTTCATGCAGTTGCGTGCAACTGCATGAAAAGGGGAGACGAATTTGGAAACCAAATCTGTCAACAGTACACTTGTAAGCGACTAATCCTCAATCCCGGGTTCAGCCTTTCAGTTGCGCGGCGAGCCACTCGAGCAGTTGCTCGATCACTTCGTCGCTCGCCGCGGCAAGCGAGCGTACGCCACCTTCGGCATCCGCCGACGTCACCGCTTTCTCGACGCTGAAGGAGCGCTGGAGGATTCCGATCCGGCCGCCCACCAGCGTTGCGCGCACCCGCACTAGCGCCCGGCTGCGATCCGCGGCGTCGAACACTTGCGCAAAGTCATCCAGTTCGACCCGCAGCGCGGCTTCGGTGCGAATCGCGTCGGCGGGCACGACGACCCCGGCGCTGCTTGCCCCCGACAGCCGCTGGCGGAGCCGGCTGGTCAGCAGGGCCGCCGGCGGCATAACCCAGCGATTATTCGCGTACGCCTGTGGCCGCGCCGGATCGCGATAAGCGAGCCGATAGAAAATCGCGGGAGTGTCCATCCACGCCGGCGCGCTGACATCGTAGACCACCACGGGTCGCGATAGCAGCGTTTTCGCGCCAAAGGAAGGCGCTGGCCCGAAATCGTAACTCGCGATCTCAAGGCGGGAATTAGCGCCGATGGCGCAGCCCCCGGCGAGTGCTGCGGCCGCGATCACTATCCAAAGTCTGCAAAGATGCCGATTAAGACCGTTAGCGTCATTCCCGCGCAAGCGGGAATCCAGGAAAGTCCATCGTCCACTGGATCCCCGCTTTTGCGGGGATGACTGGCACAAGGCGATTCCGATCGACGGGGACAGTTTCTCGTCTTTCATCTTGCTTCCCCCGCGATAAATCCCGGTTCTCCCGGTCCCGGACTGCCCAGAGGCGCACCAAAAACGATGCTTTGCGGTTGCTCGCCCAAAGCGTTGATCAGCCGGTCGACAGCCTTCGTTTCACGATGCAGTTCCTCCACCAGCGCGTTGACCCGGGGCACGGTTTCGTCATTGACCGAGCGCGCCGCGACCCCCACCTCCTCGACGCTCTTGATGACGCGATTGAGCGTTTCCACGCGTTCATCGATCTTGAGCGCAAGGCCATCCAGGCTGGTCATCAGCCGGTTCGCATTGCCCAGGGCACTGCGGGCATCCCCGAGCGCCCCGCGCGCGTCGCCGATCAGCGCCGGCACGGCGGCAATGCCGGGCTCCATTTTCTCGGCGATCGTCGCCACGCGCAGGGTCGCCTTCTCCAGTCCCGCCAGCGAACGCTTTACCGCTTGCTGGTTGTCCTCACCGAGGATCGAGTTCGCCTTATCGGCTATCTCGCCCAATGCGCTGATCAGGTCTTCGCCTGAATCGACGATGGAGCGCTGAAGTCTTATTTCGGCCATGTTCCAGGGCGAACTCTTCATCGGCTCGGTGGACGCGCCGCTGTCGTCCAGGGCCACGTAGGCGAGTCCGGTGACCCCCTGATAGCCGAGACGCGCGAAAGTGCTCTTGGTGATCGGCGTGTCTTCGCTGATTCCGAGCCGAATATGAATGTCCCCGTTGCTGCCCGGATCTATGCGAATGGATTCGACCTTGCCCACCTCGACCCCGCGATAGCGAACCGGCGCCTCGACCTTGAGGCCGGCGACCGACGAATTCGTGGAGACCATGTAGGGCACCAGCTTGATATCGTCCTTGCTGAACCAGAATGCAACGCCGATCAATGCCGCGCCGAGCAACAACGTAAATAGGCCCGCCGCCAGGGCGTACGCCCGATTTTCCATATCGTTCTCCCTTGCCTCTAGTTTTCCTGTATTGCCCGCCCCGGTACCTGGTCGCGCGCCCCTGCGAGCGCGCGCAGACCTCGTTCCCCGAGGAAAAAATTGCGGATGAACGGGTGATCTACCTGTACGACCTCGGACAGTTCCCCGTAGACGATCACTCGCTGCTCGGCCAGCACCGCGATCTTGTCCGAGAGCGATACCAAGGTGTCCAGGTCGTGCGTCACCATCACCACTGTCAAGCCAAGCTGCTCGTGCAGCCCCTGGATCAATCTGACAAAAGATTCGCTTCGGTCCGGATCGAGTCCCGCAGTGGGCTCGTCCAGGAATACCAGCTCGGGCTCCAGGACCAGCGCGCGGGCAAGCGCGATTCGCTTGACCATGCCCCCGGAGAGATCGGCCGGCATCTTGTGCGCATGGCGCCGCTCGATGTCGACCATGTCGAGTTTCAGCATCACCATGTCGTGGATGAATCCCTCGTCGAAAGCCCTCAGCTCCCGCAGGGGCAGCGCGATGTTGTCGAATACGGAAAATGCGGAATACAGCGCTCCTTCCTGGAACAGCACGCCCCAGCGGCGGCGGATCTTTTTCAGCGTCTCTTTCGGCGATCCATGCAAGGGGATGCCGAAAACGCTCACGCTGCCCCTCGCCGGTTGCTCGAGGCCGAGCATCTGGCGCATCAGCGTGGTCTTGCCGCTGCCCGAGCCGCCGACCAGCGACACCACTTCTCCGGGCAGCACCGACAGGTCGAGATCGCGATGCACCACGTAGTCGCCGAATTGCGTCCACAATCCCTTTACTTCGATCACCGGCGCAGGCGTGTTCATTGCAACGCGATGCCCACGTCGTTGAACAGCACCGCGAACACGGCGTCGGCGAGGATAACGACCGTAATCGATGTCACCACCGAGCTCGTGGTTCCGGCACCCAAGCTTTCGGTATTGGGCTTGATGCGCAGCCCGAAATGGCAGGCGACGAGGGCGATCAGCACGCCGAACACCACTCCCTTGCCAATGCCGAGCCAGACGTTGACCGTCGGCACTACCGCCGGCAGCGAAGCAAAGAAACTGCGCATGCTGATGTCGAGCTGCAGGTTCGCCGAGATCGCACCGCCGACGAGCGCGACGGCGGAAGTCCACAGAATCAAGAGCGGCAGTGCGATCCCAAGCGCGAGCACCTTGGGCAGGATCAGCCGCACGGTATAGGGAATCCCCATCACGGCGAGGGCGTCCAACTCCTCGGTCACGCGCATCACGCCAAGTTGCGCCGTGATCGCCGAACCGGAGCGCCCCGCGACCAGGACGGCGCAGATCACCGGCCCCATTTCGCGGATGATGCCGATGCCGAGAATATTGACGATGAACACGTTGGCGCCGAACAGCTTCAACTGCTCCGACGAGAGATAGGACAGAACGATGCCGATCAGAAACCCGACCGCGGCGGTGATGCCCAGCGCCTGGGTGCCGGTGCGATAGATGCTCGCGGAAATCTCCCGCCACGGACCGCGCTCGGGGTGGCGAAGCAGCACGGCCGAGTCGATGAGCATCTGGCCGAAGAGTTGCAGCCCCGAAACAAAGTGGCCGAGCGTGGACATCATCGCGGCCCCGAGCGAGCGCACCGGCGCCAGCAAGTCGATCCGCCACCCCAGACGAACCAGTGCTTCTCCGCCCTCGAGATTGGCAAAAAACATCTGGTGCGCGGAATTGAGCGCGAGCAATTCCGGCCGCCGTTTGCTCCAGGCACGCCAGATGAGCAGCGCCCCCACATGATCGAGCCGCTGCACCTGCGTCAGGTCCCAGCGCGCGGGCGCTCTGCGCGCCATTCGCGCAAGTTCCCGGCTGAGCGAGGCCGCTCGCGAAGGGAGCGCACGGATATCCCAGGCGCCTGTCAGTTCGATCAGTTGCGATCCATCGGAGGCGTGCGACAGCCTGATGTCCGGGTCGCGAATCGAAGTCGAAGGGATCTGTGGCATGAATGGCGTAAAATCGCGGCTCTCGGCCCCGGTAGCTCAGTGGATAGAGCAGCCCCCTCCTAAGGGGCAGGTC